>CACZWD010000016.1 GCA_902784805.1 uncultured Ruminococcus sp. | reverse complement strand
AATTTTTTTATTTTTAATTTTTATTCATTGACTATCGCAATTTTTATACCTTCACGGTTAAGGTTTGTTTTAAGCGTTTCGTTTATTTTTTCAAGCGGGAACTTATGTGTGATAAGCTCGCTCATCGGAAGCCCGATACCCTTTGCGCGTTTAAGAAAATCAAAGGTCGTCGCGTAATCGCGAAGCGTATATACCCATGAACCTACCGTCGTTATTTCTTTTGAGCAAATATCAAAGTGCGGATTTATTGTCGCGTCTCCGCCGTTTATAAAGAAACCAAGCTCGCAAAGTCCGCCGCCGTTTCTTATAAATTTATAAATGTTCGCGTGTGCGACAGGCGAACCCGTACACTGGAACGCGAAATCGGCAAAATAACCGCCAAACGCTTTTTTAACGCCTTCCGCAAGAGCCTCGGCACCATCAAACTTTGTGAAGTTTACCGTTTCGCCGGCTCCCATTCTTTTCGCGAACGCAAGTCTGTTTTCATCACCGTCAACAGCAACAATATTTTCAATGCCCATAGTTCTTAAAACCGCTATGCATATAAGTCCTATCGGTCCGCAGCCCTGCACCGCGACTCTGCTGTTAAAGCGGAGTATTCCGGTTGTTTTCGCGCGCTCAACAGCGTGAATAAGTACCGCACACGGCTCAATAAGTATTCTTGAATCAAGGTCAAGGTCGCTTACGTTAAATATTGTTGAACCGCCTCTTACAAGTATGTAATCCGAGAACCAGCCGTTTAAATGCACATCGTCGTCGGGTAAAAGCCCGTAAACGTCCGCGCCGCCTACATTTTGCTTGTTAAGGTCGAACATTGTGATATCGGGATTATCTTTAAATATCATACAGGTAACAACCTTATCACCGATATTAAGCGGTTTGCCCGCGCTGTCCTTCTTGACATTCTTTCCCATTTTCACAATTTCGCCCGTACCCTCATGTCCGAGCGCGACCGGAATAAGCCCGAACGGGTCGCGTTTAAATTCATGAGCATCCGTGCCGCAAACTCCGCAGCCTTCAACCTTAACAAGAACATCATCATCGCCGACAGGCGGCATCGGAAATTCTTTAACGTCAAAATGTTCAAGCGAAGTAAGCATCGCAACATGCGCCGTACCCGGAACCTCAGAACTTGCAGCTCTTACCCGTGAGGTTTCATTTCCGAGACCGTTTAACACATTGCGCACGATATCTTCTATCTCTTTTGAACTGATATCCATTTTATCTCTCCTATCTTTTAGCCAGAGTTCTGCCGGTATAATCTCATCAAACTGTGTAAGACTTTTCGCAAGCTCTTTTGCCTGTGCCGCCTTGCCCGCGCGCACTATGCGCAAAATATCTTCCGGGTTTTTGCGCATAAGCTGATGATTTTTATAAATTATTGCCGCAAAATATTTCCCTTCAGACTCCGGTATATTTTTATTTTGTTCGCTACGGGACAGCGCCGCCGCTCCTTCTTCGATTATATAATAAAGAAGCTCATCCGCTGTATTGTCCGCCGCAATTATCGCGCCGTTTTTTTTAAGCTCCTCCGCGTTTTTCGCAAGCTTTTTAAGGTCAGAGTTTTTATCCGCTATAACAAGAATTTTCTTACTCATAGCGTATCTACCACCTCGTCAAGCATTTCAGCTCCGTAATCCGCAAGAAAAGTATCCTGTTCCTCAGAACCGCCTGAAACACCGAGCCCGCCGATTATTTTACCGCCGTAAATAAGCGGAACTCCGCCTCCGAAAACCACAATTTGTCCGCCGTTTGTAAACTGAATCCCGTAAAGCGGCTCTCCGGGCTGCGCCAGCCCTTTAAGCTTCTTTGTCGGCATTTTAAGCGCGACCGAGGTAAATGCCTTATTTAACGCTATATCGTAGCTTGCTATGTAAGAGTCGTCCGTACATTCGACCAAAACAGGTCTTGCGCCGGGATTTGTTATTGCAACAACAGGCCTAACTCCTATTTCGGCTGCTTTTTTCTCAATTTTCTCCGCAAGCTTTTTTGCGAGCTTAAGACCAATCTCTTTTATATCCGCCTTCATAAAGCTTTCTTTTATAACACTGCTTACGATTTTTTCAATTTCGCTTCTGTCCATTTTACTTGCCGAGCTGCTCTATAACCTTACGTGTTATTGCCGAAATCACATCGGAGCTTATATCTCCGCCCGCACTTTTACACGAACCGCCGCAGCCGTGACAGCTTGCTTTTCCGTCTTTCGCGTTAAGGCAAACATCCGCCGGATGCTTTCCTTTAAGCCCGAACTGACGTCTTATTTCGTAAAGTCTTTCAACCTGGTTTTTTGAAAGCTCTTTCGGACCGCCGAGCTGATTTGCCTTGTAAAGAAGCTCCGCGTAAAACTCAAGCGATTCCATTTTATGATAAGCGTTAAGCAGTGAATCCGAATATGAAAGCGCGCCGTGATTTTCAAGAAGCACAGCGTCAAAATGCTGTAAGTATTTTTCTACCGCGTCGGGGATTTCTTCTGTTGAAGGTGTGCCGTAGGGCGCAATCGGAACGCAGCCGAGAGCGATAACCGCTTCGGGCATAATCGGCTGTGTGAGCGGAATACCCGCAATCGCGAATGCTGTCGCATAGCTCGGATGAGCGTGAACAACCGAATTAACGTCCGGTCTTTTTTTGTAAACTCTCATATGCATCTTTATTTCCGATGAGGGCTTAAAACCGGGGTTTGCCTGAATAACCTTACCTTCCGCGTCAACCTTGCAGATATACTCCGGTGTCATAAAGCCTTTGCTTACGCCTGTCGGTGTGCAAAGAAACTCATTATCGGAAATTTTAACCGAGATATTACCATCGTTTGCGGCAACCATACCTCTGTTATAAATTCTCTTGCCGATGTCGCAGATTTGTTTCTTGATTTCGTATTCCGATACCATTTTACATTTCTCCTTCTTATTTTATATATTTGTTCATATTTTTTACATATAAATTTTATCACTAAAATGTTGTTTTGTCAATAGTTTTTTCTGTTTTTTTCTGTTTTTTTATCTGATTATTTTTGATTTATGGCTTAAAAATCTTTGTTTATCAATTTTTAAGCCCGCTTTCTCTGTTTATCACATAAAAAAACACAGTTTGACTTATGTTTTTGTAATGTCGCAAACGGTAAAGCCAAGCTTGTTTTTACAATAGTCGGTAAGCGATATAAGCGCCGCTTCAACCTCCGAAACACTGCCCGTTATAATAAGCGTTCCGCTGAACCTGTCAACAAAGCCAAGCTCCGCGCCCGATGTCTTGATTGCGATATCTCCCGCAATAATCGCCGTTTCCGCCGGTGACATAGTAACAATGCCTATCGCGCTTTTAGAGTAATCAACTGCCGGGTCAAGCCCAAGCTTTTTATACAGAATTTCATCGGGATTGGCGATTATGTGCGCTATTGTAATCTGCTTACCGGGTACAAGCTCCTGAATTATCCTAACTTTATCACTACCCGATAATATATCGTTAAGCTCTGCCAATACAATCAATCCTTTCTATCCGCCAATCTGCACGTAAAGTCCTGTCTTTTCCGCGGCACGGGCAAGCCTTTCCATATGCTCCCTATTTGGCGGCTCAATATTTTTTAAACTGTATTCCCTTCCGAGACCTTCGTATTTACCCTGTCCAAGCCTGTGATACGGCAAAAGATGTATTTCCTTTACATTCGGAAGTCCCGCCGCAAAACGGGCAATATCACCGATTTCTTCTTCCGTATCATTGAAAGTCGGAACAACAGGCACACGAATAATCAACTTTTTTGCTTTTACGGCAAGCTTTGCGGCATTTTCCAAAATAAGCTTGTTGTCACGCTTTGTAAATTCCTTATGCTTTTCACTGTTCATATGTTTTATATCCATAAGATACAAATCAAGATACGGCAAAAGCTTTTCTATTACGTCAAATTCCATACAAGCGGTGGATTCTATGGCTGTGTTTATACCCATATCTTTTGCTGCCGCAAGAAGCGCCGCCGAGAAATCCGCCTGACACAGGCACTCACCGCCCGAAAGCGTCAGTCCGCCGCCCGAACGGCGATAGTAAGGCATATCACGTATAACCTCCTGCATAACCTCTCTCACAGTTATATCCTGCCCAACCGTTTTTGCTTTTCCGTCTGAAACCATTGTTTCGATTTCACGGCTCTGAGATTCCGGGTTGCAGCACCAGCGGCATCTGAGGACGCAGCCTTTTAAAAAGACTATCGTCCTTACGCCCGGTCCGTCATGTATGGAAAACCTTTGAATATTAAATATCCTGCCCTTTATTTCATCATACCAATTCATAAATTTTCCGCCTTTTTGAGTTTAAAAATTCATCTGTTCCGTTCTGTTAATTATATCGTCCTGGAGTGACCTCGAAAGCGTTGTGAAAAGCGCGCTGTAACCCGCAACCCTGACAACAAGGCTCTTGTATTTTTCCGGATGAGCCTGCGCGTCACGCAATGTTTCACGGCTTACGACGTTAAACTGCATATGGCTGCCCTTCTGGTCAAAATATCCCCTTATGAGCGTTATAAAGCTCTCTATACCACTCTTTCCCTGAAGCGCCGAGGGGTGAAACTTCATATTGAACAGTGTACCGTTTGAAGCAATAAAGTGGTCAAGCTTTGAAACGGAATTTGCCGAAGCGGTCGGACCTTTAACGTCCTTGCCCGCGGAAGGTGAAACGCCGTCCGCAACAGGCGTATATGCGTATCTGCCGTCCGGCGTCGCTCCCGTCTGCGCTCCGAGCGGCACATTTGCCGAAACGGGATAAAGCCCTGCCTGGAAAATACCGCCTCTGGGATTTTTATAGGTTTCAAGCGGTCTTGTATAAGTATAAGCTACGTCTCTCGCGAACTCGTCAACTTCGGTAATATCGTTGCCGAATTTCGGAACTTCGTCAATAAGCTCTTTAATTTCAACATATTTTGAATTTACGTTATTATCGGCATTACCCGAATTTTTCTTAACCTCATTATAAATACTCTCAACAACATCACGGTTTATCGTTACGCCCGAATCTTTAAGCTGTTTCGCGATAAGCGCTGTTATTCCTTCAATATTAGCGGCATTTGCCTCGCCCTTGCCGTAATTATGTTTAAGCGCATCTTTAAGCTCCGAAAGCGTAAACTTTTTCTGTTCAAAAACAAGCTTTTTAACTGCATAGAGCGAATCCGCCATATTTGCTATTCCAAAGCCCTGCGGACCGGTAAAGTTATATATCGCTCCGCCCTCCTGCACGCTTTTTCCTCTGCCGATACAATCCTCAACCATACCTGACAAAAACGGTAACGGACAACGTTTCGCATGAGCCGCGTCAATAGCGTTGTCGGCATTGACAAGGAGCTTAATGGCGTAATTCATTTGCTGTTTATACGCGTCATAAAACTGCTCAAAGCTTGTCATATTTTCAACTTCGCCCGTTTTAACGCCAACCTGTACGCCGCCCTCCATACCGTTTGAAAATACCATTTCAAGCGGACGGCACATATTAAAGAATGCCGCGTCGTGCCAGCCTTCGGTTTTGCCCGCCTTCTGCGGCTCAACACAACCGATTATGTTGTAATCTCTCGCATCCTCCATTGTAAGACCGCGGCTTATCAGCGCCGGAATTATAACCTCATCATTGTAGTACGCCGGAAGTCCCACGCCTGTCCTTGTAAGCTCGGCGGCTTTAACCATAAAGTCGTGCGGAGTGCCGTTCCATACTCTTACCGAAAACGACGGCTGAGGCAAACGCACGTGCATTGTCGCCTGAATACACATAAATGAAAGGTCGTTTGTCGCATCAACTCCAAACCTATCCTGCCCGCCGGCAATAAGATTCTGGAAAAGGCTGTATCCCGCAAAGCCTTCAGCGCTCGCGGCGTCGCGAACTTTATTAAGGTCGTTAAGCTTAACCCAGATACAATCCATTAAAAGCTGCGCTTTTTCATATGTAATAAGCCCTTTATCAAGGTCATTTTTAAAATACGGATACATATATTGGTCAAAACGTCCCGGTGAAATTGAATGTCCGCTTGACTCAATCTGTAAAAGCATCTGCACAAACCAGAAAGACTGACACGCCTCAAAAAAGGTTTTAGCGCCGTTTTCGGGCACATTCATACAGTTTGAAGCTATTTCCTTAAGCTCTTCTTTCCTTTCGGGATTTGTCTCTTTTTCAGCAAGCTCAAGCGCAAGAAGCGAATATCTTTTAGCATAAGCAATCGCCGCCTTGCAGCTTATTATTACCGCATTTAAAAAGCTGTTTCTGCGCGCGTAATCCTCATCGCCGAAATCAAGCTTTTTAAGTGCCGCTTCGGCTTCGGCAATTATGCCTTTATAGCCGGATTTAAGTATCTTAGCGTAGTTTACCGTAACATGCCCTACTCCGTTATAAAAGTAGTTTCCCGGCGTAAATATATTGTGTTCAATGGCGGTAAGCGTTTCTGGCGCCATATATGCCGTCGCAAGCTCGCTCGTTGTTTTGCCTTTCCAATATTTATATACCTCATGAAGTGTCTTTTTTGTTTCGTCCGAAATGTAAAACGGATCGGCGGTTCTTGTTGCCACGGTGTCAAACTCGCTTTCAAGCCATTCAAACGAAAATTCGGGGAAAACCTGGCAGCCTCTTGCCGTTTTCGCGTTGCTTCCGACAATAAGCTCCTCATCACGAATTGTAATCGGAATATTTTTAAGTATATGCTCAAACGCTTTGGCTCTGCGTAAAATTACAGGCTCGCCTTCGGTCTGCTTATAGGATTCCGTAAGCAGAACAGCTCTGTCCGCCTCAATTTCGGGCATATGGTCAAACATTCTGTCAATCATTCTTGTTATTCTTTCAGGTTTCGGTAAATCTACTATTTTATAAGACATCGCGAATTTCACCCTTTCTTATGATAAAATCAAGTGTTTTATTTACAT
Source organism: uncultured Ruminococcus sp. (assembly GCA_902784805.1). Classification (GTDB taxonomy): domain Bacteria; phylum Bacillota; class Clostridia; order RUG12999; family RUG12999; genus RUG12999. The sequence continues at coordinate 74,478 of CACZWD010000016.1, read as the reverse complement.
CGGAAGTAATATACTTTGCAGCTTTTAACACGCTTTCGCTGCCGCCTTTTACAGCAACGGAATTTCTTGTTATTTTCAGCATATCGGCATCGTTATCACCGTCGCCTATAACAGCAGTTTCGTCCGCCTCAAGCTTTAAAAGCTCCATAAGCTTTAAAACAGCCGCTTTTTTCCCTGCGTTTACAGAAACAAAATCTGTCCATACACCGTCTTTATAAATAATTTTGGTAAGATTATCGGCAGTTCCCGACAAAAGCTTTTTGCCGAAAACAGACTTCGCGCCGCCGTAAAACGAAAGCTTTAAAATATCTTCGTCCGCTTCCGAAACATTTTCCGCGCGTACGGCATGACCGTTTAAAACAGACGTTATTCTGTGATTAAAACTATTGTCAATATTTTCACCTTTAATTATGTACGACATATATTTCCCTGTGGCGACAGCCGCTGTTTTTTCGGTTTCCGTAAGAGCTTTTACAAGCTTATCCGCGGCAAAAAACGGAATATTTTTTTTAAAAAGCGTTTCTTCATTATATATAAGCGCCGCGCCGTCGGAAGGTATATACCACACATTTATTCCTTCAAACAGCCTTTTAAGCTCGTGATAAGCTCTTCCGCTCGCGGCCGCAAAGCTTATACCTTTATTTTCTGCTTCTTTTATAAGGTCCGCAGTGTCGTATGAAATTCTTTTCTCGCCATGCGGAAGAAGTGTTCCGTCAACATCACAAACAATAAGTTTAATCATTTTTCAAACCATATTTTTCCTTTTATAAATTGGTAATTTGTAAATTCGCAAAAAAAGACGAACAAATATAAACAAAAATTCTTTATTTTTATTATTCATGTACGCAAGGCGCAGCGTGCCGAAGCGCTTTGAAACAGTAAAACCTTTTCTTGCGGCAACGCCGAATTTCTGTTTGTTGGTTTTATTATACCATACTTTTTTTTGTTTTTCAAGTGTTTTTTTTAAAAAATAAAGAAAAAAATAAAAAAACGGGCAAAAATAAAGATTATCAAATATTTGATACGTAATTACTAAAATATAAACCGATATAAGATAAGATATTACCTTTTAAATATTAAATATCCCCCTTGATTATCCTAAGTTTTCCATACAAAAATAGAGGCGGGTTTTCCGCCTCTATTTTATTTTTTTACTTTTTTCAAGATATTTTTTCTTTGTCGCAAGTCCGCCTCTAAGATGACGTTCGTTTTTGTTTTTTGTAAGTACCGCTTTTGCCTGACGTGAAAGCGACGGACTTACATCATGTAAGCGTTCAGAAATATCTTTATGTACAGTTGATTTTGATATTCCAAACTTTTTTGCGGCAGCCCTAACGGTTGCTTTATGCTCTATAATATATTCCGCAAGTGCAATTGACCGCTTTTCTATATAATCCTTCATATATAACAGCTCCTTTTAAAAAGAAAACTTTGTTATATTTTATGCATACGATAAAGGATATATGAGTAAAAAATAGGCTGTCGGAAGTAACATTGAAAATGCGGTATTTTTTTAATAAAATTTTTTGATTTGCCCACCATTTGCCCACCAAAACCCCAAATACGCATAGATACAAAAAAACACGATTAACTGCTGAGAGAATAATCGTGTTTCGTGACCTAAGCCTTTAAAGCCTTGTTTTATGCGGTTTTTGAAGTGTACCAAATCGTATTTATATTGTATCTTGGATTAACCAAAATACCTCTTCAAAAGTCCTTCAAAGCCCTTGCCGTGTCTTGCTTCGTCTTTTGCCATTTCATGAACGGTGTCGTGAATCGCGTCATAGCCAAGCTCTTTTGCGCGTTTCGCAAGCTCAAGCTTGCCTGCCGTCGCACCGCACTCAGCTTCTGCGCGAAGCTCAAGATTTTTCTTTGTGGAAGGCGTTACAACTTCTCCTAAAAGCTCGGCAAATTTTGCCGCATGCTCAGCCTCTTCAAGAGCCGCTCTCATATAAAATTCACCGATTTCGGGATAGCCTTCGCGTATAGCCTGACGGCTCATAGCGATATACATACCAACCTCCGAACATTCTCCCTCAAAGTTTGATTTAAGACCTTCATACACTTCAGCATCTATTTTATCTTTTGCGCCAACGCCTATAACGTGCTCACACACGAAATTAAGCTTTCCGCCGGCTGCCTCGGTAAATCTGCTTCCGTCAACTCCGCACTGAGGACATTTTTCCGGCGGTTCGTTTCCTTCATAAACATATCCGCAAACAGGACATACAAATTTTTTCATTTTAAACTACCTCTTTCTTTTTTATATTTAAAATAATTATACAATAAAAACTATTTTTTGTCAACAATAAAAATTGCTTTCATAAAAAACTGTTTTACTGCATATATATTATTGATATTTAAAAGAAAGGTGCTGAAAAACATGAGAAAATCGGCAGATTTTAAAAACAAAGAGGTTATAAATATACGTGACGGAAGGCGCCTGGGATATGTGTGTGATGTTGAGATAGATATCACGGAGGGTGTTCTAAAATCAATAGTTGTGCCCGGTAATAGCGGCGGAAAATGGCTTCCGTGGGGACCGCAGCCGAAAGATATTGTAATTGCGTGGAATCAAATTAAAATTATAGGAGATGATCTTATTTTGGTAGATATTGATTTGCCGACTTCTGAATAACTCCTTCAGTCTTACAAATTGTATAAATAAACAATTTATACTTTAAGTAAATTATGTTATTAAAAAATGAAAAAACACAAAAATAACAAACTTCCGAAGACGCTTTATACACCGTGATATTATCCCCTTTTCCATACGTTTTCTTTGATCCTTATTATTGCGGTTTTAATTATATTAATGACATAACGGACAAGCCAAGCCTAATAAGTTCCCGCGCGCGTCCATCAATAATGACGTAAAAGTAAAAAGGCTTTGAAAGAATTTCACTGACATAATACAATAAACAAGGTTTACTTATAAAATAATCCATATTAAAAATATTTCAAAAAGTGTAATTTTTTTGCTTTAAATTCATATACTAAAACTATACGCCCCGTTCATTTTTTATTCACGTTGGAGGTATATGATTATGTGTGAAAGCAAAGAAAAAGATGAAATAAAAAAACCGAAGAACGATATTAAAAAGCCCTCAGATTTCAGTCATATAAAAGGTGACGTTGACGATTTTATTTTTTCATTTACGGATAACAAACGCCATTCCGAAAAATAATAAAAGCCGCAGTTTGAAGTCTGCGGCTTTTATTATTACAAATTATATCCCAAAGCAAACGCTTTTAAATTTAAATCAATAAATTTTTCGGGAACTGTCTGTTTGATTGTTTCAACCCATCTTTCATAAGCAATATCGGTCGATTTTGCCATAATGCCGATAAGGACAACGTTTACGGCTTTAATACTCCCCGCTTCTTTCGCAAGCGAAACCGCATCGACAATTTCCGTCCTGACTTTTGACGAAATTTTTTCGGTTATATTTTCAGGATACTTTGCCGCGCCCGTAATGACGGGCATAGGATTCATTTTTTGGTTGTTTATTATCATACAGCCGCCTTTTTTAAGATACGGAAGCGCGCGATATGCTTCAAGCGTCTCAAAAGCAAGAATAATATCGGCTTCACCGCGGTCAATTATGGGCGAATATACCTTATCACCATACTTTACATATGTTACAACGCTGCCGCCTCTTTGGCTCATACCATGAACCTCCGAAACCTTAACGTCATATCCTTCGTTTATAACGGTATTTCCAAGTATCCGGCTGGCAAGAAGAGTACCCTGACCACCGACTCCGACTATCATAATGTTTTTGGCCATAACTACTTTTCCTCCTTCTTAATAGCTTCAAACGGACAAACATTTACACACAGTCCGCAGCCGTTACACTGGTTAAGTTCTATTTTTACTCCGTCACCGTCACTTGATATTGCCGGACAGCCGAGCTTCATACACATTTTACATTTTTTACATTTATCCGTAATGGTACAATGTCCCGTATATTTAACCTTCTTTAAAAGCGCGCACGGTCGCTGCGCTATAATAACGGAAGGCTCATCTGCGCTGACTTCCTCTTTTACAACCTTTTCAAAATTTTTAACGTCAAACGGGTCGGCAACAACTATTCTGCCGACGCCAACCGCCTTGCAAAGAGCTATAAGATTTACCTGTTTTGTTTCCTCTTTGCGGATTGTATATCCTGTTGTCGGGTTATCCTGATGTCCTGTCATACCGGTTATTGAATTATCAAGGATAATAACCGTATTCGCGCCTTTATTATACACAATATCAATAAGTCCCGTAATACCCGAATGTATAAAAGTTGAATCGCCGATTACCGAAACAAGCTTTTTGTTAAATTCCTTGCCTCTCGCCTTTGCCATTCCGAGAGCCGCCGAAACGGAAGCCCCCATACATATCGTGCTGTCAACGCTTGAAAGCGGCTGAACGGCGCCGAGAGTATAACAGCCGATATCTCCGGAAACTACAAGTCCAAGCTTTTTAAGCACATAAAATGTTCCTCTGTGCGGACAGCCTGCGCACATAACAGGCGGACGTGCGGGAATTTGCTCATCACTCTCATCAAATTCCGGTCTGTCCTCTCCGAGAACGGCTTTTTTAATCATAGCGGGCGTATATTCGCCAAGCAAAGTAAACGCTTCCTTGCCTATTATATTTTTCGCCCCTACAGCTTTGCAATGTTCTTCAAAAAACGGATCAAGCTCTTCAATCACATATACCTTATCGAATTTAGCGGCAAAATCAAGGATTTTCTTTTCGGGAAGCGGATATACCATACCGAGTTTAAGATAACTGACACGGTTTCCAAGCGCTTCTTTCGCGTACATATAAGAAATTCCCGAAGTTATAACACCTATGTTGCCCTCGTTAATTTCAACAGTATTAAGCTCTGTATTTTCGGCAAATTCTTTAAGCGCCTCCATACGTTTCTCAACCTCAATATGCCGTTTTATGGCATTTGCCGGCATCATAACATTTTTAGCGATATTTTTTTCATACGGTTTAAGCTCATAATTCTCGCGTTCATTGATTTCTACCATACTCTGCGAATGGGAAACTCTTGTCGAAAGACGAAGTACCGCCGGAACATCATACTTTTCGGAAAGCTCAAAGGCTCTCTTTGTATATTCTTTACATTCCGAAGAATCGGAAGGCTCAAGCATAAGCAGCTTCGCCGCCTTTGCGTAATGTCTTGAATCCTGCTCGTTTTGAGAGGAATGCATACCCGGGTCATCGGCAACGCAAAAAAGCAAACCGCCGTTTGTTCCGATATAACTGATTGTAAAAACAGGGTCCGCCATAACATTAAACCCTACGTGTTTGCAAGCGGACATAGCTCTCGCGCCTGCCATAGAAGCGCCTACCGCGACCTCTGCCGCGACTTTCTCGTTCGGCGCCCACTCAGCGTAAATCTCGGGATATTTAACAATATTCTCCGTGATTTCCGTGCTCGGAGTACCGGGATATGACGACACAACCGTTACGCCGGCTTCATAAGCTCCCCGCGCAACCGCCGCGTTACCAAGCATTAATTTTTTCATACTATCATCCTTTCAACCAAACCTGCTATTTTATCTCATTCTGCTGTGCAACAACACTCTCGCCGCAATATATTTTGCGTAGCTTCGGTTTTTCTATTTTGCCTGTGGGATTACGCGGAACCTCCGCAAAAATAATTTTTCTCGGTCTTTTATATTTTGGCATATCTTGGCAAAAATCAATAATATCCTCACTCGTTACTTTATCCTTAAATTCAGGCTTAAGCTCAATAATCGCAGTGGCAATTTCTCCGAGCCTTGCGTCCGGAAGCCCAATAACCGCAACATCTTTTACCGTATTGTTTTTACGGATAAAGTCCTCAATCTGTACGGGATAAAGGTTTTCACCGCCTGAAATTATAACGTCTTTTTTACGGTCAACAAGGTAAATAAAGCCATCAGCGTCCTCTTCCGCCATATCTCCCGTAAACAGCCAGCCGTCTTTTAAAACCTCTTTTGTGGCTTTCTCATCATTATAATAGCAAGTCATAACGCCCGGACCCGAAACTGCAAGCTCACCGACTTCACCTTTTTTGACGGTATTGCCGTTTTCGTCACAGATTTTAACCTTCCATCCATAACCTGCTTTTCCTATTGCTCCAACCTTGTGTATATTCTCAACACCAAGGTGTACGCAGCCGGGGCCTATCGATTCACTCAAACCGTAGTTTGTATCATATTGATGATTTGGAAAATGTTCCATCCAGCGCTTTATAAGACTTGGCGGCACAGGCTGAGCCCCGATATGCATAAGCCTCCATTGTGAAAGCTCATAATCCTCAAGGATTATTTCTCCTCTGTCTATGCTGTCGAGAATATCCTGCGCCCACGGCACAAGCAGCCAGACTATTGTACATTTTTCTTCCGAAACGGCTCTTATAATCCATTCAGGCTTAACACCCTTTAAAAGAACAGCGCGGCTTCCCGCGTAAAGTGAGCCGAACCAGTGCATCTTTGCTCCTGTATGATAAAGAGGAGGTATGCATAAAAAGCAGTCGTTCCTGCCCTGACCGTGATGAGCCTGCTCTGTCCTTGCCGCATGAATAAGGCTTCTGTGCTTATGAAGTATAGCTTTAGGAAATCCGGTTGTACCGGAAGAAAAATAAATTGCCGCGTTGTCATCCTCGGTAAGCGGAATTTCAGGTGCCTTTGACGAACAGTATGTCACAAGAGTATTATAGCTTTCGGCAAATGTCGGGCAGTTTTCGCCGACATAGAAGGTTTGTTTTAAACCATTCATATGGTCGTAAACCTCCTCTACCCTGCCTATAAATTCAGGACCGAAAACAAGTACGTCCGCCTCCGCAAGCTCCACGCAGTATTTTATCTCATCAGACGCGTAACGATAGTTAAGCGGAACAGCAAGCGCTCCCGTTTTTAACGTTCCGAAATATATCGGCAGCCATTCAAGGCAATTCATAAGAAGTATAGCGACCTTATCGCCTTTTTTTACACCTCTGCTTAAAAGAAGATTTGCGAAACGGTTTGCCTTTTTTTCAAATTCTTTCCAGGTTATTTCCTGCCTGCCGCTTTCCGACGGATTCGGCTGAATAAGCGCATACTCCTTCCATGTAAGCTTCGTGCTTTCCATAAGATGAGGCGCAATTTCAACAAGCGCCGTTTCGTCTGCATATTCTTTTGCATTGCGTTCAAGTAAATCTGTAATAATCATACTGCACAAATCCTTTCATAATCAGTAGTCTGAAAAAATGTTTTCAGACTACTGAACTATATTATATTAATTTTCAGTCAAACTGTCAAGTTAAATGTCAAGTTTTAGGAGTTTTGCCGCATTTTTATAGTATATTTTTTCTTTTTCTTCCTCAGAAAGCTCCAAAAACTCAATAACTCTGCTTTCTTCCTCGGGACCGTGCCATGGGGAATCCGTACCGAAAAGAAGCTTATCCGTACCATGCTTTTGAACAATTTTTTTAAGCATTTGAAGGCAGGTCGTTCCGTAAGAAAAAGAGGTGTCAAAATAAACAGGAAGTCCGCAAAGCCTTTTATATACCTCCTCCTGCATCATTACGCCTCCCCAATGCGCCGCAATAACTTTTGTGTCAAGCATTTTAAGAGCGTTTTCCATATGCATGGGCAAGCAGTGATAAGGCGGCAAAAAGCCATAATCCGCACCCGCGTGAAACACCGTAATTAATTCAAGCTGCGAAATTTTCTTATATATTGGACGCATCTTATCATCATCAACATAAAACTTCTGATACTCAGGATGAAATTTCACTCCAAGAAGCCCCATATCCTTAATTCTTTCAAGCTCATCTATTGCGTCATGCGCATCGGGATGAACAGAGCCGAAGGCTACAAAATGGGGGTTTTTGTTAAGCTCCGCAGCAAAATCATTCACGGATTTTTGCTGATGTGCGTTTGTCGCAATACCGAGTACTACGGCAATATCAACGCCGCCCTCATTCATTTGGTTTAAAAGCCCGTCTGCTGTGCCGTCTGACACCGGAACAAGCCCTGCGCAAGCTCCGAGAGCTTCAATTGCTCGTGCAGCAAGCTTATCAGGAAAACAATGCGTGTGAAAATCAATTTTATGTATGTTCATTTTTCCCCCAAAATGCTCTTATTCGCCGAGTGCTTCCTTAACCGGAACGGTAACGGGAACCTCGTAGCAGGCAAACATTTCATCTGCGTTTTCCGGTTTTTTGGTAAATGCACTTACAACCGGCACAATAACAAGCCCCGCAACCATAGCGATTACGCCGCAATTAATCGGAGACTGTAAAATCGGCGGAAATGCGCTCTTAAACAGCATATTAAGTATCATTATACCTGCTCCGAACACAAAATTCACGGTGCAAGCGGCTTTTGTGGCTCCTTTAAAGTACAGCCCGTAAAGGAACGGAGCAAGAAAAGCCCCTGCAAGAGCGCCCCACGATATTCCCATAAGCTGAGCAATAAATGTCACACTGCTGTTTGCTTGAATTATAGCTATAACAGCGGAAACCGCAATAAAGAAAACAATCAGAACTCGCATTATGGCAAGCTGTGATTTCTGCTTCATATTCTTAACAATATTTCCTTTTATAAAATCAAGCGTAAGCGTTGCACTTGAAGTCAAAACAAGTGACGAAAGCGTTGACATTGAAGCGGAAAGCACAAGGATAACCACAACGGCGATAAGTATATCGGAAAGACCTGAAAGCATTGTCGGAACAATCGCGTCATATCCGCCCGCCGGCACACCGCTTGCAACCTCCATTTTATCACTGAAAAGGCGTCCGAAGCCGCCGAGAAAATAGCAGCCGCCCGCAACAACAACAGCAAAAAAGGTCGATATTACCGTACCTTTGTTTATGGCGCTTTCACTTTTAATAGCGTAAAATTTCTGTACCATCTGCGGCAAACCCCATGTGCCGAGCGATGTCAGTATTACAACAAACAAAAGGTCAAGCGGTTTTGGTCCGAAAAAGGAATTAAACACTCCCGGAACATTGCCTGCGTCCGCGTCACTGACTTTCGCAAGCTCTGTAAGCGAGCCGATAAAACCGCCGTGCTGACCAAGCACCGCCGCAATAATCGCGATAATACCGAAAAGCATAATTATGCCCTGAATAAAATCATTAACCGCGGTAGCCATATATCCGCCGGCAATTACATAAATGCCCGTCAGAACCGACATCGCAACTATACACCATACATACGGAATATGAAAAGCCATTTCAAAAAGCCTCGAAAGACCGTTGTAAAGCGAAGCTGTATAAGGAATAAGAAAAACAAACACGATAACCGACGCGAAAATTTTAAGCGCAGGGCTGTTATATCTTTTTCCGAAATACTCCGGCATCGTTGCGCTGCCGAGATGCTGTGTCTGGAGCCTTGTTCTTCTGCCAAGCACCACCCACGCAAGCAGCGAGCCGATAAACGCGTTGCCGAGTCCTATCCATGTTGAGGCTATACCGAAACGCCAGCCGAACTGACCGGCATAGCCTACAAAAATAACCGCCGAAAAATAAGACGTACCGTAAGCAAACGCCGTAAGCCACGGACCGACATTTCTGCCGCCAAGCACAAACCCGTTTACATCTGCCGCCTGTTTCCGGCAGACAACGCCTACCGCAACCATAACCGCAAAGAAAACCAACAACAATACTACCTTCAAAACCATTCCTAAACCATTCCTTTCATTTGAGGACAAAACAAAAACCCGTCCTCTGATAATAGTTTCAGAGGACGGGTGATTTTAAAAATCCGTACCCGTGGTACCACCTCAATTCGCCTGCATCTCACGGTGCAGACCTTTTCAGGTTCTTTCAAACCATAGTTCTGTAACGGGAACACCCGTCGCAGCCTACTTGCGGGAATGCTTTCGGTGCGCTGCTCTCGAAATGTATTCGGCAAATCTTTTCGCTGCTGCCTCGCACCAAACGGCAGCTCTCTGAAAACGTACAGGAAATGCTTACTTGTTTTCGGTCATCGCATTTATTATAATTCTACGAATAATTATACACAATATTTTACGTTTTGTCAAGGGGTTTTGATTATTTTTTTACAGATTTTTTTATAGCCATATATATTATCGGAGCAAAAACCGCCGTTATAATTGTCTCAGGCAGCATATACGCCGCATTATATACAGCGGAATAAAAAAGCGCAAGCATTCCGCCGTGAATATTATTCATTACCCAATCGCAGAAGCCTTTAAATGCAGAAATTTGCGAAAGCCCCGTACTGTCGGAGAAAAACCATTCCGCCCACGCGCCGTAAAAAATAAAGCCCGATATTACGTGCATAACCCAGCAAAGAACTGTCGCCACTACCGCCCCAAGTGCGATTTCAAGTGCCGGCTTACCGAATTTATCTTTAAATATACCGCCGAAACCGAGCATAAGGCAGGCAAGTATATAATCTAAAAGGCAAATTGAAAGCGCGGCGGCAAGCGCCATCTGCTCATCTCCGGGGAGAAACATACGTGAAACTATACCCGTAGCCACGCCTAAAATAAGCTGCAAAATGCCATAGACAAAAGCCGAAAAAAGCCCATGCTTTGTACCGTACAAATAGCCTATAAGCACAACAGGAACCATTGAAGCTACGGTTATTGTGCCTCCAAACGGCATTTCAAAAAGCTTCAGCATTGAGAGAATTGATGCAATTGCTAACATCATTGCCGATACTACAAGTTTGTTTGTTTTTGTGTTCATTTTTAACGTTTTCCTTTCTGTTTTCGGGCAAGACGCCCTTTATTTAATACAAAAACCGAAGGACGTCTGCGGTAGGTCCTTCGGTTTACAATTTAAAACAAACACATTTTAAAGTAAAACTTGCTAAATGCCGGTTTTAAAATTCGTATGCATTTAACTTTTCCCTACGTTGGCATTATCCACATCAGGTTAAAGGGTCGAAGCTTAAAGCTTCCTCTCAGCCGTAAAAAACAGCTCCCCTGCGTCCATATTCGGTTATTGGCTATATTATAACACTTTTTTTACTATATGTCAATAGTTAAATTACGGTTTTAACCGTTTCACCGCTTTCAGCGGATTTAAACGCCGCTTCCATAACCTTAATAACCCGCATAGCTTGTTCCGGCTTAATGTAAAGCTCTCCGCCCTCAATGGCGTTTATAAGCTGCTCATAAACAGGGTCAAGGTTATCCGTAACATCCTTCGGCTCTGTAAGCTTAACGGTTTCTACGGTATCCGGATTTCTCGGCGCCATTGTTTTTGACGGACCCATTTTAACAGGCAAAATCTCAGAATCCCATTTACTATCGTCCGTAAGCTTTTTTATATATTCGCCGCTGCCGTCCCAATCTGTTATGACCGCAGTGCCTTCCGTGCCGTAAATATAAAATCTCGGTCTTGTAATGTAGTTGTTGGTAGAAACTTCAATATGCGCCGTAAAACCGCTTTCAAATGTAAGCGTTAATCTGAAATTGTCATCAACTTCGGGAAAATTTATACTGTACATTTTACAAAAAACATTTACAACCTTTTCGTCCGTCATATGCATTATCTGGTCAATAAGATGTACGCCCCAGTCAAGCATCATACCTCCGCCGCGGTTTTTATCCGTCCTCCAGCCTCTCGGAACACCTCTTGAGCCTTCAACACGTGATTCAATAATATAGGTTCTTCCAAGTACACCGCTTTCGATAAGCCGTTTAGCGTTTATAAAATCACGGTTAAAGCGGCGGTTCTGGTCAATTGTGAAAACCTTGCCCGATTTTTCGGCTGCTCTCATTATTTCTTCAAGCTCGGCGGAGCTTAACGTTACAGGTTTTTCGCATATTACGTGCTTTCCCGCGTTAAGAGCCTTTATCGCGTAATCCTTATGTGTTTCATTTGTTGTCGAAACAAGAACAATATCTATTTCCGTATCGGAAAGCAATTCTTCTGCCGAAGCATACGCTTTAAAGCCTTGCTCACAGGCAAGCTCCATACGTGCCTTATCAATATCATAAACACCTTTTATTTTGACACGCACATTACCTTTGCCAAGCTGTTTTTTATGAATTCCCGCCATACTGCCGTAACCGATGATTCCAAGATTGTAAATTTTACTGCCCATAAATACCGTCCTTTTTAAATAAATTTTTGCATTTGTAAAACAAAAAATATGTTAAAATACCTATAAATCCACTGACACGAACATATTTCAACAGACTTTCAAAATTTCCTTTGCAATTTTTTGCCATATTATTGCACTTTTTTGCAAAAATTCAAGTTTTCCACGCTTTCGGTATGTATATTTTTGAAAATTCATTTATCGCATAAAAATCCGACATGCCCGCAATATAATCACAAACTGTGCGGCAAACCTCTTGCCCTTCCGCAATCTTTCCTCTTTCGTCCTCCGGCAAATCTTCCGGATGTTCGGTAAAATAAGAATACAGCGCGGAAATAATTTTTTTTGCCTTAACCTCCTCATCTTTTGCGGCATTATCGGTATAAACCTTTTTAAACAAAAAATCACGAAGACTTAAAAACGCGGTTTTCACATCTTCCGAAAGCTCAATTTTTCCTCCCGATATGCCGCGCTTTGCAATATCCGTAATAAGCGTATTTATGCGTTTTGAATGTGTATCACCCAAAACTTTTATACATTCCTTCGGTATATCTTCAAAAACAATAAGTCCGGCGCGCAGCGCGTCACCGACATCATGATTTACATAAGCAAATTTGTCGGAAAGCTGTACAAGCCTTCCCTCAAACGTTGACGGATTACCGTCCGAACGGTGATTTGCCATTCCGTCTTTCACCTCATATGTAAGATTAAGCCCTTCAAGCTCCGCGACACGCAGACTATGCTCCGCATGTTTAAAATTTCCGAACATTTCATTTAACGTCCTCTCGCCCGCATGTCCGAAAGGAGTATGTCCAAGGTCATGACCGAGAGCGATTGCCTCAACAAGGTCTTCATTAAGCCTGAGTATTCTCGCAAGACTCCTTGCTATCTGCGCAACCTCAAGCGTATGCGTAAGTCTTGTCCTGTAATGGTCCCCCTCCGGTATCAGAAAAACCTGAGTTTTATGCTTTAATCTTCTGAAAGCTTTTGAATGAATTATTCTGTCGCGGTCACGCTGAAATTCCGTTCTCATAGGGCATGGCTCTTCATAAATTTTCCTGCCCTTCGTATTTTTTGAAAACGTCGCTTCCGGACAAAGAATAAGTTCCTCAAAGCTTTGTGTTCTTTCACGAATATTCATAAAACCACCCGCCCTCAAAATATTTGTAAATATTTTATCATATTTTTAATATATATGCAAGTATTTGAAAAATATTTAATTTTTTAATTTTTTTAAAATTAGGGCTTGCATTTTAATTTAATATGTGGTATAATATAATGGTCGATAAAAGAAAATAATGTTTTTTTGTTACAATATCGGGGTGTGGCGCAGCTGGTAGCGCACTAGACTGGGGGTCTAGGGGCCGCAAGTTCAAGTCTTGTCACTCCGACCACGTCGGAACGGACGAAAGCTCCGTTCCGATTTTTGTTTGCACAAAAATCAGTTACACGCGCATCGTCATTCCGCCCTGGCTGCCGCTTCATCTGTCTTAGTTTCTGCTTTTCCTATACCTGCCATATCGGCGGGCTTGTTCGGATTTTCAAAAATCCCCGCCTTATCCTTCGTTAAGGCTTCAAAGATTTCTGAATAGCCTTTGCCCTTGTTTTCGGGCTTTGCAATCTCGGCTTTCATGTCGGCAATTATGCCGCGTCTCACATAATCGGAGCTGAATTTTTTATCGCCGAAAGAGTTTTCAATGGCAGCAGTAAGCTCATTATCCGCTTTCTGTTTTTCCTCTGCTTCCGCCTTTTCTTTGACTTCCTTCTGCAGCTTCTCAAGCTCCTTTTTGTAGTCGTCCGCCGTCTTTGCGCTGTCTGTGAGGTCTTTTACCTTGTTTTCAAGCTCACCCTTCGCCTTTTTAAGGCTTTCAAGCTCGGTCTTTAAGGCGTCAACACCGTTTTTCGCCTTGTTGATGTCCGCTCCGTTAGTAGGCTGTAGCATCTAAAAGTTTGCATTAGTATCAAAGTATAAGCTGTGCAAACAAGGATGACGACGCAGGCGGGCTGACGCCCGTCAAGAAGGAAAACGCTGCTTACGCAGCTTATACAAAGATAATAGTGTGAAGTTTTAGGTGTTACAGCCTACCGGTACCGAGAATTTTATCAAGCTGCTCATCGGTAACGCCCTCTACAATTTTTTTAAGTTCCTCTCTTGTCATGGTTTCCTTCCTTTTGCTACGCTGTTTTACGCCAGTTGCTTTGGCTCGCTCACTTAGTTTTACGTCATTGCGGACTTATTTTTGGGTATAATAAAAGCACCTACCGTAAAAGTAAGTGCTTGAATTATTGAATTAGTGTATAAAAATAGCACCTATCATATGGATAAGTGCTGTTTTATTCGTCGTTTTCCTCATCATCTTCAATTTCTAAATCTTGAAACGACTGTTCGGGTTTTAATCCAAAAAATTCTTTAACCGCTCTTTCTCTTTCCTCAATACTCCCATCAAGGAAATTTATTCTTTTTTCATCCATTCAAAACCACCGTATCCTTTTTCTAAAAACTTTTTAACTGCCATATCTTTTTCGTGTTCTGTGCCTGTTTTTACTGTTTTTTTATAAATTCTTTTAAACGTATTTGTCGCTTTTAGACGGTCAAATTTTTCAAATTTATTTATCACTTCTACAGAACCGTTATTCTTTACCAATGTTAAGGTTTGTACCCTTTCATCACTTATAAAAAATATAATATCTGTATCTGAATAACCACTATTTTTCGGATGATTATGCATAACAAACAAGTTATTACCTTTACCTTGTAAAGCAGCACCGAAACTTACATGTTCTTCATCGCCTTTAAAAGATATTTTTTCCGAAAAATCTTTTTTAAATACAAAAGCAACCTCTTTGCTTTCGTTCTCGTCACGTGCATACAGTAATAGTTCTTTATGCTGTTGCTGTATAAAAGTATTCTGTTCGTCTGTAAAGCCTTTTATACTTACCTTCGGCACTTTTTCAATTGCTGAATCCGTTATGCTTGTTACGCCCTTTTTACTGCTCTCTTTTATTATACCACCCTTTACCGCATTTGTCAATGATTTTTGTGGTATTTTCACGCTTTTAAAGCCCTCAACCCGGAGGCGCTCAACTCTTGCCGGAATAACAAAAGCTCTCACCTTGTAAATGCCACAACTGTTGAAATTGTTTTTTACTATATACTGCGTTATAATGCGTTCTTTAACAAAAAATGTTATCAGCGCTCATTGTTTAACAAATCACCCTTATCAGATATGTAGCCACATTCAATCATACTTTTTATAACCTTTTCCTGTCTGTTTTTTGCAAGTCCGGGGTTTACCTTCGGCGAATAAACCGACGGGGCATTCGGTACTCCCGCAAGAAGTGTACATTCATCGCCCGTCATATCTGCGGGTTTTTTACCGAAATAACCTTCAGCCGCGTCATATATACAATAATATCCGCTTCCGAAATATATTATATTCGCGTAAAATTCAAGTATATCTTCTTTCTTGTATTCTTTTTCAATTTTACTTGCCATAAAAATTTCCGCTATTTTCCGCTGAAGAGTATAATCCTTCGGAAAATACATATTTTTAGCAAGCTGCTGAGATATAGTGCTCCCGCCTTCAAGCATTTCTTTCGCTCTTATATCATTGTAAATTGCTCTTGCGGCTCCGATAAAATCAAAACCTTTGTGTTTATAGAAACGCCTGTCCTCAACCGCGACAACGGCTTTAAAATATATTTCGGGAATGTCATCATAATATGTATAATGCTCTTTTTCCTGCAGATTCGCGATTGCCCTGTCAAGAGGCAGTTCTGCAAGCGCGGCAGAGTATTTTTCATATCCGAGCTTTACCTGATACCCGCAAAATATAATCCCCGCAATCAAAATCAGCAAAAATATTTTTTTAAAAATTTTCATACGTATTATCCACTTCCTTACGCTTTTATGACTTTTTAAAAATTTAATATTTTTAACTGATTATAGTTTAACATATTTTTAAAAAAAGTCAATACTTTGCTATTATTTCTCCTTCATTAGTAAAAATAGTAAAAAATACTTGATTTTTACATTAAAATGGTGTATCATATATATTGATATATCAAATGGAGGATTACACTATGACAAAAGTTGCAATTTTAGGTTTCGGTACCGTCGGAAGCGGAGTTTACGAAGTCCTTAAAACCAATAAAAGCGGCATTGAAAAACGTGCCGGTCAGCCTGTTGAGGTTAAATATATTCTTGATATCAGAGATTTTCCCGGGCATCCGGCAAGTAAGCTTTTTACCAAAAATTTTGATGATATATTAAATGATGATGAGATTTCGGTTGCGGCTGAAGTTATCGGCGGAGCAAAAATCGCTTACGAATTCACAAAAAAACTTCTTGAAGCCGGAAAAAGCGTTGTTACATCAAACAAAGAGCTTGTCGCGACTCACGGCGCGGAGCTTCTCGAAATTGCCGAAAAAAACGGAGTCAGCTATCTTTTCGAGGCAAGTGTCGGAGGAGGTATCCCGATAATTCATCCTATTCATCAATGCCTGACAGCGAACGAGATAAGTGAAATTTTCGGCATACTGAACGGCACAACCAACTATATTTTAACGCAGATGATTAAAAACGGAAAAAGCTTTGAGGCAGCTCTGTCAACGGCGCAGGAGCTTGGATATGCCGAAGCAAATCCCGAAGCTGACGTTGAAGGTATTGATGCATGCCGCAAAATTGCGATTCTTGCAGACCTTGCTTTCGGCAAGGAGCTTGATCCGGATAAAATATATACCGAAGGTATCACAAATATTGAACTTACAGATGTTGAATACGCGGAAAAATTGGGCAGCGTTATTAAGCTTATCGGTTACTGCAGAAGGGACGGCGAAAGGGTTTTCGCGCGTGTATCTCCCATGCTTGTCCCGAAAAGCTCCGCTCTTTCGGGCGTTGATGATGTGTTTAACGCTATTCTCGTGCGCGGAAACGCGATAGGTGACGCCATGTTTTACGGCAAAGGTGCAGGCAAGCTGCCGACCGCAAGCGCTGTCGTGAGTGATATTATAGACGCCGCGCTCGGCGTGAGCAGACCGATAAAATGGGTACGTACAAAAAATGATATTATGGAAGATATTAAAAGCACAAAATCTATATGGTTTGTGCGGACTGATACAAAAGACAAAGCTTACGCGAAAGAATTGTTTGGAAATGTAAGCTTTACGGAAATAAAAGAAGATGAATTTGCTTTTATCACTCCCCTGCTTACCGAAAAAGAGCTTGCAGAAAAAACCGGAAAGCTTAACGGTTTCAAAAAATTTATCAGAGTGCTTGAATAAACCCTTTCTGCTGCCGCCGTTAAGGCGGCAGTAAAAGTTTTAACCCGGAGGAAATATGAACGTAGATTTATTTGATTTTGATTTGCCGCAGGAGCTTATAGCTCAAACCCCCATAAAAGAACGTGACCGTTCAAGACTTCTTGTTCTGGACAGAAAAACAGGCGCTACCTGTCATAAAATTTTTTCAGACATAAAATCATATTTAAAACCGGGCGATTGCCTCGTTCTGAATGATACAAAGGTTATTCCGGCAAGGCTTTACGGCATAAAAGAACATTCATCAAGAGAAGTTGAGGTTTTGCTTTTAAAGAGGGAGCCGGGCGACATTTGGGACTGTATTATGAAGCCTGCCAAAAAAGTTAAAATCGGCGAATATGTGATTTTCGGAAACGGCGAGCTTAAAGGTAAAATTGTATCTGTCGATGTAACAGGCAACAGAAAAATAAAGTTTGAATATGATGGTATTTTTGAGGAAATACTTGATAAGCTCGGTGAAATGCCTCTGCCTCCTTATATAACGGAAAAGCTGAAGGAAAAAGACCGCTACCAAACTGTTTACGCGAAATATGAAGGCTCGGCTGCCGCTCCCACAGCGGGATTGCATTTTACAAAAGAGCTGCTTGACGAAATACAGTCAATGGGCATTGATATTGCCTTTCTTACACTGCACGTGGGACTCGGAACCTTTCGTCCCGTAAAAGCAGATACCGTTGAAGAACATATTATGCATTCGGAGCATTACATCGTCACAGCGGAAGCGGCAGAAAAAATAAATAAAGCAAAAGCCTGCGGCGGCAGGGTTATCGCTGTCGGAACAACCAGTACAAGAACGCTTGAAACCGTTGGTATGAATGACGGTATTGATACAAGTATATTTTTATATCCCGGCAAGGAATTTAAAGTAATTGACGGACTTATCACCAATTTTCACTTGCCCAAATCAACACTGATAATGCTTGTAAGTGCCTTTGCGGGAAGAGAAAACATTCTTGCCGCATATAAAGCCGCCGTCGATAATCGCTATCGCTTTTTCAGTTTTGGCGACGCAATGCTGATTATTTAAAAATACACAAAAATAGTGTATTTTCGTTGACTTTTGGTTAAAAAAAGAGTATAATATTTTATGTTGGTTTATTAACGGAAAGGACTTGATATATATGAGTGAAGAATGTACACATGATTGCAGCACTTGTTCGGCAAACTGCTCATCAAGAACCGAAGGCGAAAAGCCTGAGAGTCTAATTGAGAAGCCTCATGAGTTAAGCTCTGTAAAAAAAATAATTGGTGTTGTAAGCGGAAAGGGCGGCGTAGGAAAATCATTTGTAACTTCAATGCTTGCTGTACTCCTCCAAAGAAAGGGCTTAAAAACCGCTATACTTGACGCGGATATTACAGGACCTTCAATTCCCAAGGCTTTCGGGCTGAAAGAACGGGCTGTCGGCAATGAAAACGCGCTTCTTGCCTCTGTTTCGGAAGGAGGAACACAAATTATGTCCTCAAATCTTCTTTTGGACAACGACAGCGACCCTATCCTCTGGCGCGGCGCAATGATTTCAAATCTTGTACGTCAGTTCTGGACAGATTGTGTATGGACAGATGTGGACTATATGTTTGTGGATATGCCTCCCGGTACGGGAGATGTGCCTCTTACTGTATTTCAATCTATACCTCTTGACGGAATTATAATTGTGACTTCACCGCAGGAGCTTGTTTCAATGATTGTTGAAAAAGCCGTAAAAATGGCTAAGACTATGAATATACCGATACTTGGTTTTGTTGAAAATATGAGCTTTGCTCTTTGTCCCGACTGCGGAAAAAAAATAAAAGTGTTCGGTGAAAGTCACATTGACGCTCTTGCTAAAGAATACGGCGTGCCTGTACTTGCGAAGCTTCCCATTGACCCGGAAGCCGCAAAGGCTTGCGATGAGGGCAAAATTGAAACTGTAAACGGTGAATTTTTAAAAGGCGCCGCAGATTTAATATCTAAAATTTAGAAAATAAGGAATGAACATATAATGACGAAAATTGACATTTTTTCAGGATTTCTGGGCGCAGGCAAAACTACGCTTATAAAAAAACTTATTGAAGAAGCGTATAAAGGCGAAAAGGTTGTTTTAATCGAAAATGAATTTGGTGAAATAGGCATTGACGGCGGCTTTTTAAAAGAAGCAGGCATTGAAATAACGGAAATGAATTCGGGCTGTATATGCTGCAGCCTTGTGGGCGATTTCGGTGAAGCTCTAAAAAAAGTGCTTTCGGAACTGAAACCCGACAGGATACTTATTGAGCCTTCGGGCGTAGGAAAGCTCAGCGATGTTATCCGCGCTGTACAAGGCGCCGCCGAGCACGGTGCGGTACTTAACGGGTTTACCACCGTTGCGGACGCGAACAAATGCAAAATGTATATGAAAAATTTCGGTGAATTTTTTAATGACCAGATAGAACACGCCGGTTGTATTGTTTTAAGTCACACAGGCGGTATTTCCGATGAAAAGATTGATACCTGCGTCAAGCTTATTCGTGAGCATAACAAAACCGCAATAATCGTAACAACACCGTGGGATAAGCTTACAGGCTTGCAGCTTCTTGACGCTATGGAACGTAAAAGCGGTCTTGACGCAGTTTTAAAACAGCTTGAAGATGAGGAGGAAATCTGTCCTGTTTGCGGACATCATCACGACCATGAGCACCACCATGATGAACATGACCACGAATGTGAACATCACCACGAACACGAACATCATCATGAACATCACGACGAACACCATCACGACGAGCATGAACACGAACATCACGATGAACACCATCACGAGCACGGACATCATCACCATGCCGATGATGTGTTTACAAGCTGGGGCGCGGAGACAACACACAAATTTTCCAAAGGACAGCTTGAAAATATTTTAAAAGAATTGGAAAATTCCGAAAAATACGGTACAATTCTTCGCGCGAAAGGAATTGTGGAATCAACCGATGAAAGCTGGATTCATTTTGACTATATTCCCGGAGAGCCCGACATACGCAGCGGCAATGCCGATATAACGGGAAGAATTTGCGTTATCGGTTCCAAAATAAACGAAAATGATATATCAAAGCTTTTCGGAATTGGCGAACAGTCATAGGTTAAAGAGGTGAATGTTTTAAAATGGATATACCTGTATATCTTTTTACGGGTTTCTTGGAATCCGGCAAAACAAAATTTGTTCAGGAAACGCTTGAAGATGAGCGTTTCAAAACAGGTGAAAAAACTCTTATTATAATATGTGAGGAAGGCGAAGAAGAATATGACGCCGAGCGTTTTGCCGAAAAAAACGTGGCTTTTGTTAATATTGAAAGCTCTGATGTTTTAACGCCGCAAAAATTCGCCGCTTTTGAAATGAAGTATAAACCTCAAAGGGTGCTTATAGAATATAACGGAATGTGGCTCTTAAAGTCTCTTTTTGACGCGCTGCCCGAAAACTGGCTCATTTACCAGGAAATAACTTTCGCAGACAGCAGAAACTATGAATTTTACAATGCGAACATGAGAAATCTTGTTGTTGATAAGCTTAACAGTTGTGAGCTTGTTGTTTTTAACCGCTGGAATCCCGATATTAATCAGGAAACACTTCATAAAATTGTACGCGGAATAAGCAGAAGAACGGACATAATATACGAAGATATAAACGGCAATATTATGTATGACGAAATGGAAGACCCGCTTCCCTTTGATATTAATGCGGACGTAATTGAAATTGCCGACCGTGACTTTGCAATCTGGTTCAGGGATTTTGCGGAAGAACCCGAAAAATATCAAGGTAAAACCGTTAAATTTAAAGGCATTGTCGGGATAAACAACAAAATCCCGCAAAACAGCTTTATAATCGGCAGGCATGTAATGACTTGCTGCGTTGAGGATATTTCTTTTAAAGGCATTGTATGTGTGGCAAAAGAAAAGCCAGACCTTACAAGCCGCGAATGGATAATTCTTACAGCTAAAATTACAGAAGGTACACACGTTGCTTATAACGGCAAAAAAGGTCCTATACTAAACTGCATTTCAATAGAAAAATCCGAAGCGCCGGAACAGGAAGTTGCAACTTTTTATTAATTTTTAAAAATATTCATATAACGCAAAATTAGCCTTGATTATTTTTGCGTTATATGTTATAATTATTGCTATGCGGATGTGGTGAAATTGGCATACACGCAAGATTTAGGTTCTTGTGCTGCAAGGCGTGCAGGTTCGACCCCTGTCATCCGCACCACGTCGGAACGGACGAAAGCTCCGTTCCGATTTTTGTTTACACAAAAATCAGTCACACGCACCATCGTTCCTCCTTTTGCTTGTTCGTTTCGTCTATGCCCTTGTAAATGCGGGCATAACGCCTCTCATTTCACTACCACCTTTTTACGGTTTCACCTGTGGCGCTCTTGATTGAATCTTATAACAAAACTCGCACAAAAATGCCCTGTTGCTTCTGCAATAGGGCATTTTCTGCGGTTCAATGAAAAACGACTTTAGATATAGAAGAAGGCAATCAGCATAAAGAAAAACATAGTAGTATAGTATGTTTTGTAAAGCTGAAAAACGAAGGTATATTTTTCTTACATCTACGATCATTGATTTCCTTCTTTGGAAACAATGATTACTCTTGTGTTAAGCATCTTTATCGATATTGAGGTTATTTTATCACGAATCCATAAGAAAACTAAGAGAACAATTTCACTTTCCCATGAATTTTAATGCCGGAACACTAAAATTCTGTAACCTTTTTTCAGAAATCCTATTTGTTTTCCAAAAGAGATTTCAAAATTGCAGACAGTGCGTCAATATCTACGGTTTTTGGTAAATCAAGACAATAATTGCCATACTGAATCCGCAAAAGCTCTTCACTTTTTGTTATCAGTTCATTGACATTTTTTTCTATAGTTTCGTCATTAATCAATTCTTTTCCCTCCTTAATATCTAACAATTCTTTTTGACAACGCTGTATAAAAATCCTTGTTTCTTTTGCCGGTATCGGCTTTGCAAACAAATATCCTTGAAGATAATCACAATTTGAATTGCTCAACAAGTTTCTTTGTTCTGCGTTTTCCACACCTTCGCCAATCACCTCTATTTTAAGATCGTGTGCCAGTGTAATGATTTCATTAAGCAATTGGCGCGCTCTCGTATCTTCAATTGCTAACAAAAGCAGACTTTTATCAATTTTAACCAAATCAACCGCATACTCACACAAATTTGTAACCGCTGTACATCCACTGGAAAAATCATCCAGGGCAATATGAAAACCTTCTTTTTTTAATCTATCAATATTTTTCTTTACTGTTTCCTTGTTTTCTTCAAGCGTATCTTCAGTTACCTCTAAAAATAGCCGATCATGAGGAAATATGTAGTTTTTTGACACAACAATAATTTTATCAACGTTTTTTTCATATGAAAGAGTCTTTCGAGAAAGATTACATGTTAAGAAATAAGGCAACCCTTCATCCTCCCATATAGACAAAAGATTACATGCTTCTTCAAACATTTTTAGATCAATTTGTACTATTATTCCGAGCTTGGTAGCATCTGAAAGATACATATTGGGTGCCAGCAAACCGTATTGTTTGTTTTGCCAACGCGAAAGCAATTCGCCACCACATATTTGACCGGTTTTTGCATTAAAAATAAACTGCACGTATGGAATAAATTCACTCATTTCAAATGCATTTTTGCTCAACTGCCGTCTAATATCCGCCTTGGTTTTTTGACGCTTAAGAATCAGCTCGCTTGCAAACACAAAAGGCTCTGACGTCTCGACTGCCACAAGATAGGCTTGCTTTGCATTTTCAATAGCGGCTTCACAGCTGTCATCACCCATACCCAATATATAAACCCCTGCTTGAAAACATATTTTTCGTTCGTTTTTATTGAGATCATTATTAAGCTTTTGCAGCAACAACCGCACGGAGGTTTCCGCCTGTCCTGCGTCCTCTCTCGACAATGCTACTACAAATGCTCCGTCATCAATACGCGCAAATAACTTACACATTTTTTTCTCACTATACAGAATTTTAGCTGTATGCCGCAGAATATAGTTTGCTTCTACTCTACCATAAAGCTGAACAATTTGTCCTATATCAAAGCCAATATACAATAACAAATAAAGCGGACGTTCTTTTTCATTTAATTGCTCTTGATACTTTTGCAAAAATCCTTCCTTATTATCAATTCTTGTCACAGGATCAATCAGCGCACTTTTCTTTAGCTTATCTCGATTGCTAAGATATAAAATCAATAAACAAATCGCTAACACAAGTAAAACTGCCAGCCCTATAATCAATATATGAACCGTTCTGCGTTTTGGAGCATTGTCTGTATCGCGGGCAGCGTTAAGAAATAAAACAGCTTTTTCGTCTGCCGAAAGGGATGAAAGTGCATTTAAAACCATATTTATTTTGTTATCGTTTGCTGCGGCTGTAAATAAACAGTAAACGTCCAATTGTGCTCCATTATTTTCTGTCGAAAATACCTTTGTTTTGTATACCGCATTTTCTAATAAATCAGGCTCATCCGAGAAGGCAAACAACATTTCAACTTGCTTGTTTTTACAAAGCTCATTACGTCTATCAGTTTTTCCGACATAAACATAGGAAAATTCTATCCCTGTTTTAACGGAAATCTTTTCCGTCAAAGCCGGCAATGCGCCACGGTAAGTATTGCTGTATGTATCATAATACTCCAGCGGAAAACGGTTAGGATTACCGGCAATATAGACGCTTTGCCGGTTTAAAGCTTCATTTTGACTGAAAGAAACGGTCGCATTATATTTACCTTTCAATACAGAAGTTTTAATAACATAAAAAGAATATATTTCATTAGAGCTGTCACTCTTTACTTTTCAGATCATTTTACAGAAAAATCTTGACAATAAAAATTCAATGATATATAATTATAATTAAGTTATAATTTTTGAAGGGAACATTTTTTATGTCAAGAAAATTAAGCAGCTTTTTTTCGGGTGAAACCCCCGATTTTTTTGATAAAATCGATGTTTCGGATATAAAAGTCAATTTAACCGAAAGAAGTATTATGCTGCGCATAAAACCTTCTTATGTTGTTGACGAAAAATATATTGATATTATAAAAAAAGATTTTGCGGCTGAATATTCCTGTGAAAATGTTTTTGTAAATATTGATTATTCGGGCATAGAAATTAACCGACATAACCTGCCGGTTTACTCGGCTCATCTCGAAAACCGGATAGGCGAAATAAAATCAATTTTAAAGCTTGTGCTTATGGATTCCGTATGGCAGCTTGACAATGATATTATTAAAATCACAACCAAATTCGGTATGGGCGAGCTTATCGCGAAGTTCGGCTGTGAGCGTGTTATTTCAAATTTTATTTACGAAGAAACAGGTAAAAAATTTAAAGTTATTATAGGCGGCAACTATGACGAAGCGGCATACGAGAAATTTGAAAAGGAAAAACAGGCGGCTTTAAACGAAGCGTCAATGAATGTGACGAAATATCTTGAGCGTCAGCAGCTTAAAGAACAGCGGGAGCTTGCCCATGAGGCCGACACAACCGAAATAATGGAAGGGGAAATTGAAGCCGAAAAGGTTTTAAAAGGCAAAAAAATCATTAATCCCGACATTACTCCGCTTATAAACGTAAAAGGTCCCTATGACAAAATTGTTGTCGCGGGCGATATCTGGAACATTGAAAAAAGACAGCTTAAATCGGGCAAAACCCTTGTTTCTTTTAATATAACCGATTATACAAGCTCCATAAAGGTGAAAATGTTTGAAGGCGCGAAAAACGACGAAAAGGACGAAAACAAAAAGCGGAAACAAACAGAAAAGCTTGAAACGCTTCTTTCGGAGCTGAAAGAAAATATGAGGCTTATGGTAAGCGGCAGAATCGAATTTGACAGTTTTGCGAAAGAGCTTACGCTTATGTGTTCGGGTATTGTTAAAATCGCAAAAGAGCCCGAAAGGACGGATAATGCCGAAGAAAAACGTGTTGAGCTTCATATGCATACACAAATGTCCGCTATGGACGCCATCGGCAACGCGGGCAATATTGTTAAGCTTGCCGCCAAATGGGGACATAAGGCTGTTGCGATAACCGACCACGGCGTTGCACAGGCTTTTCCCGACGCCTTTAATGCGAAAAAAGATATAAAAAGCGATATAAAAATACTTTACGGTATGGAAGGCTACCTTGAAGGCGATAAAATGCGCATTGTATATGACGCCACAGATTATACCGTTGACGGTGATTTTGTTGTTTTTGACATTGAAACAACCGGACTGCACTGTCAGGAGGATAAAATTATTGAAATCGGTGCGGTAAAGCTTAAAAACGGCAATATTACAGACAGATTTTCCGCCTTTGTAAACCCTGAAATGAAGCTTTCCGCGCAAACAACAGAGCTTACCTCGATAAAAGACAGCGACGTTGAAAACGCCGAAACCATTGATAAGGTCCTGCCGAAATTTCTTGAATTTTGCGGCGGCTGTGTTTTGGTCGCGCACAACGCGACTTTTGATGTCGGCTTTATTCGTGTAAATGCCGCCCGTCTCGGTCTGCCGTTTAAGCCCTGCTATGTCGATACCCTTAATCTTTGCCGCGCGCTTTACAATGAGCGCAAAACTCACAGTCTTGCGGCAATGACAAAGCATCTTAATATTGAGCTTCTTCATCATCACAGAGCGGTTGACGATGCCGAAGCAACGGCGGAAATTATGCGCCGCTGCATTGACCTGCTTAAGAAACACGAAATAACCAATTTAACCGAGTTTAACAAAAAGCTTGCCGGTTTTAACCCGTCAAGACGGCGTGACTATCATATAATACTCCTTGTGAAAAACAAGCCGGGTCTTGTAAATCTGTACAGAATCATATCCGACTCAAACCTTAATCATTTTAAAAAACACCCCGTTATCACCCGTGAAACTCTTGCAAAATACCGTGAAGGTCTTATTCTGGGCTCCGCGTGCGAATCGGGTGAGCTGTTTTGCTCAATGCTTATGGGTGAGAATGAAACCGAAACCGAAAAAATTGCGGAATTTTACGATTATCTTGAAATTCAGCCTATAGGAAACAACGAGTTTTTGAAGCGTGAAGGCTTTGTTACGGACGATGAAGGGTTGAAAGAATTTAACCGCCGGATTGTAAAGCTTGGCGAAAAGCTTAACAAACCCGTTGCGGCAACCTGCGACGTTCATTTTATTGAAGCGAAGGACGAGGTTTACAGGCGTATTCTTATGCACGCGAAAGGCTTTGAGGATGCCGATTATCAGCCGCCCTTATATTTCAGAACAACCGAAGAAATGCTTAAAGAATTTGACTATCTCGGCGAAGAAAAAGCAAAAGAGGTTGTTATAACCGTTCCGAACAGAATTGCCGATATGATTGACGATATACAGCTTCTTCCAAAAGAGCCGGCACCGCCGAAAATTGAAGGAGCGGAAGAGGAGCTTATAAAAATCACAAAAGAAAAAGCGGTTTCGATTTACGGCGACCCGCTTCCCGAAATTGTACAGAGCCGTATGGACAGAGAGCTCGGCTCAATTATAAAATACGGATTTTCCGTTATGTACATAATCGCGAAAAATCTTGTATGGAAATCCAATGAGGATGGCTATCTTGTAGGCTCAAGAGGCTCAGTCGGCTCATCTTTTATTGCTTTCCTTGCGGGCATAACGGAGGTAAACGCTCTCCAACCGCATTATATATGTAAAAAATGCAAATACAGCGAATTTATAACCGACGGCTCACAGCCCTCCGGCTGGGATTTGCCCGACAAGCGCTGTCCGAAATGCGGCGAGCTTATGTACGGCGACGGGCATGATATACCTTTTGAAACCTTCCTCGGCTTTGAAGGTGACAAAGAGCCCGATATAGACCTCAACTTCTCGGGCGACTATCAGCCCAAGGCTCATAAATATACCGAAGTGCTTTTTGGCGAAGGCTTTGTTTTCCGCGCAGGCACAATAGGTACCGTTGCTGAAAAAACGGCATACGGTTATGTTAAAAAATATTTTGAAGAACATGGGCTTACCGCCACAAACTGTGAAATGGAACGGCTTGCCAAGGGCTGTGTGGGCGTTAAACGGACAACCGGTCAGCATCCCGGCGGCATTATGGTTGTACCGAGAGATAACGATATACATAACTTCTGCCCTATTCAGCACCCGGCGGATGACGCGACAAGCGATATAATAACAACTCATTTTGATTATCATTCAATATCGGGCAAGCTTTTAAAGCTTGATATTTTAGGACATGATGACCCGACTGTTATCCGTATGCTGGAGGATATTACGGGAATTGACTCAAAAACCATAAAAATAGGTGAAAAAAAGGTTATGACGCTTTTTGAAGGCACCGAGGCTCTTGGCGTTACACCCGAGGAAATATTCAGCCCGACAGGCACTTACGGAATTTCGGAATTCGGAACTCCTTTTGTCAGAAAGATGCTTGTTGATACTCACCCGACAACCTTTGCCGAGCTTGTCCGTATTTCGGGGCTTTCTCACGGAACAAATGTGTGGCTTGACAATGCGCAGAATCTTGTAAAAAGCGGCACTGCGACTCTTAAAGAATGTATATGTACCCGTGACGATATTATGACCTATCTTATATACGCCGGCTGTCCGAAAAAAGATTCGTTCAGCATAATGGAGCACGTGAGAAAAGGCAAGGGGCTTACTCCCGAAGAAGAACAGATTATGCGTGACAATAACGTTCCCGAATGGTATATTGAGTCATGCAAAAAAATAAAATATCTTTTCCCGAAGGCTCACGCCGTCGCTTACGTTATGATGGCATTCAGAGTTGCGTATTTTAAAGTATATTATCCGAAAGAGTATTACTCGGTATATTTTACTGTCCGCGCTGACGCTTTTGACGCCGAATATATGGCTGTCGGAAAAGAAAAAGTAAAAGAAAATCTTTTAGCCTTTAAGGATAAGGACGACGCCACCGTTAAGGAAAAGGATATGGTAACGATACTCGAAATGTGTAATGAAATGTACGCAAGAGGCATTAATTTTTTACCGATAGATATTTATGAATCCGATGCTGTTAAATTCCTGCCAAAAGAGGACGGAATACTGCTTCCCTTAAACGCAATCGCGGGCTTTGGCGTGCAGGCAGCAAACAGCGTTGTTAAGGCAAGAAAAGACGGTCCTTTTGTTACAATAGACGATTTCAAAAAAAGAACAAAAGTTTCAAAAACAATTATACAGGTAATGAAGGAAAAAGGCTGTCTTGACGGCATACCCGAAACAAGCCAGGTTAATTTGCTTGATATTGTGTAATGCGCTTTAAACGAATAAAAAGCCATGTGACTTAAACCGGCAGCTCATCAATAAAATACGCGTTTGTGTTTGCCCTTCTGCCATACTTATCAACCACGTCAAAGCGTACATATCCGTCACATTCAAGTATTTTAAAGCTTACCTCGTTTACGCTGTCCGGACTTTTCGCCATCTTTCTTTCGGTCCGTCTGCCTTTGGTTGACATAACCGCGTATTCGCCGCCGCGAAATTTAAGGTACGCCATGCCGTTTTCCACAAAAAGCCCTTTAATTTCCGGTCCGTTTGACGAATAAAAATTATGCTTTTCAAGCGCTTCAATAAAAGATGTATAGTTCAATTCCGCAGCGTTTATCATAGTATATCCGCCGCAGGTATGGCTGATTTCATGGTTATCATCGCCCATCGTACAGGCAATGCGCTGCCCGCTTCTCAAAAAATCATCATAGGCATTTATATCATACTCATAAATCCCCCAAAGGTTTGCGGAGTGATTATATATCTCAACTGCCCATAAACCCTCATATTTAAGATAATCGCACGCGTTTTCGAGCGACCAGCGGGGGTGATTATACTGCACAAGAAACCCTTTTTCATTTGCCTTGCGGATCATATCGTTTATACCTTCCGCCGAATATTCACGCGCGTATTCGCCGCGGCTATGAACAATTTTGTCACGGTAAAAATCTTTTATATAGTGGTCATAAACCGAACTGTAACAAGGAGTATCAACATTTGAAGGCTCTTTCGCGATAAAATTAAAATGAGCCACCTTCATATCCCGCTTTACGAGCGTGGATATTTCCTTAAATTCTTTAACGGCAACTTCGCAGGCGGTAACCGCAAGAAAATTATTATCCGTCAGATAAGAATGGTCTATAAGATGCTCATGGTCCGAAAAAACAACAGCCGAATACCCTTTCTCCGCATAGTGCTTTTTAAGGTCGGCTGTTGTCATATTACCGTCAGAAAAAGTGCTGTGGCAGTGCATATTTGTTTTGTAATAATTTTTACTATCATCAAGCAGAATTTTTCGCAAGTGCAAATCATTTCCTTTCATCCGGATTGCCTTTTAAATTCTACCACAGCACATTAATAAAGTCAAGCTTATTCTGAAATTTTATATCTTAAAAGGTCAACAAGCTGCAAAAATTCACAGCGAATACCGAAGGGGTCGTTTCCTATTCCGCCGCTCGCAAGCTCCAGAACCGAATCATAAGAAGCCGTGCCTTTGTATTCCGAATTATTTAATATCATACCAAGCTCCGCAACGGCAGCCGCAAAGCTGAAATCTTCGCTTAATTCTGTTTCCTCGCCCATAGTTACAGGCATCTGTACAAGCTCGCTCTCATCAAGATCCGGTTTTTTGTAACGTATTTTAACTGTCATAAGCTCATCGCTTCCGGTACCTTCCGACTTTTGATATTTAAGCCCGCCGGAAATTTTACCGTTTCCGGGTACAAGCTCATAAAGAACTGTTACGGTCGCTCCGGAGCCAAGCTCGCCCGCGTCCTTTTTGTCGTTTTCAAAATCCTCGTTGTTGAGCGCTCTGTTTTCGTAGCCTATAAGGCGGTATTCCGCAACCTTTTCGGGGTTAAATTCCACCTGAATTTTAACGTCCTTAGCGATAGTGTAAATGGTTTTCGGCATTTCGTCAACCAACACTTTTTTAGCTTCACGAAGAGTGTCGATATAAGCGTAATTGCCGTTGCCTTTATCGGCAAGAGTTTCCATTTTACTGTCTTTATAATTGCCCATTCCGAAGCCGAGTACGCTTAAATATATACCGCTTTCGCGTTTTTTTGTTATAAGCTCTTCAAGCTCGGTATCCGTATAAGCGCCAACATTAAAATCGCCGTCCGTACAAAGAATTATACGGTTATTTCCGTCAATTTTATTTTTTTCCGCTTGCTCATACGCAAGATTTATTCCGCTTTCACCTGCTGTTGAGCCATAAGCGTGAAGTCCTTTTATCGCGTTTATTATTTTTTCTTTTTCGCTTGCGGGCGTGGGTTCAAGCACAACCTCCGTGCCGGAAGCGTAGGTTACAACCGATATTTTATCCTTCGCCGAAAGCTTATCAAGAAGCATCGAAAGCGCCTGTTTGACAAGCGGAAGCTTATTACGGCTGTACATTGAGCCTGATGTATCAATAAGGAAAACAAGATTTGACGGTTTCGGCTCTTTAAGCTCCTCGCCAGAAACGGTTATCATCGCAAGCAGGTTTTCACTGTTCCACGAGCATTTATTCACCGTGTATTTTACTCCGAACGGCGTACCTTCCATGGGCTCCGCTTTCTTGTAATCAAAATAATTAATAAGCTCCTCACTTCTTATGCTGCCGGCGGGAATATCCTGACCGCCAAGTATAAACCTGCGCATATTGCTGTACGAAGCCGTATCCGTATCTATTGAGAAAGTCGAAAGAGGCGATGTCGCGGCGTTTTTAAAGATATTTTCCTCATTCTTTTTATATTCCTCGGTATTGTAAGGTTCGGGATAATACGGATAATAACTGCCGCCGGGCGCAGATACAATGCTTTCGGCATATCCCACTCTTTCCGCCTCGACAGCATAACCGTCTTCCTGAGCGGTATTTTTCAGGGCTTTTCCTCCGGCTGCTGAGGTTACGGAGCTATAACCTCTGAAAGCCGATTCATAATAATCGTCTTCATCTTTTGAAATTTCTTTTACCTTAATCGCGTTAATTATGAATTTCGCCGCTTGCTCACGGTTTAATGCCGTACCTGTTACAGCGTCGATGCCATCGCTTATTCCGTTTTCAATAGCGGCTGAAATATAGCTTTCGGGATAGTTATAATCATTTCCCATACCAAGCAGCCTGCATATTATTGCCGCCGCCTGTTCATATGTAATATTATCGTCCGGTCCGAACCTTCCATCGTCATAACCCTTTAAAAGCCCCGCGTTTACGGCAAACTGAATATCGTTATATGCCCAATGCTCTTTTGAAACATCAGAAAAGCTGTAAAGCACATCGTGATGAGAGATATCCGTAAAAGCAAGCCTTAAAATACGCGCGAACTGCGCTCTTGTAAGAAGACGTTCAGGATGAAGCTCTCCGTCTTCATACCCTTTTACAATGTTCTTTGAGTAAAGCTCGTCGAGGCTTGAAGCGTAAACTGTACCGCCCGAAAGCTTTATATGCGGCAAAGCAACTGCCGCAACAAGAGAAAGCGCAAGTGTAAAGGAGAGCATACTTATAAATTTTTTCATATGAATCGCACCTTTCGTTTTTGGTTTTCATATATAATACCCTGTAAAGTATCAAAAGGTTTCAAAAATTTGGTAAACCTCTCAAAATGTAAAAATTTTGAGAGGTTCAGACTGATGAATTTGTCATCAGTCTGAGCAGAGGCTGGGAAACGAAGGTATATCTCGTCTTTTAAATCTCGTCGGCGTACAAAGGTACGGTAGAGGTTTAAAGGGCGGAAAGCAAGCAGCGGCGCGGTTTCAGAAAAAACCGCGCCGCTAACATACAATCAAATAAAAAATCAAAAAAAGCATTTTTATTCAAAAACAATAAAATTGCTTGCGCTAGACCGAGTTTGCCAGCGCTCTGAAACTCTCAAAATGTAAAAATTCTGAGATGTTGCTGCCGCTTCCGGAAGGGGCGGAACCCCTTCCCTGCCGGCTGATGCTCTAAACCGTAAGCGTACCGTTATCCGAAATAATGAGCACAAGAACTTTTTCCTGCACTCCTGTCGCGGCGTTTATATATACAAGAAAATCTTTTTTGTCTTTTCCGTCACCAATATGCCCTTTAACCTCATAACAAAGAATTTCATTAAGTCCGTCCGTCGGAATTACGCAAAGCCTCGCGGAGTCGGTTAAAAGCTGAGAAGAAATACCCGCCATAGCCTGCTGCGGCGTTATGTTTACTCCGCTTACATTTCTTACTTTATTGTTCATAAGAAAACCGTTTGCTTCAAGCCCTATACATTCGCCCGTATCCATAGCTATTTTTACTTTTACAAGATCCGGATACATAATGACGCCATCCTGAACATAAGCGTAATTTATGGTTATAACGTTTGAACGCTCCTCGTAATACGACTCTTTCATACTGTTATAACCGTGAGCCGTCAAAAATTCCGCTGCTCTTTTATGAGCTTCGTCCACGGAAATTTTGCTTTTTTTCGGAGAGCGTGTACTCAAAAACCAACATATTTTACCACCCTGTTTTGAAACGTCTATTGTAATATGATTTTTATCCTTTGAACTTTTAGGATAAGCTTCAAAGCTATAAGAAGGCAGTTTTCCCGCCTTTTCTCCTACCGCCTTAACCGTATAATTTTTACCCGATATAAAATCCTCGGCAAGCTTTTTTGCCTCGTCCGCGGTAACTTCGGGTAAATTTTTGAGAGCGGAATATTCAAGTGTGTCAATATGAGCCGAAAACGGTCCGTCATAAACAAGCGCCGGATATTGTACAAAGTCTTTTTCCGCTTCGCTTATACTTTCATCAAGATATTTTGTGCCTTTTTTTTCGGAAGTTGAAAGACGTTCAAGCGTTAGCCTGCCGTCATAAAAATCGGTCTGCATATTTGAAAGATTTTTATATAATTTGTCACAGTAAGTGTAAAGATTTTTCATGTTCGCGTAATCTTCGTCTACCATAACATTTCCCGCCGAAACACGCATTGCCAGACTATTGGCGTATGCGCCGACCTGTGATAAAAATTTTTCCGTATTATCTGTTTCGACTGTTGTAACGGGAAGTTGTCCGAGATTTGCCATAGCGGCGTTCGCGCTTCGGTTTATTTCGTTTGAAAGCCTTACAACCTGTGCAGGTTCGCTCACAAGCATACCTTTTTCAAGCGAAAAGCCTATGTCTCTTACCGAATCCGACAGCTCGGCAAGCGAACGGCTGTAACCGTGAGTTACCGCCATTTTATAATGCTGCGCCATAGCAAACTGATAAAGCGCCGATATTACAGCAATTGCGGCAACAACCGAAAGCACGGTAATTGCGGATTTTGTTTTATCCTTATTAAAAAAAATCATTTTTATAATCTACCTTTCTGTAAAAATACAACTAAAACTTTTCTATCTCGCAAACACGTGATTTCCTATTCTGCATACCACTTCACGCGAATATATCCATTTGTTTGTGGTTTTTGCCGGGTTATAGTAAAAAATCGCGCCGCCCGACGGGTCCCAGCCGTTCATTGCGTCCTGACAAGCTTTATAGACCGTAGAATTCGGGCTTATCGGAACATCTATCTGACCGTCACTAACGGCTGTAAAAGCACCGGGCTGATAAATAACCCCGGCTATTGTGTTTGGAAAAGATGAATGGTCAACTCTGTTTAGTATAACCGCCGCAACTGCGACTTGCCCGACATAGCTTTCGCCTCTTGCTTCACCGTTTACACACCTTGCTAAAAGCTGCAAATTGTTGGCATAATTTGAGCCCTGCGCCAAAGCATGTTGACTCTCGATTTTATACGGATTCTGCAAATTTACCGCCGATACCGCCGCAATTATAAAAATTACGGTTAAAATAAGAAGTGTTTTTTTTGTTCTTTTTTTCATTTCTTTTTCCTTTCTCTTTTTATCCAAATATTTCCGCAAGTTTCCATTTTACCTCAATTTTTGGTCTTTTTGTAATTTTTTTCTTTGTTTCTTCGCTTAAAGCGTTCAGACTTTCTTCCTTAAATTCCGCCGTTTCGTCAAGCAGACAAAGGGGCGGATACATAACACACCACCAATTATGTCCCTTTCCTTCACCTATTATTATTTTTAAAGCGTTATAGTCGCCCTCAGGCAAGGTCACGCTGCCGTAATGCCTTACGGGAAAGTGAAATACCCCAAAATCCATATATGTTCCGAAAAAATCGCCTTCCTTTAATAAAATATCGTTTGCGGCTTTTTGAATCTCCTGCGCGTTCTTTTTAAGCAGCTCTTCCGCCTCGTCGGCGTTTTTTGCGTTTGCCGTTACCTCTCCCGCTTTTTCAAGCACAGCGTCACGCACCTTTAATTTTAAAGCCTGGTCGTACGGCGAATCGCTGTTTGCCACAACATGCAGCCTGAAAATTTCTCCGTCAAAAGCCGCTTTTTTTTCTGTTTTTGGAAAAGTAGCAAATGAAATTGCAAACGAAATTGCAATGCATACAATTAATCTTAAAAACACCGACATTTTCATAAAATCCTCACCATTCTTTTATTGCTCTTTATTAATATTGCCTGAAAAAGATGTTTTATACAGCTTTTTAAATTGGAGTAACGCTCTTGCTTTGTCAGCAAGAGGCAGAGTTTGCGACAAATTACAAGTAAGCGCGAAGGAGCGTTAGCTTCTCAGGGTTTCAGTGGGAAATTTTGGCTTTCACTGAAATTCTGAAATGGGTCTCGTCGCCTTAGAAGAAGAAGGAACATCTGCGTTCAGGTTATAAAACCTTAAATTATTACAAAAATATTTCATTTTTAAAACTGTACAAATTCTATTGATTTTTTCAAAAAAAAATGATATAATTATGATAGGCTTTTTATCGCCATATAATACATAATAAAACAAAAATAAATTTTTTTATAGTTCTACTTACAAAAATTTGTAAGTGTTTTTACAGGAGGTGCTCTCATGAAGAAAAAAATAATAACTTCTTTACTTATTTTTGCTATGGTACTTCAAACAACCATATGCTTTGCAGCAGAAAGCTCGGATACGGAAACATCAAATACCACAGCACAAAATGTTACTGCAACTTTGGAAACAGCGTTAACCGAAACAGCAAAAAACGCTGCCGAAGATGGTAAAACTTCAAATGGCGAACAAGCACAAGAAGGCAGTACGGAGGGTAATACCGAAACAAAGCCCGAAGTATCTAATTCGGAGCTTGAGGAACAAATTGCTGCACAACAAAACAAGTTTGTCGTTTCTCCCTATGAAGACGTTTCTGTTGACAGCATAAACCTTGAAGCCATTACAGAACTGAAAGAAAAAGGTATAATGGTAGGTTATGAGGACGGTACCTTCAGACCCGCAAAACTTGTTACAAGAGCCGAATTTGTTAAAATGCTTATTGAAAACGAAACAGACATAGGCTCTATTAGTGATGATATATTAACGGGATTTACCGATGTTGATGATGTAAATCATTGGGCAAAAAAATATATTTATCTTGGTGTTCAAAAAGGTTATCTTCTCGGTATGGGCGACGGAATCTTTATGCCGGACGCTACAATAACCTATGAACAGGCTTTAAAAATACTTGTATGCTATTTGGGCAAAGAAGTTGCCGCGAAGGCAAAGGTTAGCGTAAATACTCCCCTTTGGCCTACAGCTTATGTGCTTACCGGTGAACAGCTCGGTCTTAATAAAAACACTTCTCTTATTATAGGAGAAGAAGTTGACCGCGCGAACATTGCTCAGCTTACTTACAATGCACTTAATGTTTATTCCGCAAAAAATAACGTATATATGGGCAGCACTTCGAGCGGCGGAAGCGGCGGCGGCGGTGGCGGTGGCGGAAGAATCCGAGACAAGGATGATGAAACAAAACGTGTTTCAGGTCTTATCGTATCCACTCCCGGCGTTTGTATCGACCCTAACACAGAGGCTGTAACTGACCCATATATTCTCATAAAATCCGACTCCGAGGACGAAGGTTATGTAAAGCTCCGCGTACCGAAAGGCAGCGGTGAAGACCCTTACAGCGGATACCTTGGTTACAGGGTAAATGTTACCTATGCAAAAAACGATGCTATGCTTAATGAAATATCTTCATTTAAGTCTGATTCCATAAACAAATCGGTAACTGTAAAAGCAGCGGATTTCAGAAGAAGCGCCTCTACGGATAAATTGATATCCTATCTCGATTCGAGCGACAACAAAAAAGAAATTAAACTTCCCGATAATTTAAGCGACTTAAAGGTTGTATATAACGGTGTTCCTATCGATAAAAAGCACCCTCCGTATGATTATACCGACACGACCTTTGAAGCTCCTATGTTTACTCTTGACGATATTATGCCTGTTACCGGCGAGGTTAAGTTTGTAAACTGTGACGGCGGCGCATATGACCTCGCAATTGTCACAACCTATGATACAGTTATCGCGGCTGCTAATGTTTCAAGCAGTACGGGAACAGTTTACGATAAGTATGGTCCGTCCGAATATATTCTTGACAAGGATAAACTTTTTGCGTATTTAAATAGTCTTGAAATAAATAATGGCAGAGCGCTCAAAAACGATGATATAAGCGTAAGTATAACCGCTAAAAACAGCTCCACCGAGATTAAGCCCAGTAATATTTCAAGAAATAACGTTCTTACTGTTTACGCGTCAAAAGACCTAACAAAAATAAAGGTTATAAAATGTTCGGATTTTGCAGGTGGAAGCTCATCAACCGGTTTAAGAGTGACACAAGAGTTTGATTCTTCAGATAACTCCGTTTACCTTAAAAGCACCAAATATATCGTTTCGAATTATCTTATTAACCGTTTTGCTAATATTGAAGAAGTTTCAGAGCTTTTCCCTTATGACGGTACAGTTATAGCAAGTCTTGATTCAATTGGAGAGATCGTTGACGTTGAAGAAAAAGAACCGACTTACGATTATGGATTTCTCGCTTATGCCGAATATGAAGCAAGAAATGCCGATACAGGCAAGCCGAGCCTTTCGATGAGAATAATAACGGCTTCAAACTATTCAAAGCCTACCGCTCAATATCAGGAATATAAAGCCGCAACAAAATTTAAGCTTAACGGTGTAAATTACAAAGCGGAAACCTACTCTGACGCGGACGCTGCGCTTAAAGCTTCTGCTGCTACACTCAACGCGGAACGAAGCAGCGATATATTTAAAAATTATCCTTACGCACAGCCGGTAAAAATTGAATATTCCGATACAAGCTCTATGCAGATAAAATCTATGGTTACTCTCGATGAGCTTACTGATGCCGAAACAGGCACAAAGCTTTTCTATCCGGTTGAAACATATACGTATTACGACAATTATCTTACATCAAAGGCAAATTCGTCAAACAAACGTAAGATTGAAAGCAGCACCATATGCTTCAGCGTACCCGATAACGTTTATGACTATGCGGGATATAAAGTAACAAAAGGCACTTCCGGACTTGTCAGCTATTCAACTCATAATGCTGAAGTATACAACGAGAAAAATACATCCTCTATTTCTCTTACATTCCAGACAAAAATCGCGTTATTCTGCGATGAAAGCCTTACCTCGTATCCGTCCGCTTCAACCTATCCGTTTATTGTACAGTCTATTACAAGACAGTATATAAACGATGAGCTTATTACAACAATTAAAGGCTTTGAACCGACTTCTGTAACATCGGCAACAGTAAAAGAATATAATGTAGAGCCTAAATATATTGGTGGAGGCACCCTTAAAACCGTTGATACAAATATTGAAGTTGATGTTGGTGACGTTATTATTTTCGGTAAAACTCCCGACGGCAAGTATATAAGAAATGTTTATCAGCTTGTTGACGCAAGCGATAAGGATTCTATGGGGCTTGACGAAAGATTTTCGGAATACGGTACACCATACGCAGCAAACAACCCTCGTGCCAAAACACCAAGATACTGGCGCAGATACGGTATAATTACCGCAATTGACGCTGATAGTACAACGCCTCAACTTCTGCTTGATATTGATGGAAATGAAATGATAATTGACAGCAGTAGCTTTATTACAACATGTAAACCGATAGTTTTCGGTGAAAACGATGATACGGGCAAAATGGAGGTTACCGCGCCGGGAACGCTTTTAAAAGAGCTTAATCCCGAAGAAGATTTGTTATTTGTATATTCAACCCGCGGAAGCGATACCGCAAACGAAACCTTCCGATGCGCGTATCTTATCAAGCGTGATGATCGCGACTCGAATTACCCCGATCCGGACAGAAGTTACGAAACAGTAACATTTAATGTTGATCCTGTTGGTTCAAGTGTGTACATTGCTAACAGACGTGACGATAACATTTCATATTACGCCGATGATAACAATAACGATGGCGTTATAGTGTTAAACAATGTGGAAAGCGGTTCATATTACTACTATGTAACCTGCGGCGACGGCTACGATATGAAATCCGGTACATTTAAAGTAGCTTACAATACTACTCCGGCTCCAATTAACGTTAAACTTACGCAAGCCACTGGAACACTTGTATTCACCTTTGAAGATAAAGCCGTAAGTACAGCAAAAATAACACTTACGCTTACCGACGAAAACGACCAGGAATATAAATACGAAACAAATACAAAATATATTCAGACAGACTTGATTCCGATAGGCGCGTACACTTACAGTGCCGAGACCGAAGGCTGCGAAACAAAAACAGGCTATGTCGTTGTTGAAAAAGACGAAGATAAGCAAGTGACGGTTAAATTCAAAAAAATTGTAAAAGAGGAATGGACTGCTGACCGTATAGCGGATAACTGGGGCGAAGTCACTTACGCTATTGACCTTAAAGAAAGCAGCAGTGTAATATATTTCAATTTTGACGGTGACCTGACCGGTAAAGAATTTGATATGTCAAAGGCGAGAGTAGGTCTTGCGGAGATGGATTGGATTAACGGCATCGTGGGCTTTATCGGAAAGGATATTCGTCTTTCCGACAGTTACACAAAAGTAGCGAAAGAATCGGAGCTTGTTCCCGGAACATATTTTACAACGGAAACAGATCCGACAAAAACATTCAACGGAACATTCTTAAAAGTTATGCTTGATTTAAAGGACGCGAAAAAATTAAGAGCTGTTTTTGATGTTGAGAAAATATATGATTCGCAGGATGAATATACTCCTATATTTGCTATGGAACCCGGTTTTTACGAAGGCTCAACGCCGCAGTTCATTGTTTTGCAGCAAGGAAAACGCGTTCTTACAATAAACAATTTTGAGGAGGAACCGGAAAGCTATTATATGTTTAACTCTTCCGAAACTCTTGTACATGTGGTAAACAGAAAAATTAACCTTCCGATTAATTGTGAAAAAATAATTTTCAGCACGTTAAAAAGAGTGCCGATAAAAGAGGTTATGATTGACGAGGATACTCTCTCAAACGGCGTGGATTTCAGCGAAATTCATAATTAGGCAAAAGGAACGGAACTGCTCCCCTATTATCGCTTTTCAGAAAGGTCTGATTATATGAAAAACAATAAAATGCTTTCCGAAGTTATAAAAAAAATTGATTATACCTATAAAAACGACCCTGTATTCTGTAATAAAAACGGTAAGAGAATGCCTTCAAAATCTGCCGTTATTGAAATTATAGACGAACTCAAAGAGGTTGTTTTCCCGGGGTATTTTGATGAAATTGCTCCAAAATCGGACGAATATTATATCGGAAACAAAATAAACCGTGTTTATGAAAAGCTTAAAGCGGAAATAAAAGCCGCGTTTGAATATACCTGCGATGACTGCGATACGACAGAGCGCGCCGAAAAAATATGCAATGATTTTTTTGCCCGGCTTCCCGAAATTCAGCAGCTTATGCTTTACGATATAGAAGCGGGTTTTAACGGCGACCCTGCTGCAAAAACAAAAGATGATATTATTTACTCCTATCCGGGGCTTTTTGCGATCTTTGTTTATCGAATTGCGCATCCGCTTTATCTTGCGGACGTTCCGCTTATCGCGAGAATTATGACGGAACACGCGCACAGCCGTACAGGAATTGACATCAACTCCGGCGCGGAAATCGGAAAATATTTTTTCATTGACCATGGTACCGGTGTTGTTGTCGGTGAAACAACAATTATAGGTGACAATGTTAAAATATATCAGGGTGTCACTCTCGGCGCTCTTTCAACAAGAGACGGTCAGAAGCTCGCGGGCGTCAAACGTCACCCAACAATCGAAGACGGTGTTACCATATATTCCGGAGCGACCATTTTAGGAGGCGAAACCGTCATAGGCAAAAACGCAATAATCGGCGGAAACTGTTTTATAACTCATTCGGTACCCGCAAATTCCACAATTACCGAAAAACCATCGGAGCTGATTATGAAGTTTAAAAAGAATAAAAAAGACTGGGATTACTGGGAAATCTAAAAAATGGGGCTGTGACAAAACTCACAGCCCCCAGCTTAATGACAAAGTCATTAAGCTGAACAGAGGCTGAAAAACGAAGGCGGCGTACGTGTGTACGGTAGAGGTTTAAAGGGCGAAAAGCAAGCAGCGGCGCGGTTTCAGAGAAAACCGCGCCGCTCACATAAAACAAAGAAAAAAAAATTAAAAAAATGTTACGGGTTTTAAAATAATAAAGTTGCTTGCGTTAGACCGAGTTTGTCAGCGCTCTGGGGGCTGTGACAAAACTCACAGCCCCATTTTTATTTTACCTGCGTAATTGTAATTTTTTCGCCTGATATATTACCGTTATTCTTTACAACATCCTGAATTTTCGCAACGTCCGACGCTGAAAGGCTTTTATCACTTTTCACAGCAACGGTGGCAATGCCGTTTGTTATAAAAACAACACTTTTTTCAAAGCCCTTTGTTTTTAAAATACCTTCAATGACGCCTTCCGCTTCCATATTTTTTGACATCTGCGCAAGCTCGTCGGTTGCTTTTTCTCTGTTTTCATTACCCGAATTTTCGTCATTTATTATACTGTTTAAAAGCTCCATCGCGCGGCTTCTTGAAGTGTCTTTCGCGGTTTTCGCGTCTTTCAGCGCGTCGCTTTCCGGCGCTTTTGTTTCCTGCTTCGGTTTTCCCGCTTTCGCGCTTACCATAGTTGCTTCCCCGGCGGTTTCCGCAGCTGTTTCCTCACTCACAACAGGCAGTCCGTCATTATAATTTCTGTTAAGATACCCCGCAACGGCAACCATGGCAACAAGGATTGTAAGCACAATATATTTTCTGTTTTTTTCCATAAATTTGACTTTCCTTTCTCAGACGTTTTCTTTTAATATATATATGTATAGTTTACCCATTATATTCCTTTTCAAGCACTTCAATACGATGATACGCAACCGGCAGCGCCGCCGCAACCGCGTTTTTAAGATTTTCTTTCACGGTTTCGTCGTTTGCTCCCTCCGCCGTAACAATAACGCCTTGAACATTCGGAAGGTTTTTTTGTACGACAACAGCGTTTCTGCCGCTTGTCATAACTGCGGTTTCGCCGCTTTTAACCATTCCGGCATTATCTCTCTGATATTCACGGTTCATCGCGATATCCTCTTTTCCGTCATCCTTAAAAACGACCATAACTTCAACCTTCCCCGCCCCTTTGATTCCCGATAATATTTTTTCAAGGCGCAATTCAATTTCCGAATTGTTTGCCGAAACCTCACCGGATAAAGGCGGTTTTTCATCTTTATCGCCCGGCGATATTGCAAGAACAATGGCGGCTATAATTGCCGCAAAAATAAAAACAGGCGTTTTATTCATTAAGCCCCATGATTTTTTCAATTTCAATTTTGTTATTTCTTGAAACCAGGATTTTATCCGCTTTTGTAACATTTTCAATCTCCACCTTTTCTATATTTCCATTATCTTCAAGTGTAATTCTGACTTTTTTGCCGCCAACCTGATTTGAAATTTTATTTTCCGACAGCTTTTTCGTCTGCTCAATTATAAGCTCTTCCATATTTTCGTTTTCAGCCCCATATTCAATAACTTCATCTCCCCTGGAGTAAGGAATTTGCAGTTCCGGAACACGGGCGAAAGCAGATACCGCAATAAGCGCAATAACTATACCAACAGCCGTTTTAAATGTTGCTTTAAGCGTGCTTTCGGGTACTGCCGCAAAAACTGCCGAGCTCAACACCAGACATACGCATAATGTGTAAATATATTCGCTTATAAGCTTCATGCCGCAAGACTCCCCATTGCCGTAATAAACAAAACACTTACCGTCACATTGATTATCAGAATAAGGCTTACAATATCCGCAAAATTATCAATTGCTCCCGATATACGGCTGTCACACACAGGAGAGGTTATAATCCCCGTCAGCCTGAACGCCGCGAGCATACCCCCTATTTTCATAAGCGGCGGCACTATCATATAAATAAGCGCAACAATGCCGACCGCGCCGCAGGCGGCTTTAATCGCTCTGCTGCATAAAATTATGCTTTCAAGCGAATCCGAAATTATGCCGCCTACAACAGGTATAAAATTACCCACGGCAAATTTTACTGTTTTTCCCGCCACCCCGTCAAGCGCCCTGCCTGTTATTCCGCGCACCTTTAACAGCGAAACAAATACAGTCATTACAATACCGATACTCCACATTATTATTTTTTTAAAAAACTTTTCAAGCCCTTTTAAGGATATGTCCTCCGATAAATTATTTGCCGCGGCGAGCGCCGACATCATACAGGTAAGTGGCATAAGAACCTTGCCCGCAATATCCGTAAAAACGCATATTCCCATAATTACTGCTGCGCTTCCTGCCGAAAATGCCGCTTGTCCGCTCGGAACAGAAAGGGTGTACATAACAGGTACCGCGCCCTTGATAAAAAAATTAAGCTGCTCTGTCATCTCTCTGCCAATCTGTTCCGCCTGTCTGAACATAAAAAGCGCTATCGCGAAAATAACGGCATACGCGGCGTAAAAAGAAACGTTTTTCAAGGCTCCGTCGGGAATAAAACGCATAATTATTCCAAAAATCAGCACAGCAAGCATTATCCTTGACGTGCCGGAAAGCGCCTCTTTAAAACCACCCAGGAAAAATGTTAAAACTTTGCCAAGTATTTTACCGCTTTCATCATCTTTTTTGCCATTTATTTCCTCTTTAACCCGTGATGAAAAAGAAAATTGTTCATCAAACTCCCTTGCGCCATCTGTAAGACCGTCAAGCTCATTTACCCCTGCCGCTTCCATTTGCCCTTCAATAACGTCATCTGTTACATCATTTTCCGCAAAGCATTTAGGCATAAAGCAGCTTGCTATACAAATTAATATTAAAAAAAACTTTTTCATTATTTTTCCTTTTTTCTCTGTATTAATTAACTGTTTGTCCGATAAGCTCCAAAAGCGCGTTTATGGCGGGAAGCGCCGTAACAATAATTGATATTCGCCCCGCAAGCTCAAGCTTCGCGGCTATTCCTCCCTGCCCCATATCTCTGCAAACTGCGGCGCAGATTGATGTCATACAGGTAACCGCGGCGCTTTTAAAAACAATACCCACATAGGACGAGTTTATACCCGCCTGTTCGGCGGAATCCCAAAGGCTTTCCGTAAGTCTTGAAAGTCCGGGAAACGCCGCAAGCAAAATCACGGCGCCGCCGACAAGCGCCAAAGGCGCCGTGAACTCCTTTTT
Source organism: uncultured Ruminococcus sp. (assembly GCA_902784805.1). Lineage (GTDB taxonomy): Bacteria > Bacillota > Clostridia > RUG12999 > RUG12999 > RUG12999. Next base: position 30,579 of record CACZWD010000016.1, on the reverse strand, counting down.
CAAATTTCCAACCGTAAAGGCAAGCACCGAAGCGATTATGCCTACGCTTAAAATTTTTATAATATCCATTTTACTTCTCCGCTTATAGGTCAAAAAGCATTTTAACCGTATCAAACAGGTTTTTTATCTGCGATATCACCATCGTCATAACCACAATCAGTCCCATAATGGAAATAAGCATAGCCTGGTCTTCCCTGCCGGCTCTGACAAGAAGCTGATATATAACCGCAACCGTAATGCCGACCGCGGCTATTTGAAATATTAAATCGACTTCCATTTTACGTTTCCTCCAAGTTTTAAAAAAGTATAATCGCAGCAAGCGCTCCTATATATGCTCCCATTCTTTTATAAAGAGCGCCGTCAAGCTTTTGCCTTTTTTCGGCGGCTTCAAGGTTTTTTTCAAGCTCCGAAAGACAAAGCTCTATATGCTTTTGCTGTTGTTTTCTGCCGTCCGTGCCGAGAACGGCTGAAAGCCGCATAACTTCTTTTTTGTCCTCCTCCGAAAGAGCCGTTAATGAAAGACCGTTTTCCCAAACTTCCCTTACGGTTCCGTTTCCGTCAAGAACGGCTTTAAACATCTGACCTACACGGCTTTCTCCCGAAAGCCTTTCATATATTCTCGGTAAAGGCAGCGATAAGCCTTCAATATAATTTTCTGTTTTTATAAGCGACGAAATAAGGTCACGCAAATCCTCGCATCTCATTTTAAGCCTGTCTCCCGCGGCATTTCCGGCAAAAAAACAGCTTGCCGTAAGCACGGCGGCAGAAACAATTTTAAGCGTCAAGCCTTATCATCTCCCGTATTTGTTTATTTTCAAGCCTTACAATATTATTAAAGCCGTCCGGACCAATCAATTCACCGAGGCGCCTTCTTGCTTCATCAATTTTTGCGGCATGCATTGAAGCGATAATTTTAACTCCGCAGTTTATCAGCTTCTTAATTGCCGTTTCGTCCTCGCTTTTTCCTATTTCGTCCGTTACAACAACGTCAACGCCCATTCCTCTGAGTATTATATCCATAGCCTGCGCCTTGGGGCAGCCGTCAATTACGCAGGTTCTTACCCCTATATCATTCATTGCTACACCGTTATATACAGCGGCAATTTCGCCCCTTTCATCGGCAATACCGATTTTACAGTCAAATTTGTTACTGCTGCCGAGCGTCCGGCAAATATCCCTTAAAAGGGTAGTTTTGCCGCCTCCGGGCGGTGAAATAATAAGGCAGTTTTCAGGACCCTCCGAAAAAATATCCGTAAAAAGAAGCTCGGAGCTTCCGAAAATTTCATGGGCAATTCTTATATTAAGATATGAAATATCCTTAAAATTTCCTATTTTTCCACCGTCAAGCGAAACACTGCCGCAAATACCGACTCTGTGACCGCCTTCAGCTGTTATGTAGCCGTTTTTGATATTTTCCTCAGCGGCATATACCGAGCCTTCAAGCAACATTCTGAATATTTCGCCGATTTCATCAAGGCTTGTTCTTATGCCCTCCGCAGCGTTCAAGGTCAATTCTCCGCCGTTTTTTACAAAAAAGCATTTTCCTTCAATAAATAGTATAAGCGGCTTTTCAGCGCCGAACCTTATTTCCTCGGTTTTAATGAGCTTTAAAAGCGGAACACGTCCGAGACACGAATATATCCTTGATGGAAAATATTTAATAAGCCCGATTATTCCCCTGGTTTCTTTCGCACATACCATTTTATCATTTCCTTTTTTTAAGCTTACTAAATTTTATTAGGACAAGATTAAAAATATGACATAAACAAAATATTTTGTATTATTTTTCTAAAAACGGTTAAAATATAAAAAAATGAAAGTGAGGTAATAATATGTTTAAACATGAAAAACAGCTTTTTCACCCTGTAGGCGTGGAAAAACCCAATCCTTTTTATGCCGCACTGATGCACGAACAGCTCGGCGGAGCAAACGGTGAGCTTAAAGCCGCATTACAGTATCTGTCGCAAAGCTTCAGAATCAAGGACCAGGAAATAAAGGATTTGTTCCTTGATATTGCCGCCGAGGAGCTTGGACATATGGAAATGGTGGCGCAGACAATCAATCTTTTGAACGGTCATGATGTTGACGCCGAAAAGGTTCCTGCCGGCGAAATACAAACCCATGTGCTTTTCGGGCTTAATCCAGGGCTTGTAAACGCTTCGGGCTATTCGTGGACGGGCGATTACGTAAGCGTAACCGGCGACCTTGCGGCGGATATTCTTTCAAACATTGCCTCGGAGCAAAGAGCAAAGGTTGTTTACGAATACCTTTACAGACAGATTGAGGATAAAAAAGTCCGTGAAACAATTGATTTTTTGCTTAACCGTGAAGAAGCGCATAACGCCTTGTTCCGCGAAGCCTTCAATAAAATTCAGAATACCGGCTCCAACCGTGATTTCGGTACGACAAAAGCGGCAAAAATGTATTTCAGTATGTCGGAGCCTTCTCCGGGCGGCAATCCTTTTTCAGATACCAAAACTACTCCTCCCTCCTTCGGGCAGTAAAAAAATACCACATCGGGTTTCAAACCTTGATGTGGTATTTTTTGTACTTTAAGGCTCTACTGTTCACGGGACAATGCGGACATCGTCCCCTGACCTACAAACTATCCGCTAATTCCCTTCAAACTTCTTCTTATCGTTCTCACGAATTTCAATTCTGCGGATTTTTCCGCTGAAGGTTTTCGGAAGCTCATCAACAAACTCGACAACTCTCGGATATTTATAGGGTGCCGTGTTCTTTTTAACAAAGTTCTGAAGCTCTTTTTTAAGCTCGTCACTGCCCTGAAATCCGGGACGAAGCACAATGGTAGCTTTAACGTTAAAGCCTCTTATCGGGTCGGGTACGCCCGTTACGGCAACCTCAAGCACCGAAGGATGCTCCATAAGCACGCTTTCTATTTCAAACGGACCTATACGGTAGCCGGACGACTTTATGACGTCATCATTTCTTCCGACATAGCGGAACATACCTTTTTCATCACGGTATGCCGTATCACCCGTATGATAAAAGCCGTCGTGAATGGCTTTTTCCGTATCCTCTTTGCTGAAATTATAACCCGTAAGCACGCCGCAGGGATGATGCAGGGCGCTTTCGTATCTTATGCAGATTTCGCCCGTTGTACCCCTCTGACAGTGACCTCCGTTTTCATCAAGCACATGGACATCAAGACCGGGCACGGGATAACCCATAGCACCCGGAACAGGCTTGCACCACGGATAAAGTGTCGCAAGACAAACGGGCGTTTCGCTCTGCCCGAAGCCCTCGTAAATTTCAAGCCCTGTAGCTTCCTTCCACTTGTTAAATATATCGGGATTGAGCGCCTCTCCCGCCGTACAGCAATGCACAAGCGATGACAAATCATATTTTTTAACATCATTTTGCAAAATAAATCTGTACATTGTCGGCGGAACGCAGAAGGTCGTAATTTTAAACCTTTCTATCATTTCAAGTATCTTTTTGCCGTCAAACTTTTCAAAATCATAGACGAAAAGCGCCGTTTCGCCAAACCATTGACCGTAAAATTTACCCCACATACATTTCATCCAGCCCGAATCGGAAACGGTAAAATGCAAGCCTCCGTCAACAACCCTGTGCCAGAAAACGCCTGTCATAATATGCCCGAGAGGGTATGTAAAATCGTGCGTGATAATTTTTGGATATCCCGTCGTTCCGGACGAAAAAGCAATCATCTGAATATCGTGAATATTGGTAGCGTCAGCGCCTGTCGGTCGCTGCCATACATCGCTCGCGGCGTCAAAGCCCGCTTCAAAATCAATCCAGCCGTCGCCTGCCGCCTTATGCTTTGTTACCATTTTCATCTCAACGGTTTCGTATTTGCCTTCGCCCTCATCATAATACTGCGTACAGTCACCGTCACCCGTTATTACAACGCACTTAATTTTTGCGACATTACATCTGTAAATATAATCCTTTGCTTTAAGCATATTTGTTGCGGGTATCATAACAGCGCCTATTTTGTGAAGTCCAAGCGTTAAAACCCAAAAAAGATAGCTGCGTTTTAAAACAAAAAGCACTCTATCGCCTTTTTTTATACCGACAGATTTAAAATAGTTTGCCGCCTTGTTTGACATAAGCATAATATCCTTAAAAGTAAAACGTTTTACTTCCTCGTCATTTGATACCCAAATCATAGCGAGCTTATCGGGCTTCTGCGTACCAAGCACATCAATAACATCATACGCAAAATTAAAATCATCATCAAATTGAAGCCTGTAATTTTGCTGCGCGTCTTCAAGAGATTTAAAATCATCTCTGTGTCTTCCTATATATTTTTCGTAAATTGGCATTGTCGTTTATCCTCCTATTTTATAACAACGGCAATGAATTTTGTCGGCTCATTTCCCATAGCCTTTTCGGCATGGGGAACACTCGAATCAAAATATACACTGTCGCCTTCTTCAAGCACATATGAAATATCGCCTATAAAAAACTGCATTGTGCCCGAGACGACATAATCAAATTCCTGGCCTACGTGCGTATTCATAACAGGAGGCTCGTCATTAGGTTCAACCGTTACCATAAACGGCTCGGCTTTTTTGTTTCTGAATGTGAACGCGAGATGCTTGTAATCATACCTTTTATTTCTTTTTACATCGTAACCTTCACCGTTTTTTACCACGCAGCAAAGTGACAGCGTGGGAGAATCGCCCGACATAAGGTCAAGCACGTCAACACCGAATATATCCGCAACCTTACAAAGAAAGCTTATCGCGAAATCCTTTTCGCCGCTTTCCTGACGCAGATATTCTTCCTCGGTAAGTCCCAGCTTTTCCGCCATCTGCTTTGGGCTGAGATCGCAGATGTCTCTGAGTGAGGCTATGCGAAGCGCAATGTCGCGCAACTGTTGTTCTTCAGCCATTTTAATCTCCCTTTCTTTACTTTTTTAAAAGGGGCAAAAGCAAGACGTTTTTGCCCCTCAAAATTTTCTTAATTAATAATTATAACCAAGCTCAATCGCGCGAAGATTAGGCTCCAAAAGGTGCTGCTTTTTGGGCGGAACAAGCTTTTTCATTGCCTTTTCAATGTTTTCATACGGCACAAGATTCGCTTTTTTAATAGCGTGCCCAAGTATAATCATATTCGCAAGACCTGTAAGCCCTTCGTCGGAAGCCATTTTTGTCGCCGGTATATAATAAGCTTCAACGTCGCTTCTTTCAACCTTTCTCGTGATAAGTGAGCTGTCAACAAAAATTTTGCCGCCGCTGACGGTTTCATTCTCGTATTTATCGAGCGAGGGACCGTTCATTGCGATAAGCACGTCCGGATTAAGCACAATCGGCGAGCCTACCTTTGTATCGCTTAAAATAACGCTGCAATTTGCTGTGCCGCCGCGCATTTCGGGACCGTATGAAGGAAGCCAGCTAAGCTCCTTACCTTCAATCAAGCCTTCATATGCGAGAAATTTACCCGAAAAAAGTATTCCCTGTCCGCCGAAGCCTGCAATAAGTATCTGTGTTGTCATATTACTTTACCTCCTCAGCGTATTTATCCTTATAAACTCCGAGAGGATAATACGGAATCATATTTTCTTCAAGCCATTCGAGCGCCTTAACGGGTGGAAGTCCCCAGTTTGTCGGGCAGGTTGAAACAACCTCTATAAGCGAAAAGCCTTTGCCCTCAACCTGATTCTGAAACGCTTTTTTAATAGCTTTTTTCGCGTTTTTAATATTTTTAACATTGTTTACCGCTACTCTTTCAAGATATGCCGCGCCGTCAAGCTGTGAAAGCATTTCACATATTTTTACGGGATATCCGACAGTTTTAACATCTCTGCCGTATGGCGAAGTCTGCGTAACCTGTCCCGGAAGCGTTGTGGGTGCCATTTGACCGCCCGTCATACCGTAAATCGCGTTGTTTACGAAAATAACGGTAATGTTTTCGCCTCTTGCTGCGGAATGAACCGTTTCCGCCGTTCCGATAGCCGCAAGGTCGCCGTCGCCCTGATAAGTAAACACAATATTATTCGGGTCGGAGCGCTTAACGCCCGTTGCTACCGCCGGAGCGCGTCCGTGAGCCGCCTGTACCATATCAACATCAAAATAATTATATGCCATAACCGAACAGCCTACCGATGCTACGCCGATTGTCCTTCCCTGAATACCAAGGTCGTCAATTGCTTCTGCCACAAGACGGTGAATTATACCGTGTGTGCAGCCCGGACAGTAATGAAGCACGGCGTCTGTCAGCGCTTTTGGTTTTTCAAATACTATCATTTTATTTAACCCTTTCCTTTCCTTAAAGCTTTGAAGCTTCAATAATTTTATCAAGCACGTTCTGCGTTGTCGGAATCATACCGCCGGCTCTGTTGCAAAGAAGCACGGGGCGTTTGCAGCGTACGCTGAGCTCAATATCCTCAACCATCTGACCCATAGAAAGCTCAACCGAAACAAAGCTTTTAACTTTCTCTGCCGCTGAAGCAAAAGCCTTTTTCGGGAAGGGCCAAAGAGTAATAGGTCTTATCATACCGACCTTTATTCCCTGCTTTCTTGCTTCATCAATTGCATTTTGCGAAACACGCGCCGCAACGCCGAAAGCGGCTATGCAAACCTCTGCGTCCTCCATTTTATATTCTTCAAACATAGGCTCCGTTTCTTCAATGAGCTTATATTTTTCATATCTTTCAAAATTGCGCTTTTCAAGTTCTTCGGGCTGAAGATAAAGCGAATTTACAATATTCGGCTTTCTTTCGCATTTTGTGCCCGTAAGTGCCCACGGTTTATCATACTGCTTGATTTCGCCCATATCAAGGCTTACGGGTTCCATCATTTGTCCCATTGTACCGTCCGAAAGAATCATCGTTGTCATTCTGTATTTTTCCGCAAGGTCAAAGCCGTGGAAAACAAGGCTTACCATTTCCTGAACGGAATCTGGAGCAAGGACTATCATATGAAAATCGCCATGACCGGCGCCCCTTGTGGCATGGAAATAATCCGACTGTGAAGGCTGAATACCGCCGAGACCGGGACCGCCGCGCTGAACGTTTACAACAAGCGCCGGAAGGTCACAGCCCGCAAGATAAGAAAGACCTTCACTCTTAAGTGAGATGCCCGGGCTTGAGCTTGAAGTCATAACTCTCTTTCCCGTTGACGCGACGCCTATTACCATATTAATTGCTGCAATTTCGCTTTCAGCCTGTAAAAACACGCCGCCGTCAATTTTCGGCATCCTCTTTGACATATAAGCCGCAACTTCAGTCTGCGGCGTAATAGGGTAACCGAAATAGTGGTGACAGCCCGCCATAATAGCGGCTTCCGCCAGAGCTTCGTTGCCCTTCATCAAAACTTTTTCATGACTCATTATTTCATTCCTCTCTTTCTTATTTTTCAACGGTTATTACACAATCGGGACACATAGTTGCGCAAAAAGCGCAGCCTATACATTTATCCTCATCGGTAACACCCGCAGGGTGATAGCCCTTAATGTTGATTTCATCGGTCGCGAGCGCAACTATGCCTTTGGGACATACTGTAACGCATAAACCGCAGCCTTTGCAAATATCTTTGTTAAAGATAGGTTTTGCCATAGTATAAATCAGTTCCTTTCTTAAGCATCCCAAGACTGTTTTACGTAAAGCGTCATGGGCGCAAGTTTATAAATTTTACCCTGAAGCTCGGCTTCAAGAGATTTTTTTACCGTTGTCATCTTTATTTCAAGCCCTGTTATTTCTGCGACCTTCTCCGCATAAGGCACAGCCGATAAAACATCATTTGCCGTTGTTATATCGCCAAGATTTGAGTTATTTGCGATGCCTGTAAACCTCATTCCCGCAGCCTGCTCGATTTCACGCATAATTTCGGCAGTATCTTCAGGAGTTCCCGTAAGCGGGCGGTATTTGTTTATCACAAAAATAAAATCGTAGCTGCCGTCCTCCAAAATGCCGGGCGTATATCTGCCAAGGGCAAGAGCCCCCCTGTCATCACCGCCGACGTCTATAACTCCAAGCATATCTTTGTTATCTAAAATAGCATAGGTGTCGGGCGGAAGCGCGGGCAAATCCACATTTGAATTCGCGAATTCGGAAGAAATAAGCCTTATGCCGTTATCACGCAACACATCAGCGCTGTCTTTTGTCCGGAAATACGGATTTACAATATCAAGGTCCGCAAGCGAAACAGCTTTTCCGGGATACTTTTCACGAAGCGCAAGCGCGTAGTTGACCGCAATGTTCGTTTTTCCGCTGCCGTAATGTCCCGCGAAAACCACAATTCTTTTATCTGTTAAAACTTCTTTCATAATCTTAAAGCGTTACCGTCCAGCCGAAGGTATCTTCAAGAGTTCCGTTCTGAAGCCCTGTTATGGTATCATAAAGCTTTTGGCTTACAGGTCCTATATCTCCGCCGTTTATCGTCATAACATCGTCTTTATAACGAAGCTTGCCGACAGGTGAAATAACCGCAGCCGTGCCTGTTCCGAAAACTTCTTCAAGAGCGCCGGACTTCTGCGCGGCGATAAGCTCGTCCACGGATATTTTTCTTTCCTCAACCTCGTAGCCCCAGCTCTTACATACATTTATAACGGAATTTCTTGTTATACCGGGCAAGATACTTCCACTGAGCATGGGAGTAACAATTTTGCCGTTAATTTTGAAGAAGATATTCATAGCGCCGACTTCTTCAATATACTTACGCTCAACACCGTCAAGCCAAAGTACCTGAGAATATCCGTCGTCATGAGCCTTAACCTGCGCCGCAAGGCTCGCCGCGTAGTTGCCGCCTGTTTTAGCGAAGCCTATACCGCCTCTTACGGCTCTTACATACTCGTCCTCAATCCATATGCCGACAGGCGCAAGACCGCTTGAGTAATAAGCGCCGCTCGGAGAAAGTATAATTATGAAAAGATAGGTTTTTGAAGGCGCAACACCAAGAAAATCGTCTGTCGCGATAACAAAGGGACGAACATAAAGCGATGTTCCGGGCTCTGTCGGAACCCAATCGCTGTCAACCTCAACAACAGTTTTAACAGCCTGTACGAAATCCTCCTCCGGGATTCTCGGTATGCAAAGTCTGTCATTTGAAGCGTTTGCTCTTTTCGCGTTCATATCGGGACGGAAAAGCCTTACCTTGCCGTCTTTTCCCTTATAAGCTTTTAAACCCTCAAACATTTCCTGTCCGTAATGGAAAACCATACTTGCCGGCGAAAGAGAAAGATTCTGATAAGGAATGACTCTCGCGTCATGCCAGCCTTTACCCTCGGTATAGTTCATAACGAACATATGGTCAGTGAAAATTTTACCGAAGCCGAGAGGACCTTTAAAGTCCGGAATTTGTTTTGGTGATTTTGTCTTTTCAATTCTGATGTCCATTTTAAAAACTCCTTTATAAAAATTTTTATTATTTACATTTAAAAAACCCGTAACCCCATGCGGTTACGGGCTGTAAAGACAGAAATAAAAATGCGAAAAAAGCAAATTCACTATCTTCTATAAAAGCGCATAACTCGCAGTGGTATTCGTCACGACCTTAATAATCAGGCTCACGAATATCACGACTGCAAGGGCTATGACATTAATAGAAGCGATTGCAAGCATTTTTGTTTACTCCTTAACAAAATAATTAATACTTTATCTATTATACCACCAAAAGCCGTAAATGTCAAGAATTTTAACAAATTTTTTCATTTTTTTTAATTTTTTAAAACTAAGGAGAGTTTTAACAGCGAAGCGGCGCGGTTTTCAGGAAAATCAATGCCTGTGGCACGCTTCGCAGTTTCCTTTACATTTGCCGACAAGCTCTTCCGGAAGCTCCCTTCCGGTTTTTTCAAAATAATTTGTAAGAGCGGCGGCGATTGCTTCTTCCGCAAGCACGCTGCAATGTATTTTTTGAGGAGGTAAGCCGCCGAGCTTATCCATAACCTCTTTATTCGTAAGCTTCATAGCCTCAAAAACCGACTTGCCTTTTACAAGCTTCGTTGCCATAGAGCTCGTCGCTATTGCCGCTCCGCAGCCGAAGGTTTTAAATTTTATATCGGTTATGATATCGTCATCTATTTTCATATATATTTTCATTATATCGCCGCAGACTGCGTTTCCCACTTCACCTACGGCATCCGCGTTTTCTATCTCTCCGACATTCGAGGGATTGTTAAATTCTTCCATAACTTTTTCGGAATACATTTTTTTGCTCTCCTTTTACGCTTTATTTTTAATTACTTCTTCATAAAGAGGTGACATTTTTCTTAATCTATCGACAATTTCAACAAGGCTTTCCACGACATAATCAATATCCTCCATAGTGGTTTCTTCGCCTATCGTAAGACGGAGCGAGCCGTGGGCAATTTCGTGCGGAAGCCCTATTGCAAGCAGCACGTGTGACGGGTCAAGAGAGCCTGACGTGCAGGCAGAACCGCTTGATGCCGCAATTCCTTTAAAATCAAGGCTTAAAAGCAAGGCTTCGCCTTCAATAAATTTAAATGAAAAATTGACATTATTCGGCAGACGCTGTGTTCTGTGACCGTTCAGTTTTATATAAGGGATTTTTTCCTCAATTTTTTCAATAAGATAATCTCTCATTGTGGAAATATACGCCGCTTTTTCTTCAATACCTTCCATTGCGATTTCCATTGCCTTTGCAAAGCCCACAATGCCCGCAACATTTTCCGTACCGCCCCGCCTGCCGCGTTCCTGCGCTCCGCCGTCAAGGAAAATATCGGGACGTACACCGGAGCGTATATAAAGCGCTCCCACGCCTTTTGGCCCGTAAAGCTTATGCGCCGACATTGACATCATATCAATATTCATTTCCTTAACGTCAATTTTAAGCGCTCCCGCCGCCTGAACCGCGTCGGTATGAAAAACAATTTTATGCGCTTTCGCGATTTCACCTATCGCCGCAATATCCTGCACCGTGCCGATTTCATTATTCGCAAACATAATACTGATAAGCACGGTATCGGGGCGAATCGCTTTTTCAACGTCCTCCGGACTTATAATTCCGTATTCATCGGGCTTTATATATGTTACCTCAAAGCCTTCTTTTTCAAGAGCCGCGCAGGTGTGAAGCACGGCGTGATGCTCAATTGCCGATGTAATAATGTGCCTTCCCCTATCCTTATACGCGCGCGCCGTACCTTTTATTGCCCAGTTATCCGCCTCTGTTCCGCAGCCTGTAAAATATATTTCGTTTGCTTTCGCGCCGATTGCCGCGGCAATTTTTTCTCTTGCGGCATTTACCGCTTCACGGTTATCTCTCCCGATACCGTAGATTGATGAAGGATTTCCATAGTGCTCAACAAAATAAGGCAACATCGCCGCAAGCACTTCAGGCTTAACCGGCGTAGTTGCCGCATGGTCAAAATATATTGTTCTTTTATTCATAAAAATCATTCCTTTTTTTGCTTTAAAAACATTATATACCTTTTCAGTATGAATTGCAATAGTAAATATGACGAAAAAAAGTCTAAATTCATATAACTTTTGTATGTTTTAATTACGGCAGCATTTCAGCCGCCGTAATTATCATCAACAAGCAAATTTTCAGACGTGCCTGCCAAAACCGCAAGCTCATCACAGCGCTCGTTTTCGGGATTTCCCGCGTGCCCTTTCACCCATATGAAATTCACCTCGTGAATTTGCAAAAGAGCCAGCAAGCGCTGCCACAAATCAACATTCAAAGCCGGCTTGTTGTCGGATTTTTTCCAGCCTTTTTTCTGCCAGCCATATACCCAGCCTTTTGTTACGGAATCGACAAGATATTTCGAATCGGAATAAAGGTCAACCCTGCACGGCATTTTAAGCGCTTCAAGCCCCGTTATCGCGGCAAGAAGCTCCATTCGGTTGTTTGTTGTAAGCCTGTAACCCGCCGAAAGCTCCTTCCTCGCGTCACCGTATTTTAAAACAACACCGTAACCGCCGTTACCGGGATTGCCGCTGCACGCGCCGTCCGTGAAAATTTCAACAAACTTTTTTTCCATATCTCTTTATACCTTTCCTGCCTATATTTCGCTGTACGCTCCGAGAAACTTAAACTCGCTGTTTAAAACGGACATTTCCGAAAGAACGCTTATAAGCTCCTTTGAATATACTGAAACCGCCATTTCAAGGTAAAACTTAAACTCAAAATCCTTGCCCGGAATAGGTCTGCTTTCGATTTTTGTAAGATTTATGCCTGCCGCCGCGAATTTCGATATAAGCTCATAAAGAGCGCCGGGCTTATGCGAAAGCGTTGTAATAACGGAAATTTTGTTCGCGCCGGGATATATTTCGGGCTTTTTTGATATGCAGACAAAACGGGTATAATTATTGTCGCTGTCAGCAATTTTTTCCTTAACAATCTCAAGTCCGTAAATATCGGCGCATACGGGCGAAGCAACCGCCGCAATATCGTTTCTTTCGGACTGCGCGACGGTTTTAGCGGCAATAGCCGTGTTTTCGCACGCCGTAACTTTTACGCCAAGTTTTTTAAGAAAATCCGTGCATTGTCCGAGCGCCTGTGTATGTGAAATCACTTCTTTTATTTCTCCGTGACCGGGCTTTGCGAGAAGCGCGTGACATACCTGTGTTTTTACAGATTTAACAATGCTGAAACCGTATTCGCCGAGAAGGTCAACAACCTCTGTAACCGAACCGTAAACACTGTTTTCGACGGGAAGCACGCCGTAACGGCACATTCCGCTTCCGACAGCGTCAAAAACACCTTTAAAGTCCGTGAAATACATTTCTGTCGGCAGCGCGAACAGCTTTTCGCACGCCGCCTGAGAATATGAGCCTTCCGTACCCTGAAAAGCTACCGTTGCTGAAGACGGCAAATCTTTTTCTGTTTCTTCAAGTGTAAGTTTTATTTTTTCAAGTAACGGGGAATTTTTATAAATTTTAGAACACTGATAGCTGCGGCTTACATCAAAAAGAGTGTTATAAAGCGTTTTCGCATAAATCGCAAGCTCCGGAGAAACCGCCTTTGTTACCCTGTCCGTTATTTCTCTTTCCCTTGCCGTATTCATAATCATAAGACCTTTTTCAGCCTTATACTCCGCAACCTTTTCCGCTGCCCGCATACGCTTTTCAAATAGTTTTACAAGCTCGTTATCCACTTCGTCAATTTCGCTTCTTATTTTCTCAAGTTCCATTCTTAATTTTCCTTTCTTTTTGAAAAATCATCCGATATTTAAAAACATATCATATATCACAGCCGCCGTCACAGCCTGCAAAACCGGCACGGCTCTTTGTACAATACACGGGTCATGCCGTCCTTTTACACAAAAAACCGTATTTTCCTTTTTTGAGAGAGAAACGCTTTTTTGTTCTTTCGCGATTGATGGTGTAGGCTTTATTGCAGCGCGGAACGTAAGGGGCATTCCGTCCGTTATCCCACCGAGCAAACCGCCGTGATTATTTGTATAGGTTTTAACTGTATCGCCGTCATAATAAAAACCGTCATTATTTTCGGAGCCGTACATTTTTGCCGCTTCAAATCCCGCGCCAAACTCAATACCTTTAACTGCCGGCACTCCGAAAATTCCTCTCGCAAGCTCTCCTTCAAGCCCCTCAAAAAGAGGTCCTCCAAGCCCGCCGGGCAGCCCCGTTACCGCGCATTCAATTATTCCGCCGACCGAATCGCCGTTTTCTCTCGCCCTGTCGATTTCCGCCTTCATTTTTTTGCCCCGATTATCATCAATAACCGGAAAATCTTTTTCATCAACAGCTTTAAAAAGCTCTTTTTCTGTATTTACGGCGTCAAAGCTTTCATCTCTTACCCCATGAATTTCAAGGGCGTGAGCGCCGAAATATATTCCTTCTTTCTCAAGAAGCTGCATACATATTCCGCCTATTATACAAAGAGGCGCTGTAAGTCTGCCCGAAAACTGCCCGCCGCCGCGCATATCGTTGTTCCCCGCGTATTTTAAATATGCCGTATAATCAGCGTGCCCCGGACGGGGAATATCGAGGTTATAGTCTCCGCTTTTTACATCTGTGTTTTTAATAACCGCAAGCAGCGGCTCTCCGTTTAACACTCCGTCCGTAATTCCGCTTTTAAATATAATTTTGTCGGGCTCCCGTCTGGCGGTTGAAAAACGGTTCCGCCCCGGCGCGCGTCTTTCCATAAAGCGTTCAAGCCGCTGTAAATCTATTTTCCCGCCTTTCGGCAAGCCTTCAGCTTTTACGCCTATTTCTTCGGAATGAGACTGCCCGAAAACCGATATTTTTAAGTTTGTTCCAAGTTCAGCGGACATTTATTTCACCTCCGAGCTTTTTATAATCGTCAAAAAATGTGGGATATGACTTATTTACGGCTTCCGCGCCGTTAATAATCACTTCTTTTTCACAAATAAGCGCCGCCACCGCCGCTGACATTACAATGCGGTGGTCACCCGCGCCGTCCGCTGTTCCGCCTTTAAGCTTTCCCGTGCCGTAAACGGTAAGACCTTCCTCTGTTTCCTCCGCCTTGCCGCCAAGCGCGTTTATAAGCGCGGCAGTGGTTTTAATTCTGTCACTCTCTTTAATCCTTAACCGCTTTGCTCCTACTATTTTTGTAACACTTTTTTTTGAAGTGGCATAAACCGCAATAACAGGGACAAGGTCGGGAATTTGCGAAGCGTCAATTGTATCCTGAGCTATAACCTGTGTGAAAACTTTATCGCCCTGCCTGCTTGCAAGGTTCAGCCCCGATATTGATACACTGCTTCCCATTCTTGAAGCCGCAAGGAAGTACGCGGCGTTTGACCAGTCACCCTCAACAGTAATTTTACCCGGAGAAATATATTTCCCGCCAAATATCGTATAGCCGTCATTTGTCTTTAATATTTCTATGCCAAACCGATTTAAAACATCTGCTGTTATATCAACGTAAGCGGCAGATTCCATTGCCGAAATAATGTGTATTTCGCTTTTTCCTTCAGTCGCCGCGAGGGCAAGCATAAGCCCTGTTATAAACTGCGAGCTTATATCTCCCCTTAACTCGTACAAACCGCTATGTATTTTGCCTTTAACTTTTATTGGTAAAAAATCGCCGTCAATTTCCGCTCCGCCCTCTTTAAGAGCGTGAACAAGCACGTTCATAGGTCTTTCGGGAAGTCTTCCGCTTCCCGTAAGCTCCGCGCTTACAGGAAGTGCCGCCGCGACCGCAAGCATAAACCTTGCCGTAGAGCCGCTTTCGCCGCAGTCAAGAACAGCGTTTTCCCGCGGCAACTTAAACGGTGTAACTTTAACGCCGCCCGGTATTTTCTCCGTCTCCGCGCCAAGCGCTTTTACGCACCTGAGCGTCGCCTTAATATCATCGGATAAAATGTCTGTTAAAATCTCTGTCGGCTTATCCGCGAGAGCCGCGCAGATAATAGCCCTGTGCGCGTAAGATTTGGACGAAACCGCTTTAACGCTGCCCGAAAGTTTTTTGGGCTTTATACATATCTGCACCTTCTATCCCCTCCGATATGATTTTTTCTATATCGCAAACCGAAACTTTTTTAAGCAAACATTTTCCTATTCTTTGCGGCATTACAAATGTGATTGTATCACCTCTGCGCTTCTTGTCGGAAAGAGCCGCCGCCGCAAGCTCCTCCGCTTTAAACGGCGAAGCAATGGGTAGTCCGCATTTTAAAAGCGTATCCGCAATTTTATCTGCCGTGCCTTTTTCCGAAATACCCTCTTTTTCCGCCGCGAATGCCGCAGCCGCCATACCCATAGCAACCGCGTGTCCGTGCGTTATTTTAAATTCACTGCATTTTTCAACTGCATGACCTATTGTATGACCAAAATTCAACAACATTCTTTTGCCTTTGTCAAACTCGTCCGCCTCAACAATCTCCGCCTTGATTTGCACACACCTTGCGACAATTTCTTCAATATCTTCAGAAAAATCTGTTCCCATTTTATCAAAAAGAGCGCTGTCGGTCAGCACCCCGTATTTAACGGTTTCCGCCACCCCGTCCGCAAACACATCTTTCGGAAGCGATAAAAAAGCATCGGTATCGCATATTACAAGCGAAGGCTGATGAAACGCCCCTGCAAGATTTTTACCCGCTTTTAAATTTACAGCCGTTTTGCCGCCGACCGAAGAATCCACAGCCGCGAGAAATGTTGTCGGAATTTGCACAAAGCGTATGCCTCTCAAATAGCTTGCCGCCGCAAACCCCGCAAGGTCGCCGGGTACTCCTCCTCCGAGCGCGACTATTATATCGCTTGACGTCAGCTTTTTTTCCGCAAGCAATTCGAGAGCCTTTTCAAAATTTTCAAGCGATTTTGAGCTTTCTCCGTTTGGAATCACAAAAAAATCACACTCAAAGCCGCTTTTTTCAAGGCTCTTTTTTACTTTATCCGCATAGAGCGGGCTTACAATATCATCGGTTATTATAACGGCGCTGCACGGCTCTGTTATTCCGCTTATAAAATCGCCGCTTTTTTCAAGAAGCCCTTTTCCTATTAAAACATCATATTTTACGGAGGCATCTACTCTGATTTTTTTCATTTTAAAATTATCCTTCTTCTAAGCAATTTCTGATTTTTCCAACCGATTTCATAAGTTCATCAAATGCCTCGGGTGTAAGTGACTGCGCGCCGTCACAAGCCGCGTGCGGCGGGTCGTTATGAACTTCGATAATAAGCCCGTCGGCTCCCGCCGCCGTTGCCGCAACCGCCATTGGTTTAACAAGTCTCGCAATTCCCGTCGCATGGCTGGGGTCAACAATAATGGGAAGATGCGTCATAGATTTAAGAAGAGGTACCGCCGAAAGGTCAAGCGTATTTCTTGTCGCGGTTTCAAAGGTTCTTATACCCCTCTCGCAAAGAATAACTTTTTCGTTGCCTCCCGCCATAATATATTCGGCGCTCATTAAAAGCTCCTGCAGCGTATTCGCAAGACCGCGCTTTAAAAGAACAGGCTTGTCCGTCTTGCCGAGCTGCTTTAAAAGCTCAAAATTCTGCATATTTCTCGCTCCGACCTGAATAACATCAACATTTTCAAAAAGCGGCAAATGCGATATATCCATAATTTCCGTTACGATAGGGAGCCCCGTTTCTTTTTTCGCTTCAAGCAAAAGCTCTATTCCGTCACCCCTAAGCCCCTGAAAAGCGTAAGGCGATGTTCTCGGTTTAAACGCTCCGCCGCGCATAAGCCCCGCTCCCGAAGCTTTAACCGCCTCCGCGACAGTGCAAAGCTGCTCCTTTGATTCCACCGAACATGGTCCCGCAATAACCGCGAAATTTCCGCCGCCTATTTTTACACCGCCGACATCTATTACGGTATCCTTTGGGTGAAATTTGCGGTTTGCGTTTTTATACGGCTCCTGAATACGCTTCACACTCTCAACAAATTCGAGAGATTCGAGCATTTCCTCATCAATTACGCTTGTATCGCCGATAAGTCCTAAAATCGTAGTTCTTGAGCCTGCTGACATATGCACGACATATGCACGTCAAGATTTTTTTCTTTAAGCCAGCTTGTAAGCGTTTCAAGCTGTTTTTCATTGTAATTTTCTTTTAATACAACAATCATTTTTTATTTCCCCTTTCTATTAAAAAAAGCTTGCAGCATGCTGCAAGCTTTCATAAAACAAAAATCGGTTAACCAAACATTTGCTTTAATTTCAATCTTTGCAGCACAAATCGGCCTTGCCGTAAAAATATGCAAAGCTAAAATATATGCCTGTAAAGACGAAATTACGCATTATGCTTTCCTCCATTTTAGATTTTCTGCTAATAATTATAGCACTTTTTTTTTAAGTTGTCAAGTTTTTTTGTAAATTTTTTACTCTTTGCCGCAAACGTCCTCGCCGCTGTCTTTTATTAAACCGAGCGCTTTTTTCATAAAATTCGGAACGGGAAGCCCAAGCTGAACAAGGCTTTCAAGTATCGAAAGCCCTTCCGTGCCTATTAAATAGCAGTTTATTGCCATTCCGAAAGCTCCGTTTGTGGCGACCGTAAGTCCAAGCCTTTCTCCGACAAGCGCGACAAGAAGGTCTATCATAAAACCCATAAGTACAAGAAATATGTAAAAGAGTTTTTTTACAGCTCCGAGCATTCCTTTTTTTACCGAAAAACGTCCTTTTACAAGAGCAAGTGTTACTCCGCAAATATAGTCGCTCACAATAAATACGGCAAGAACAATCAAAAGCTCATTAAACTCTCCCCTAAGGTAACTTATGACGCACATAACGGTTCCGATGACAGATTTTGCCGCCACGTTTGTTTCGGTGCCGCCAATCATTTTTTAATATCCCGCCTTTCTTTTCATAACCTCTTCATTTGCTTTTTGCATATTATATATAGCGTCACCGAACTTTTTGGCGTAGCTTCTCTTTATATGCATAAGATTGCTTGCCTTTTGTTCCAGCCAGCGGTTATAATTTTTTCTTTCAATTTCCGATGCGGCAGTCTTTTTTGCCTCTTTCTCGCTCTTTGCAATATCTTTTTCGGTAATCTCCTTCAGTGAATTGTCGTAACCCAAAGAATATGCCGCGTAATCTCCCCCTTTTTTATTTGTAAGATATCTCGCGTTTTCGGCAATTTGTTCCGTTGCCTCTTTATATTCAGGGTCCTTTGTTACATCATATACAAATTTTTCACTTTCGGCGCTTTTAAGTTTTTTATCATACTTTTCTCCAAGACTGTTCGCAACATTAAAATAATACTCAAATCTTTCCTGAGGATCTTTTATAAAAGCCATAAAATCACGTCCCTTCTTTTTATTGTCCTGTTATTTTGTCTGCCAGCGCAAGAATCATTGCGATTGTCGGCGTTTCCTCAAACCGCTCCCAAAGATTTGGGCTTTCAATATATCCTTTTCTTATCAGACTGTCAAGATACGTCTTTGCCCAATGTTCCTTCACTTCCGCCGGGAAATCCGCGTTTATACCGCAATATTCGCATATACCTTTTGCCATAGCACACGCTGCTTTTTTAAAAAAATCAGCTTCGCTCATCATCTTCTCTTCATCGGGATTTGTTATAAATGCCGTTTCCACAAGTACCGCGGGCATTTTGCTCATTCTGAGTACAGCGAAATTTTCCTTTTTTACTCCCCGGCTGTTTGTTCCGAGTCCGTTACATATATGCCATAATAAAATTTCTGAAAGCCTTTTCGCTTCAGCGTTTCCCGGAAACGAATATACTTCGCTCCCGCAGGCAGTCGGATTTGTAAAGCCGTTACAATGTATGCTTACAAATATATCCGCTCCAAACTTGTTCGCAAGCTCCGTCCGTCCTGTAAGTGACACATCAATGTCTGTTTCACGGCTCATACGCACCGCAAATCCGCAAGATTTCAGTAAATTTTTAAGTTCTGTGCCTGTCTTAAGCGCCACATCGCTTTCCCTCGTCCCATTCATTCCGACCGCGCCGGGGTCGCTTCCACCATGTCCGGGGTCAATAAATATTTTCACTTTTTATTCTTCCTTTCCTAATTTATGCCAGGCTTATCTGACCTGCTTTTTCATCTCCGACGTAAACCGATAAAACGTTCCCGTCTATTTCAAAACCTATACCGCTTCCTTTTCTGTCGGTTGCATAAGGCACTTTAAGCTTTAAATTATCTTCACTTACACTAACCTTAAACTCCTCCAGCTCATTTTCAAGCTTGTTAATTCTTCTTTTCGCGTCATCGGAAAACTCATCTTTAAGTATGCTCATAGCCGCTCGCTTCTCCTCCTTTGCGGTAACAGTATTTTAAAAGTCTGAGTCTGAGCTTGCCGCTTCCGCTTATTCTGTATTTGAACACAGAACACGGCTTCATATATATCGGTACGCTGAAAATCTGCCATCCGTTTTTTGTAACGGTTATATCGGCGTAATTTTCAAAATTTCCGCCATTTCTCGAAACCGAAACAACAAGCCTCCCTCCAGCATTTCCTTCAAAACGTAGCTCCAGACGGTTTATGCCCTCCGCGTAAAAATCTCCGCCGCCGACAGTAACCGACTCAATACACCAATCGGAATTTACTGTACCGGTATAATCAACAAACGAAAGCTGCTCTCCCGTAAGCTGAACAAGCGTTCCGTCAGCCTTCAGACCAAATATTTCACCCGATATCTCAACAAGTCTTATAAACACGCAATCTGTCACACAAGTCCAAAGTCCGCTATAATAATCGTATTTATAAACTTTTCCTCCGATAATCGCGTAATATTTGCTCCCGTGACCTTTTCCGCAGGCATTTTTCACGTAAAATGCAGGCTCATCATTTATATTTACAAACTTTGAACCTCCGTATACCTGCATACCTTCGTTTGTCAACAAAAACAAAACTCCGTTTACCTCGCCGAGTGAATTTTTATCAATACAGCCGAGCGAACGGCTTACATCCTTAACCGTATAAGGCGCAACCGTTCCGTATATTTCGTATGCGGACGTGTTCTTAAAAGCGACAACTCTGCCGTTAAGGCTTGTAATTGCCGTAAAATTGTTAGCGTCCTCCGTATCCGCCCACCATGCGTCCGCAGACGTTCCGTCAGTTTCTTTAAAAGCGAAGGGATGAGCAAGCTTTGAAGCGTATATTCTGTTCCCCGAAACGCCCCACATACGGTTATAAATCACCGCTGCGTCCGTAAATTTTGGTATATCCTTATGCCTCATCAGGAAAAAGCTCATATTTCCGCTCACATTAAACGCGCTTGACGACAGCTTTACTCCTTCCTCCGTTGTGCCTTTAAGAATTATTGTACCGTTTTTATTTGAAAAAACGGTAATTATTCCGTCAACTCTGCTCCCATTATTAAAAAGCTCTATAATATCTCCTTCTTTAAAACCGTCAAAATGCTCTTTTCTCCAGCTTTCGTTAAAGCTTAATTTAAGCTCTCCGTATGAAGTCGTAACATATTGATTGTTTATCGAAACCGCTTCCGACCTATCCCATTTATATGTTTTTATACCGTCCGTCATAAGCATCTGAGGCACCGCGAAAATATATTCTCCGTACCTTAAAAGGCTTGTGCTTTCATAATCGCCCGCCCAGCAAAAATGCCCGCCGGATTCATCTATATCGCTTACATAGTCTTTAACCCAGCTTCTTCCCGAATATGTGTGTTCGGACATATTAAACGGCAGAAGATTTCCGTTTTTATAAAAACCGCCTTCCCCGAGATAAAAATAATCCACGCTGTTATTGCTGTTGCTCAGCACAATAATATCATCACTTGAAAATTCATATCCCGTTTCGACTTTATAAAAACTTCCGTAAGTTTCTATAATTCCGCCTTTATTATCAGCTCCCGTAATAACGGAAAAACCGTTTTCTTTCGCGTTATCACGTCTATCAATACCGCCAAAAGCTGTGATGATTCTTTCTTTTAGTCTTGTGACTTTTGGTAAAACAGGCAGCATAAAATCACCTCCTTACCATATATGCACAAGCTTTTTAAGCCCTATGCCAAAGCTTCTGCTTTTGTTTGTTCTTGTAAGCTCATCAAGCATTTTGTCAAAAATATACATATTATTATTATATCCTTCAAAATCCTTGTTATAATAATCAATCTGCGCAGTTATATAATCGATATACAGCCTGTCATATGGCATTTTTAAGCTGACCTCCATGTCAAGCGCTTTTTCTGCTTTACCCGTCACAGTGTTTGTCACAAAATCATTATTTGTATAAATACTGCTTCCGCTTGTTCCGAGAACCTTAACTCTTCCCTGAAATTCACTGCAGTCAATATCAATGCTGTCACCGCTTACAAACGGGTGTCCCGGCATTATAATCGTGCTTCCTTGAAAAGCTATACTTCCCTCATACGCGGTATATTTAATCTCTTTGTAATGCTCTTTTAAAACTACGCCTATCACTTTACTTTGCGGCGAAACAATATTACCAAAACCTAAGCTTACATTAATTCTTCCGACAAATTTCCCGTCAATATAAACTGCCTCAATATCCGAAGAATTATATCCTTCCGGCAGCTCAACAATCCCTGCGGACACTTTGGTTTCGACATACTTGTATCTATGCGCCGCTTTTTCAAAAATAATACTTTCGCACTGGTTAAACCAGTAGAGCTTCTGCTGCTTTGTGCAGTTGTTGGGCGCAAGCGTATCAACGAGCATCAAAATATCTTCAATTGTAGTCATTTTTTATAATCATTCCTTTCCTTTGGGCTTGCGGTTTGCAAGCAGGGCGGTCTGCGAACAGACCGCCCCCCGAACCGTCAAATTATTTCAGTTTCGTATAAAAGCTGTCGGCATATCCCATGTACCGTCACAAATGTTAATCAGCCACCGATTTTATTTGTTTTTTCCAAAAAATCGTTTGCAAGCTTTTCACTGTAAGCATCAGCCGCCATTTGCTGACGGTATCCGTCCTCAAGAATAAGCTTAATATACATAGGCACCTGAACAGGCACGCCTCTTTGAATCTGATAATTTGTTCCGTTATATGTTATGGTAACATCATCTTTGTAGTTATTATTGTCTTTTACGAGCGTAACTTCCACAAGCTGTTTATAATAGTTACGTCCCGCCGTTAATTTTTTTTTGGTTGATGCCATTTTCAATTACCTCACTTTATTCTTTATCGTAGCTTGAAGCCGACTCAATTCTTACAAGATATTCATCAACAAGAATTTTTGTTGCCGTAAGTGCTTTCCAGCCTGTTGTTGCTCTCTGGTCAAGCGGATCTGCCGTTCCGCCGGAGCCAAGCGGCTTAACAATATTTTTAAGTCCGCCTTCGTCAATTTCCGTTACACCGTAAGCGTTAGCGCCTATAATAAGTGTTGAGTAAACATCTCTGCCTTCCGCGCCGCTTTCACCGGGATAAATATCATCATCGGCAGAAGGTTTCAAATCGCCGCTTACAAGATCTTCTTTTATCGTAATTGTGTTGTTGCTTGCAGAAAAGCTTGATATAGTATAAGGAACACCGTTTATAATAATTTTTCTTCCTGTAAGGTTATCGCTTTCATTAAGCGTTTCATCAACGGTGATCACTTTTCCCGAAACAGCCGTTACCGTAAGCGTACGTGATTCTGCGCAAAGGTCATCGCTTGTAAAAATTTTTGCTTCGCTTGTTTCAACAAAACGCACACCGTGAATACGTCCGATTTCACCGTTATACATATCTTCGGGGTCACAATAGGCTTTTACGTTTTCCCAAAGCGGATCACTCATAAGGTCGTAAGCAACGTCCGGATGAATAATTCCGACGTAATAACCGTTTATTTTTTTCGCATTATTTCTTTTAAGAGTTCTTACCGCTTTTTTTATTGCATTAACTGTAAGATAATCGTTTCCGCTTTCCTTGCCTCCTACAAGCATACATCTTGCCACGCCGTTTTCAGCATACTGAACGTTAGTTCCTGAGTTCAGCACTTCTCTTGAAATCGCGTCAAGTGTTTCGCCTGCCTGCATAGCAAGAATTTCTCCCGCCTCAACAAGTGTATTATCAATGCCTGTTGTCTGTACAACATCAGATACGGTTATATAATCTCCGTACTGGTCAAGAGTTGCCTCAACCGTACTCCATGTCATATTGTTTCCGTTTGGTGTAACACCTTCGGTTAAAGGCGTTGTTGCCTTGGGAAGCGGAGCAAGCTTTCTGAAAA
The DNA here is from genome assembly GCA_902784805.1 of uncultured Ruminococcus sp. Taxonomy (GTDB): domain Bacteria; phylum Bacillota; class Clostridia; order RUG12999; family RUG12999; genus RUG12999. The sequence goes on along the minus strand of CACZWD010000016.1, from coordinate 7,103 downwards.
CTATTCTCTTGCCTCCGTTTTTGGGAATATTTCTTTTTTGTCCAAACTGAGCGTGAACAAGTACAGGTTTTGTGTTAAGCACAAGATTCTTGTCATAAAATGCTCTTACGCTTGCCGGGTTGTTTGCCGATACCTGAACATTCGGCTCTCCAAATTTACTTAAATTCATTACTATTTCTTTCATTTGCGTTTTTGTCAATTAAATTCTGACATTCTCTCCTTTCCTTAATCTTTCTTTAATTTTTTTCAAATCGTCCATTGTCATTTTACTTGGGTCGATTTCAGCCTTATAGCCGCCCGTAACAGTCATACCAACTTCACCTATACGGTCTTCCTTTGCTTTAACGGCTGCTTTTCCATGTTCTTCTCCGTCGGCATAGGCGGCGTTTATAAGTTCTTCGCATTTTGCGAGCTTGTACGCCTTTTCAGGCTCAAAGCCGGCAAAAACAGCATTTACGAAATCCTCATTTTTTTCCATTTCCTTTGCCTCAAGAATAGAGTGATTATTTTTTATTGCGCTTACCGCTTCAAAAAGTCTGCTGTCGTTATCAAGCTCATCGCTTTTTTCAGCATTGGTAGCAAAACTCACAATCTCTTCAAGCTCATCAATGTTTTTTGCTCCCGTAAACCGCATTATCCTATCAATAATACCGTCGAGTCTTTCAGAACCTGCTTCAGCGCTCAAATCACTTACTTCTTTTACATTTTTTCCGAACATACTTTCCTTCCTTTCTTTAGAAAACTTTTGTACCTTATTTTGAGAATACTGTATCTTTTCGGCACAACAGCATTTTAACATAAAATAAAATTAATGTTTTCTGCTTTTTTACTTTTTATCGCAAATTTCGACACGGGTATTTTGCGTTTAAAACGCCTTTTACGCAAAAATTCTTTTTTTATTGTATAATTTTGTCGAATACTTAAAGTAAAAGGCTGTATCTTTATTTGTAAATGTTTTTTATAAAAGAAAATTTTTTGAAAAAAAACTTTTTGACATTATTTTTAATAATAAAAGAAAAAAGCAAGCTTTCTTACTGTTATAAAAACAGATAAGAAAACTTGCTTTTATTTTAAATTTCTATTGGCTGTTTGGTTTGCCATAACCGTAATTCAGCATTTCCGATTTTTTATATCAGGCACTTCAATTTTTTCATGCGCTCTACATTATAGCCTTCTAAAATACAAAATACTGTTCGGATTAACCGATATATTAACCCACGTGTTTCAGCTGTGTGTTTTTCCGTCAGTGCCCCGTCATATTCCCGACGGAAATTTCACACTTTTATTTTTTGCTCTTTTTTCAAGAACAGGCGCCGCCATAATGTCATTTCCGAGCATAAACTGTACGCCTGCCGTTTCAAAGCCTTCACCCGGAAAAACGTATGCCATATGTCTTACTACCGGCTCTCCCGTTCCTGCGGCATTTTTCGCAAGCTTCAAAAAAGTATCACCATCACCGAATTTTTCATGCAGTTTTAATGCAGCCAAGACTCTTTCGACATTTTCCTTGCTTAAAACTCTCCATGGCGCAATTGAAATCTGCATCATTCCCATAAGCGCGTTTATCTGCGCCCAACGCACAAAAAGCTCCCCGTCAACACAGTATTAATTCATAAATGTAAATTGTGCGATTCCATACAGAACCGCACAATTCAATTCAACCATTTTACATTGATTCTTTTAATATCTCAATAACTTCTTCACGGGTAAGCTTTTTATATCCGCCGTCAAGCAAAAATACAGCGTCCGCAATGCCTTCAATCATATCTTCCGTCATTCCGAGCTCAGAGGTTTTCATAACAAGCCCTATTTCTTTCATCCAGCTTTCCATAGCTTTAAGCCCTTCTTCTGCAATACTTATATCGTCCTTGCATTCGGGATTTATATTCCATACATTTACGGCAAATCTTTTAAATTTTTCTGTTCCGTAAGGCATAATATGACGGTAATACGGAAGCGCAACCGCCGCAAGCGTCATACCGTGAGTCGCGTCTGTATAAGCGCCGACAGCCTGACCTATCATATGAACCATCCAATCGGTCGTTTTGCCCTTTGCGACAAGTGTATTGAGCGCCCAGGTCGCAATCCACATAATGTTGCTTCTTGCTTCGTAGTTTTCGGGGTTTTTAACGGCTTCTTTTGAGCTTACAACAAGTGATTTCATAAGCCCTTCCATAAGATAATCGGAGGTGTTGTCGTCCGTTCCCGAAAAATATTGCTCGGTAATATGATTCATTATATCAAAAAAGCCCGCAACCATCTGATATTTTGGAAGTGTATAGGTAAGCTTCGGATTAAGAACTGCAAATTTCGGAAAAACATTATCACCGAAAACATGACCGATTTTAAGCTTTGCGGCGTGGTTGGTAATGACGGCGCCGCCGTTCATTTCGGAGCCTGTTCCGACCATTGTGAGTACACAGCCGACAGGTATTATTTTATTATCGACATCTTCCTGTTTAATATAATATTTTTCCCAAGGGTCCTCATTACAGTATGCCGAAACCGATACAGCTTTTGAGTAATCGCAAACGCTTCCGCCGCCGACAGCTAAAATAAGCTCCGCCTCGCTTTCCCGTGCCAGCTTTGCGCCTTCATAAAGTTTTTCAACTGTCGGGTTCGGCATAACACCGGGAAGCTCCGTGATTTTTTTGCCGCAGTCATTTAGTATTTTGACAATTTCATCATAAAGACCTGTTTTTTTGATAGAACCTCCTCCGTAAGTCAGCAAAACATTTTTGCCGAACAAAGCAAGCTCCTCCTTAAGCATTTCAAGCGATTTATCTCCAAAATGAAGCCTTGTCGGGTTACTGTAAGTAAAATTTCCAAGCATTTTATTTCCCTCCTTTACGCGCTTTTAACGCCTATTTTCGGACAAATTCCGTTTAACGGACAGCCTCCGCAGTCGGGACGCTGTGATTTGCAGTAATTTCTGCCGTGATATACAATCTGATGACAAAAAATATAAGTATATTCGGGCGGGAGTATCTTTGCAAGGTCATACTCAACCTTTTCGGGGTCGGTATTTTTTGTAAGTCCAAGTCTTTTCGCAATGCGTTTGCAGTGCGTATCAACGACAACAGCGGGTTTGTGGTGAATATCGCCTATAATTATATTCGCCGTTTTCCTCCCGACTCCGGGAAGCGCGGTCAGCTCCTCCATTTCGGAAGGAACTTCGCCGCCGTATTTTTCTTCAAGCATTTTACAGCAGGCTATAATATTTTTCGCTTTATTATGATAAAAACCCGTTGAATAAATATACCCTTCAAGCTCTTTTATATCGGCAGCGGCAAAATCGGCAGCGGTTTCATAACGGGCAAAAAGCGCAGGTGTAACAAGATTTACCCTTGCGTCGGTACACTGCGCCGCAAGCTGTGTGGCGATAAGAAGGTGCAGCGGATTTGTGTAATCAAGCGTGCAATCAGCTTCGGGATATATTTCATCAAAAATTTTTTTAATTTCTGAAATCTTATCTTTTTTTGTCATTTGGTCTCCTTATTTTTTACCGAGAAGCATACTTATAAGCTCATATCCGTGAGCAACCTTTACGCCGGTTGCTTCGGCTCTTTCTTCCGTATATACGTAATCCGGATTGTTTTTTTCGTCTGTACTTCTGTAAAGCACAAACGGCACAGCGTCACGTGTATGTGTACGTACTGAAAGCGGAGTCGGGTGGTCGGGCATAATAAGAATCGCGTAATCCTCACCCATTTTCTTAAACGCCTCAAGAATCGGCTTCAGCGCAAGCTTATCAATGCGTTCAATTGCCGTTACCTTTCCTTTAACGTCACCCTGATGTCCGCATTCGTCCGGACCCTCAAAATGAAGATATACAAAATCGCTGCCGTTTTTAAACTCATTTATAACAGCTTCTACTTTTCCTTCGTAATTTGTATTAAGCGTACCTGTTACGCCCTCTACTTCCGGCACATTCAGTCCTCCGCATACACCGATACCTTTAACAAGGTCAACAGCGGAAACAACGCTTCCCCGAACGCCGTTTTTCTCATAAAAACTATCAATGGCGGGAGCAGTGCCTTCGCCCCATATCCAAATTGAAGTCGCGGGATTAAGTCCGCGCTCTATGCGGCTTTTGTTTATGGGATGGTCTTTTAAAATCTCTACGCTTTTTTTCATAAGACCGCCTATAATATCGGCGTATTTGCCGCCCGGCATATGCTCCGCAACCTTTTTGCCGGATATATCGTGAGGCGGCGTAAGGTCAAAATCCATCTCGGCTCCGTGCCATACCATAAGATGTCTGTACGATATACCGCTGTGAAATTCAATTTCATTTGTATTAAACGCCGTTGCTATTGATTTTATTATTTCTGCCGATTCCGCGGTTGTTATTTCACCTGCCGAATAATCAAGCATTGTTTTATCTTCATAAACGGCTTCGCTTGACAGCGTTACAAGATTGCACCTGAAGGTAATATCTGTCGGAAGAAGCTTAACCCCCATACTTGCGGCTTCAAGCGGTGAGCGTCCCGTATAATATTTTTCGGGGTTATATCCCATAACCGAAAGATTTGCCACATCACTGCCCGGCTTTAAGCTGTCCGGCACCGTTTTAACCGTACCCATAATTCCTTTTTTTGCAAGCGAATCAATATATGGCTTGTTTGCTACGTCAAGCGGCGTTTTGCCGCCGAGAGCGTCGTTTTTATAGTCTGCCATTCCGTCACCCAAAAGAACAAGATATTTCATTTATAATCATAACCTTTCAAAAAAAATAACTATATATATAATAACATAAAAACAACTTATAATCAAGAAAAATTTTTTAAATTTTTTCATATATTTATAAAAAAATTAATATGCTTAAAAAGTATTGACAAAAATAGCAAAATATGCTAAAATAGTTTTGAATACTAAATGAAATAGTATGTAAAAACCAAAAGGAGAGATAATATTTTGGATAAACAAAAAAAATACCCGTGGTACGATATGGAGCCGTTTAACAATGTCAGAGAAATGCTTTCGGAAAGAGCCGAAAAAATCGGAGACCGTAAAGCGGTCGCTTTTGAGGAAGCGAAAAAGGATTACAGCGTTACATATAAGGAGCTATATTTCAGAACGCTTTATCTCGGAACCGCTCTCACAAAAAAGGGATATATTAAAAAAAGAGTTTCATGTATCGGACAAAACAGGTATAAATGGATTGAGGTATATCTCACGGCGCTTTCGTCAACAAACGTCTTTGTGCCGATTGATAAGGATTTACCCGATAAGGATATAATTAATGTTATCAATCATAGTGAAGCGGATATTGTTTTTTGTGACGCAAAATATCTCCCCCTTTTGCAAAATGAAATTACAGATAAAAAAATTGAGGTTGTTTCGCTTGATGAAAACGAAAAGGAGCCTGAAAAGACGCTTGAAAACTTTATGTCTGAAGGCAAGGCGCTTTATGAAGCCGGCGACAGGAGTTTTATCGAAACCCCTCCGAATGATGTCAACGAGCTTAAAATGATACTTTACACTTCCGGAACAACGGGAAAATCCAAGGGCGTTATGCTTTCCGAAAAAAATATTGTTTCGGACGTGTATGCAGGTTTAAGCGCCTCAAGGATATACACCGTAGGGCTTTCGGTGCTTCCGTATCATCACGCTTACGAATCGGTCTGCGGCATACTCGGAGCGCTTTATTATAAAGCTACTTTATGTATAAACGGCAAGCTTAAAAACGTGCTTAAAAACTTTAAAAAGTATAAACCCGATTATATTTTCGTTGTAGCTTCGGGAAAAGAAAAAGGCTTTAAAGCGCTTGTTTTTTTAAGTAATTGTTTAAGGAAAATCGGCATTGACAAAAGAAAAAAATTCTTTAAAGAAATCCACGAAGTGTTTGGCGGAAATATGAAAAAAATTCTTTGCGGCGGCGCTCCGCTTCGGGGTGAGCTTGTTGAGTTTTTCGACGATATCGGCTTGCCGCTCGTTTCGGGATACGGCATTACGGAATGTTCGCCCCTTGTTACGGCAAACAGAGATTATTTTAATTTCCCCGGCACAACGGGCTTGCCTCTGCCCGGTCTTGAAGTTGAAATCAGCAATCCTTCGGCTGACGGTATAGGTGAAATAAAGGTTAAAGGTCCCACGGTTATGATGGGATATTATAAAGACGGTAAACAAACGGTGGAAGTGCTTCGTGACGGTTGGTTTTATACCGGCGACTACGGCAGGCTTGACAAAGAGGGCAGACTTATAATAACGGGACGCAAAAAGAATATGATTGTTCTTGCGAACGGCAAAAATGTTTTCCCCGAAGAAATTGAGGAATATATTGCCGCGATAGAGGAAGTCAAAGAAGTTATTGTATATTCCGTAAAAAATGAATCGGGCGAGGAAAAAGACCTCACCGCGCAGGTATATTTAGACCCTGATATGTCAATAACCGAAGCCGGGCTTAAAAATAAAATAAAAGAAGTCCTCGCTCCGCTTCCGCAGTACAAACAGATTAAGCATTTAATTATTCGTGACAGTGAGTTTGAGAAAACAACATCAAATAAAATCAAACGACAGCTTTACGTGTAAATATATAACGAACAACGGAATGATATATGTCATTCCGTCAGAGTGCTGACAAACTCGGTCTAACGCAAGCAAATTTATTTAAAGCCGCGCCGCTGCTTGCTTTCCATCCTTTAAACCTCTACCGTACCTATGTACGCCGACGAGATTTAAAGGACGAAATATACCTTCGTTTCTCAGCCTCTGCTCAACCTGATGACTTTGTCATCAGGTTGACGGAATGAAAAGTCATTCCGTTTTTGTTTGGTTAAATTTTTAAAATAAGCTTTGCGATGTTAAAATACGCAAGAAGTGCGCAGGCGTCAACAATTGTAGTTATGAACGGGCTTGCCATAACCGCCGGGTCAAAGCCTATGCGTTTCGCGGCAATGGGAAGACTGCAGCCAACAAGCTTCGCTATCATAACAGCGACAAAAAGCGTAAGCGACACAACCGCGCATACAAGCATAACATTCGAGCCGGACTGCGCGATAGACGCTTTATCGACAAGCATCATCTTGCAAAAATTCGCTCCGGCGAGAGTAAGCCCGCAAAGCATGGCGACTCTTATTTCTTTCCATAAAATTTTTAAA
>CACZWD010000015.1 GCA_902784805.1 uncultured Ruminococcus sp. | reverse complement strand
AAAGGATTTGAAAATGACGAAGAATTTTGGTCTGCAATTAAAAAGCAAGTTCCGGAGCTGGTTATTTTGGATGTAATGCTTCCGGGCGAAGATGGGATGCTATCTACTGTCTGCTGCATTAAATCATCGTCTAAAACCTTAAACGGATGATTTTTGAACGGATGCAATTCTGAAAGTTTAACTTCTAATATTTTTGTAGGATCAAATTCTTTATTCTTTGGCATATTTTTCACCTCCTATCCTGTTGCCATATCGTGTCTTACTTTCATTCCGTAATAATTGGAAATGGTAAGTGGAGCATTATATAAAGTGGCAAGTATGTATTGACGGATATTTTTGACATCTGCTGTACTTTCTTTCAAACAGTCAATACAGTACGATATATGTTCACTTGTAATTTTGAGCAGTTGACTTTTTACAACCGAATGTGGCTTATCATCTCCGGCTATTCGTATATACTGTCTTTTAGAGCAAACGGTATCTAAAATCAGTTCAAGCATCTCATTTATGGTATCTGTTTCAAACGGATAATTTTTAATAAGAATGTCATAATCAATATTTTCTTTGATGATGTCACGATAGCTCAATCGCTCATCCGTTTCCGAAAGGAAAGGATTATCAGTATCACTAAAATCAGTATTATTTATATCAGTATTATTAGTGTGTGATTTTAACATTTCTTGATGTGTGTTTTTCACATTTCCAGAAGTGTGATTTTCACATTTCTTGATGTGTGATTTTGAATTATCAATAAAATTCTTAACATATATGAGATTTGGTTTTCCCAAGCCCTGCCGTTTGCGTTCAATAAGACCACACTTTTTCTCAAGCTCATACATAAGTTTGTTTGCCTTTTGGTTCTGACAGCCGAGAGAGGACATTATTTCTTCAACGGTAAAAACTATATACACTCTGCCGCAATCGTCTGTCCAACCGTTTTTCTGTGACAGGCTCATTCTGTCAAGCAGTATGCCGTACAGAATTTTTGCCTCCGGTGATATACTTTTAAAAGCTTCATCAGTAAACAGTATTTTTGGTATTCTGTAAAACGAAAACTGATTTGATTCCTCTCCGTAAAAATATTCATACAACTCCTTGACCTCCTTTCATTCAGAATAAAAACCATTTAAAAGTCTATTTCACGAAGTTTGATAATACTGATAATCTGATAACCGTTTTGATTGGCAAGGGCATTCATCTTTTGAATGAGCGCCCGGCGTTCATCCTTTTTAATTTTTCTTAATGCGTTGTACGCAGTCGGATCATAGCAACCGCTTTGGTTATTACGGTCATCGCATTTGTTGTAAAGCATTTTTGTTTCCTTCCTTTCTTTAAAATTTTGGCAATAAAAAAAGCGTGTTCACTATCTCTTAAAAAGAGCAAAGTAAACACGCTTACAAAAGCATTATATTATATATAAAGACCATTATTGCTTGGCATTTTTTGCCGCATACATACGCTGATCCGCAAGAGAAAAGAACTGTCTTAAATCTTCTATATCTCTCACTAAATCGTGAACATAACCGAATGAAAACTCTACATTTACAGATATTTCATTTATATTAAAACTTGGTTTTGATTTCATCATGTCGTTGAGCTTTTCTATAAATTCACTTTCTGACAAGTCAGGGCAGAGGACAAGAAATTCATCACCGCCGTATCGGTAGCAATAATCTTTGCCAAAAGTTTTTGCAAGAAGCTCACCTGTTTTTTTCAAAACTTTGTCGCCCTCAGCATGACCGTAAGTATCATTGATTATTTTGAAATTATCTAAATCAAGCATCATAACTGTAAGCTCACGGTTTTTATACGAATCATAGTCCCGTCGTAGTGCAAGTCTGTTTTGAAGTCCTGTTAAAACATCTTGCATTGAAATGATTTGCAGATTTTCATTTTCGTTCTGCAATTTTTCGGTAAGAAATTTTACATCTTTAAACGCCTTTATTTCTTCACGCTTTAAGGAACATACCAAAAGCAAATCAGCTACAATTCCAATAATAGTCACAAACACCTTTTGTATGTTCTGTTCTGTAAAATGGATAAAGCTGTGTTCCGTCGAAAAGAAAAACAGGGTATATAAAAGCATAATTACGCCTGCCGTAATTCCACCACCGTATCCGAAAACAGCAGAACACAAAACCAATCCGGCAATAAGAATCATATTAGGATCGGGGATATTATAAAAATACACGAATGCTATTAGCACAGACATAATAACAAATGTAAATATGATTTTTTTCAAGGTGCTAAATTCAATTTGCATAAGTGTAGGCTGATGCTTTTTTCTTTTGGTGTCTTTATCATCGTAGTTTAATACTTGGTACATACAACCCCTCCTTTCGTGATTCATAAAAATTATTATGAAAAAACTATAAAACTATTTTTGTTTTGTTAAATTCGGTCAAATTCTTACAAAACCATCAAATGAAAATAACGAGTAGTCGAAAATGTTATACTAACCCCAAAAAAACAACTCAATTTTCACCCTTTTATAAACCCCATTGACCTCAAAAAAGGCATTTTCACCCCTTATAAACCCCAGCAAATTGATTTATTTTGGGTTAAATTTCGTCAAATTAAGACAAACTCATCAAAGATTTTCGGGCATAGAAAAATCCCACAAACCGCTTGGTTGTGGGATTTTTGAGCATTTGTAATTGTATTTTTATCTCTTTGAGAACTGCGGTGCACGACGAGCTGCCTTCAAGCCGTACTTCTTTCTTTCCTTCATACGAGGGTCACGAGTGAGATAGCCGGCTTTTTTAAGCACTAATCTGTAGCTTTCTTCATCTACATTAAGAAGCGCTCTCGCAATACCGTGACGGATTGCGCCTGCCTGACCTGTGAAACCGCCGCCATGAACCTTAACAACTACGTCAAACTTGCCTTCGGTGCCTGTTGCGGCAAGAGGCTGTTTAACAATAACCTTAAGGGTTTCAAGACCGAAATAATCATCTATTGTTCTGTCATTTATTGTAATGTTACCTTTTCCGGGAATAAGTCTTACACGAGCGACAGAACTTTTTCTTCTTCCTGTTCCGTAATATTGAATTGCTGCCATTGTTCTATCCCTCCTTACTTAATTTCCTGAGTCCATGCCTCAGGCTTTTGAGCTGCATGCTCATGCTCTGCGCCCTTATAAACACGAAGCCTTGTAGCAGCTTTTCTGCCTATTGTGTTGTGGGGAAGCATACCCTCAACCGCGTATTTAAACGCAAGTTCGGGATTTTTAACCATAAGCTCTTTATACTGAACCATTTTAAGACCGCCAATCCAGCCTGTGTGGTGGATATGATACTTGTCTGTAAGTTTTTTGCCTGTAAGTACAGCTTTTTCGGCGTTGATAATAATAACGTGGTCGCCGCAATCTACATGAGGCGTGAAAGTAGGTTTATGCTTGCCGCGAAGAAGCATTGCTGCAGCGGCTGCTGTGCGGCCGAGCGATTTGCCTTCTGCGTCAAGTATATACCATTTTCTTTCAACGTCAGCAGGTTTTGCCATATAAGTTGACATAATGTTTTTACCTCCATTTTCGTGTGCCATATTATACGGCACAAATAATTTATAATCTTTTATTAACAGGTTATATTATACCACGGTAGTAATAATTTGTCAAGAGTTTTTTGGAATTTTTTTAATTTGCGTTTTAAAATCTAATATTTTTACGATTTTTCTTTTATTTTCTCTTGTTTTCTCGTGAGGCAAATTCATTTTTTACACTATTTTTTCTTGACAATCTGCGCTTTTGTATAGTATAATAAACTTATAAATCACAAAAGAGGTGTAATTATAATGAAAAAAATTGTTTCAGTGGTTCTGGTTTTGTGTGTTATTATGAATTTTGTTTTTGTATTCGCTGACGGAATGGAAGGAAAAACTTATACGTTTGAATCTGTAAAATCCACTGCTGTTTTCAGCAGCGAGGGAACTTATAAGAATTTAAAAGGCGTTGATATACTTTTATTTGACGCTCCGGTTAAAATGACGATTTTGGGTGACGCTCTTAACGGTATGCTTTGCGAAATAAACGTAACGCTTTTGAACGATACGGACTTTGAATGTATGCTGCCGGAGAATATTGCGATGGCGTCAAAAATATTCAATGAAGGAAAATTTCCCGAAACAGAAATATCCGATGGAGCATATCTTCTTTTCCTTGATTCTGCCGAAGGAGGATATTCGACTCTTATAATTATTGTTGGTGAGGTTAAAATATATAATATTAAATCTGCTTTAGGTGAAAACGTAAAAGTCAGCCCGTGGGCGGAAAGTGAGCTTTTGCAGGCGCATATGGGCAATATAATTACAGATGAGCTTATAAAAAGCGGCGATTTTGTGAGGAATATTACAAGAGGTGAATTTGCGCATATTATAGCGCTTGTTCTTTCTAATTTTTTAGATTATAATAAATATGTCGATAATATAGATAAGAATTACTCTTTTAAATTTAACGATACAGACGGTGATTTGGAGATAGAATTTGTAAGCAATTGCGGTATTATAAACGGAATTGCGGAGAGCGTTTTTGACCCTAAAGGCGTGCTTACCCGTGAACAGGCGGCAACAATGCTTGCAAGATTGTTAAATCTCTTAAGCCCCAATTTTGAAGTAAATTCGGTGGATGTATTTGCAGATGACGTGCTTATCAGCGATTGGGCAAAAGAAAGTGTGTATAAAATTGCCGGAGTAAAGGATAATGCAGCAGGATATGCCGTTATGGGCGGAGTTGGAGATGGAAACTTCTCGCCAAAAACTGGCTATACTGCCGAGCAGGCGGTAATATCCGTTAAAAGATTGTTTTATGCGGTTTCCTGAAAATGTAAATTATATAAAGCTAAAAGCGCCTTGTCAAAAAGGCGCTTTTAATACTGTTTATATCACACACAAGGCGCTGGTTGTGTCGCAGTGGTATGAAACAATAAAATCAACCTTGCGGCAACACGAATTTTTAATTGTTGATTTTATTTAAATCGGAACAAGCTCTTGCCTTTCTAACAAGGCAAGAGCTTGCCATAAATTACGTATGCGCAAGGAGCGTTAGCTCCCTTTAGGGTTTCAGTAGGAGATTAAAATTCTCATTGAAATTCTGAAATGGATCCAGTCTTAGAGGCAGGGACATGTGCGCTTAGGTTATATTATATAATTATTGATGTAACTTCTTTTATCAAGTATATCCTGCAAGGTTATGCTGTTTAAATATTTATATATTACATCGTTTAAGCCTTTCCAAACAGGCAACATTGCGCAGTCGGCACTGCGTTCACATTCGTTGAGTTCGTTATCAAGGCAAGCAACGGGCGCGAGGCTGCCTTCGGTAAGCATAAGAATTTCGGCAACAGTATATTTTTCGGGTTCTCTGGCAAGCTTATAGCCACCTTGAAAGCCTCTGTTAGTCTGGAGAATATCGGATTTGTTTAATACAGGAACAATTTGTTCAAGATATTTTTTTGAAATTCCCTGACGCTCCGCAACGTCTTTAAGCGATATAAAGCCGCCGTTGTTATTTTCGGCAAGATCTAACATAAGACGCATTGCGTATCTTCCTTTTGTTGATATCTTCATATTTATAACCATTCCTTTCCGAGGCACAACTGTATCGGTACTTTTATTTTGCAAAAAGCAAATCGGTCGGGCTGTATCTTTCCGCTACTTTTAGAGAAACAGATAAACGCTCATTTTCAAGCGCGCGCATTACTGTATTGTAAGCGGTTTCGGGAGTGTTGTTTTCTTTGCTCAAATGAGCTAAAATAATCCTTTTTGTGCCGCTTCTTGTAAGCGCACAGGCGAGAGTTGCCGCTTGTTTATTGCTCATATGCCCCAGATGTGAGGCGATGCGTTTTTTTAGAGGATAGGGGTAAGGTCCGTTTTCAAGCATTTTCTCATCGTAATTTGCTTCAATCAGAGCGGTATCGCAACCCTTAAGGCTTTCGGCAAAGTCACTCGTTAGCCTGCCGTTATCCGTCGCAACGGCAAACTTTGTGCCGCCGCAGTTAAATATATAGCCTACGCTCATTGCGCTGTCGTGAGATGTTAATACGGGAGTAACGTCAATGTCACCCACGCAAAAAGTCTGTCCGGGAACGGCAATTTGCCTATTAAATATAGGAATATTTTCACTTAACCCATGGAGCATATCCCAAGTAGGAGTCGTCGCATAGACGGGTACAGGACAATTTTTAGAGAACACACGCAGTCCACACACGTGGTCGCTGTGCTCATGTGTAATTAAAACCGCGTCAACGGCAGATTCATCAATATATTTTAATCGCTCGCGTATACGTTTCGCGCTTATACCGCAATCTATCAGAATTTTGGTATTGTTGTATCTTATAAAAGTGGAATTTCCGCTGCTTCCGCTTGAAAGTGTAAAAAATTTAAGCAACATATACCCTCCGTTAGCAGGTAATTTAATTTGAATAATCAGAGTCACGCTGAATATCGGCGCCTATTGCGCGGAGTTTTTCTTCAAAATGCTCGTAGCCTCTGTCAATGTATTTAATATTTTTAACGGTGGTTTTACCATTTGCCATAAGACCGGCAACCACCATGGCCGCTCCCGCTCGTAAATCAGTAGCGTTGATAATTCCGCCTTTCAGCCGGTCAACGCCTTCAATAACCGCCATTCGGCCGTTAACGGTTATGTGCGCGCCCATACGTCTAAGTTCATCAACATATTGAAAACGGTTTTCCCACACGCCTTCAGTAACAATACTTGTGCCGCCGGCAACTGTTAAAAGCGCAACCGCAATCGGTTGCATATCGGTTGGAAAACCGGGATATGGCAACGTTTTGAGATTAGCTTTGCCAATTTTTCCGTCACTTATAATACGTATTGAATCACTGTATTCTTCAACTGTTATTTTCATTTCCTCAAGTTTGGCGCTTATTGCCTCCATATGCTTTGGAATTATATTTCTAATAAGCACATTTCCTCCGGCGCCTGCCGCGGCAATCATAAACGTACCGGCTTCTATTTGGTCGGGAATAAGAGTATAGGTTATGTTTTTGTTAAGCTCTTTTACACCGTTTATTCTTATTACATCTGTTCCGGCGCCTTTAACATCAGCGCCCATAGCGTTTAAAAAGTTTGCGACATCAACAATGTGCGGTTCTTTTGCGACATTTTCAATTATCGTTGTGCCTTCCGCAAGAACAGCGGCTATCATAATATTAATTGTTGCACCAACACTTACGGTATCAAGGTAAATATTCGCTGCTTTTAAAGGAAGCTGTTTTTTTGCTTTAAATACACTACTTATACTGACATCGGCGCCCATAGCGGCAAAGCCTTTCATATGTAAATCAACAGGACGTTCTCCGAAATTGCAGCCGCCCGGCATTGTAACCTCAGCTTTACCAAACCTTCCGAGAAGCGCTCCTACAAGATAGTAAGAGGCACGAAGATGATTAAGCACCTCAAAATCAGCAACGGTTAGTATTTCGCCACTTGCGTCTATTTTTACGGAGTTTCGGCTCAACCGTTCAACTTTCGCACCGAGCCTGCCGAGAACGTCAACCAAATAATTTATATCCTGAACATCGGGAATATTTTCAATTACGCTTACACCGCGGTTAAGGAGCGCCGCGGGAAGTATTGCGACAGCCGCGTTTTTTGCTCCGCTTATATCCACTTCGCCAAAAAGCTTTTTACCACCGTTTATAATAAATTTATCCAAAAAATGCACCGCCTTTATTTATAATATCGGTAAATTCAAAAAAATATTTAATACGCCACTTATTATTATACCATAAAATACAGAAATTGCAAATATTTTTTAAATATTTATTCCTGAATTTTATTAACTCTCATTTTGCGTTGCTTATGAAAATCGTAAAAGGTAAGCGTCAATGCCGTTATAACAACAATAACCGTCACCGCTGCGGCAATAAGCATAAAAATCACAGTGAAAAAGGGGATACCGTGCCCTTTGCCTGTCGGCTTTATAAACATCAGACGGTCGAGAAAAAGACCTGCCAAAATAAACAGAAAGCCAATGATAATTTGTAAGGGGATAAGTAAAAGCCGGCGAAAAGGGGAAGGTTTGTTTTTCATTGTAAAATTCAACTCCTATTAGCCTTATTTGTTATTTTAATATACATTTTCATAAGTAAAGCAACACAAGCCGACTCGCTCTTAAACGCTTCGTCCTTCGGGAAAATACCGTAAGCCTCCATAACGGCACGGTCATTCTGTTGATGCGCTTTTCTTAATTCGGGCGGCATTGTTACCTCGTCATATAAATCCGCAAGCGAGCTGTCGGGGTATAACGCTCTTGCGTCAAGTATAGCTTTTGCGGTCTGCTCGATTTTTGCTTTTTGTTCCGGCGTAGGACTGCACCACGGGAAATTGTTATATACAATTGTATTTGAATATCTGTAATCACTTTTAATTCGCCCGCAAACCGCTCTTACCCAAGCATTATGAACATTTGACATTAAAACGCCAAAATAATATAGATTTGCGTGGGGTAATAGGCTATTAGCGTTACTGCAAATAACATCTTTTTGCATATATCCAACAGGAATATATTTTCTGTTTTCAGAAGAATGAAGTGGTATAATTATGTACTCGTCATCTGGTTGTCGTATTTCTCCGAATAAATAAGGTGTGAGAGCTAATTTTCTTGTTGCCTCTCTGCTGCTTGAATTGCGAATATTACGAACATTATTCACGACTTCATAGACAGGAGGAATTTCTTTGATTTCCGAGGGCGAAACACCAACCAACCAAAGACACCACCGTGTTTTATTATGCAAAAATTCAGTTGCCCCGACAAACCGTTTAAACATTTTTTCGGCATTTGGGTATTGATTTGTAATTTGTTTTTTTTCTTCATCACTGAAATCACTCAAAAATCCGTTGTCATTTGGCATATTTCCAAAATCAATAGGCGGAACATTTGCGATAGGTTTCTTTCGAGACAAAACAAATATATCGGGTGCGTCAATCAAATAAGCGTTTATATTTTCGACAAGATTGTATTGCTGGTCATTGTGAAACAGTATTTTTTTTGTTTTAACAGATTTATCGCTAAAGCCTATTATTACACAATGTACTGCCGCCTTTTCGCTTGCTTCACTGTTCCATTTGAATGTTCGCCATGCAAAGTCAATTTTAATACCCTTTTCCATAATAGGCTTCCAAAGTATAGCCGATTGTTCACCTTGAGTAATTGAATTTGTAGAAACAAAGGCACATTTTATGGTTGTATTATCAATGTAATTTGCTGCTTTAACATACCAGCCCGATACATAATCAAGATTACCCACACTCTTTGTTTCCCTAAAGACATTCAGTATATCGTCCTTTTGTTCTTTATTCATAATACGAGCGCCTATAAACGGCGGATTTCCCATAATGTAGTTTAGCTCATATTTTGACACGACCTCATTCCAATCCGTTTTGAGAGCGTTACCTTCAACAATATTCGCGTAGGATTTAAGAGGAAGAAAATCAAGACTTGTGTGGATTATGTCTTCTGTTTGCTTCATCATTTGGCTTTCCGCAATCCATAAAGCCGTTTTCGCTACCGTAACGGCAAAATCGTTTATCTCAATACCGTAAAACTGACCTATTGACACTTTGATTATATCCTCTCTGCCGATAAGAATCTGATTGTCATTTTTTAATGCGATTATTTCATTTTCCAATTTTCTCAACGATAAATATGTTTCAGTGAGAAAATTTCCGCTGCCACAGGCAGGGTCGAGAAATTTTAAATCCGCAAGCCTGCTTTGAAAAGCGTCCAACTTGCTGTTACGGTTTTTTATTACAGATATTGCTTTGATTTTTTCAAATTCCGCTCTTAATTCGTTTAAAAACAACGGGTTTATAACTTTGTGGATATTTTCTATTGAAGTGTAGTGCATACCGCCGCTGCGTCTTGTTTCGGGATTTAATGTGCTTTCAAATACAGCGCCGAAAATTGTCGGGCTGATTTCAGACCAATCAAAACCGATACTTGCTTCATTCAAAAGCAAATCCATAATTTCTTGATTAAAATTCGGTATTTCTATATCCTCATCTGCAAAAAGTCCGCCGTTCACGTAAGGAAACGCAGCTAAATCGTCGTTTAAGTATGCGTCCCTGTCCTCAATTTTTGTGTCAAGTATTTTAAATAATTCAATAAGTTTACCGCGGACATCTTTGGCAGGGTATTGTTTAAGGTAATCGTGAAACATAAGATGCTTTCCGAATATGCCGGCATCTTCGGCATACAGACAAAAAACAATACGAACGCAAAGCATATTAAGACTTTTTAGTGTATGCACGTCTTCCGGATTTTTATATTGTTTTAAAATTAAATCATAGAGCCTTCCTACAAGCTCTCCGGCTTTTACGGATATTTCGGTTTCTTTTTTTATATATTCATTTTCTTTGTCAACAAGAAATGCAAGACGATAAAATTCTTCCGGAAGATTTTTAAGTAAAAGTTCTTCTGGTTCACCTGAAGGATTTTCCATATCGTAAATTAAAAAAGATTTAAAATTGCAGGTAATAACCCAACGGGGATGTTTTGAAACAGGAAGTTCCATTATATATCGTTTTGCTTGCTGAAAAGCGTTCAGAAGTGTGCCGTCCGACTGTTTTATCGGCTTGCGCAAGTCTTTATCTATGCTTTTCTGTTCAATCATAACTCTTGTTTTTTCTATGTATCCGTCAATAAATGCAGTATTGTCAATATGTACCTGCTGCTCAAATTTTATATATTCAGCTACGTTGTTTACACCGTAAACATCTTGAAGCAAAGACAGCCAAAACGGCTGACTTTCTCCTTTTTCATAGCCTCTGTTTTCCCATTTGTCCGCAAAATTTTTTGCTGCTAATTTCTGCTGAATTTCTGTCATTTATAGGGTCCCCTTTTCAATAAAATCTCAATAACAGGCTATTTTCTTCTGTATATTTTAAATTATATTATATAAGCAATAAAAAGTCAATGGATTTCAAAAAATTAACAAAAAATTCGGAATTTTATTGACATATCGGCTTTTTTGCTGTAAAATATATGTATGTAAAATTTAACATACTTATTTATATATGCTTATGGAGGATTGTTATGAGAGAAAAATTAGAGCAAATAGGGCGTATGGCGCGGGAGGAAATTGCAGCGCTTGCGCAAAACAAAGAAAGCAGGGCGGAAGCTCTTGAAGCTGTTAGGGTTAAATTTCTCGGCAAAAAGGGAGAAATTACTTCTGTTCTGAGAGGTATGGGAGCGCTTTCTGCGGAGGAAAGACCTGTTATAGGTCAGCTTGCCAACGAAGTGCGAAGTGAAGTTGAAAAGCTTATTGATAAGACAAAAAAAGAAATTGAAAACGCGGAACTTGAATATAAGCTCAGGGCAGAGGAAATTGACGTTACAATGCCGGGCAAACACAGTGAAGCGGGCAGACTTCACCCGATTACACAGGTGTTAAACGAGATGACAGACATATTTGTGGGACTCGGTTTTCAGGTGGTTGACGGTCCCGAGGTTGAATATGACCTTTATAATTTTGAGAAGCTCAATATACCTAAGAATCACCCTGCAAGAGATACACAGGATACGTTTTATATAAACGAGAATATAGTGCTGAGAACTCAGACTTCACCGGTACAGGTGCGTGTAATGGAAAAAACAAGACCTCCTATAAGGATTGTGTCACCGGGAAGAGTATATCGCTCGGACGCCGTTGACGCAACGCACAGCCCGCTTTTTCATCAGATGGAAGGGCTTGTCGTTGATAAAGGCGTTACAATGACCGACCTTAAAGGAACGCTTGAACTGTTTGCCAAAAAGCTTTACGGTGAAAACGCAAGAATCAAGCTTCGTCCTCATCATTTTAATTTTACCGAGCCGTCGGCGGAGGTTGACCTTTGCTGCTTTAACTGCGGGGGCAAGGGCTGCCGCATATGTAAGGGCGAAGGCTGGATTGAAATTCTGGGTGCCGGTATGGTACACCCGAAGGTTCTTAAGGGCTGCGGCATAGACCCGGAAGTATATAGCGGCTTTGCCTTTGGAATGGGTATTGAGCGTGTTGTTATGGGAAGATTTTCGGTAAATGATTTAAGGCTTTTCTATGAGAACGACGTAAGATTTTTAAAGCAGTTTTAATTAATCAGACTTGGAGGAAGAAAATATATGAAAGTTTCAATGGAATGGATAGGCGAGCTTGTTGATATAAAAGGAGTAACGCCTAAGGAATACGCGGATAAAATGACAATGTCCGGCTCAAAGGTTGAAGGAATCGAAAATCCCGGCGATGAGATACAAAATGTTGTTGTCGGAAAAATACTTAAAATAGAAAAACATCCCGACGCGGATAAGCTTGTGGTTTGTCAGCTTGATGTGGGACAGGATGAAAATTTGCAGATAGTAACGGGAGCAAAAAATGTTTATGAAGGTCAGCTGGTGCCTGTCGCGCTTCATAAATCAAAGCTGCCGGGCGGCGTTGAAATCACAAAGGGCAAGCTTCGCGGCGTGCTTTCACAGGGAATGATGTGTTCGCACGAGGAGCTTGGACTCGGCATAAACGATTACGAGGGCGCAAACGAAAACGGAATAATGACAGTTGTTGATGACGTTCAGCCCGGAACGGATATAAAAAAGGTTTTAGGGCTTGATAAGCATATTATCGAATTTGAAATTACCCCTAACAGGCAGGATTGTTTAAGCGTTATCGGTCTTGCAAGGGAAACGGCGGTTACGTTTGATAAACCGCTTAAGCTCCCCGAGGTTTCAGTTAAAGGCAGCGGCGGAAATATAAACGATATACTTTCCGTTGAGGTTAAAAATACGGAGCTTTGCAAAAGATATACCGCAAGAGTTGTTAAAAACGTAAAAATAGGTCCTTCACCGAAATGGCTTGTTGAAAGACTTCAGGGCTGCGGGCTTCGTTCAATAAACAATATCGTCGATATCACTAACTATATTCTTCTTGAATACGGTCAGCCGATGCACGCTTTTGACATTTCGTATCTTGAAGGAAGCAAAATAATAGTCAGAAACGCGGAGAATAACGAAACAATTACAACGCTGGACGGAGTTGACAGAAAGCTTGACCCTTCCATGCTTGTTATATGTGACGCAAAAAAAGCGGTTGCCGTTGCGGGCGTTATGGGCGGAGAAAACTCCGAGATTAAAGACGATACAAAAACGATTGTGTTTGAAACCGCAAACTTTGACGGCAAGAGCATTAGGCTTACCGCGAAAAAGCTCGGCATGAGAACCGACGCATCGGCACTTTATGAAAAATTCCTTGACCCGTTTATGGTAAAAGAGGCGTCCGACAGAGCCTGCCAGCTTGTTGAAATGCTTGGCGCGGGCGAGGTCGTTGACGGTATAATTGATATAAATAACGCGGAGGATAAGAGAGAGTGGATTGAGGTAAATCCCGATAAAATAAACGCTTTTCTCGGTACGGATATTTCAGAGCAGTTTATGGTTGATACTCTTAAAAAGCTTGATTTTGAGGTAAAAGACGGCAAATGTCTTGCGCCGACATACAGGCAGGATATTGAGTTTATGGCTGATATTGCGGAAGAGGTTGTCAGAATTTACGGCTACGATAAAATTCCGTCAACGCTTCTTCGGGGAGAAACCACGCCCGGCGGAAGGGATATGTTAAAAAATACGGAAATAAAAGTGAAAAATATTCTTGCGGGACTTGGACTTTACGAAATAATGACTTATTCGTTTATAAGTCCGAAAACGCTTGATATGATGAATATTCCCGAGGACAGCGCTTTGCGCAAAATGACGGTAATATCAAACCCTCTCGGTGAGGAAAACTCCGTTATGAGAACCACGACAATAGGCTCAATGCTCGAAACGCTTGCGAGGAACAATAATCTCAGAAATGAATCGGCAAAGCTTTTTGAAATCGGGAAAACATATATTCCGACTACGGAGGATAAGCTTCCGGACGAGCATAATAAAATTACAATAGGTATGTACGGTGACAAGGTGGATTTCTTTGTATTAAAGGGTGTTATAGAAGAGCTTTGTGAGGCCGCGTGCGTTAAATGTATGGAATATACGGCAAACAAGGAAAATCTAACCTTCCACCCCGGAAGATGCGCCGATGTGTTAATTAACGGAAAAAATGCGGGAATAATGGGCGAAATACATCCGCTTGTTTCAAAAAAATACGGTTTTGAAAGCAAGGTTTATGTTGCCGAAATTGATTTTGCGTCCTTCGCGGCAGCCGTTGATACGGAAAAGAAATTTAAACCGCTTCCGAAATTCCCTGCTGTTACACGAGACCTTGCTGTTATTATTGACAGCGGCGTTCCGGTCAGCGAAATTGAAAAGGTTATAAAGGAATCCTGCGGTAAAATTCTCGAAAAGCTTCAGCTTTTTGATGTTTATAAAGGAAAGCAGATACCTGATGACAAAAAGAGTGTAGCTTACGCGCTTACAATGCGTTCCGCGGAGGGCACTCTCACGGAAGAAGAAATTACAAACGCGATGAATAAAATTGTGAAAAATATTGAAAATAAACTTGGCGGAAAACTCAGATAGTCTTTTGCCGCCGGGGCGGCAGCCTGTCTGGTTTTTGCGGAAGGGATGATGCGTAATGTTTACCAATCCGTATGAAGGCATTGAAACAATGACATGGTACAAGGCGAATTTTCATACACATTGCGGAACAGGAAAAGGTACGCCGGGAAGACACGATTTAAAAGAGGTTATAGGTTTGTACCGTGAATGTGGTTACAGTATACTTGCGATAACAAACTGCGATATGCATACAGACGCATCCGTTTATGAAGATGAGTTTGATATGACTCTTATTGACGGGTATGAATATTGCCAGAGCAAAGAAATGCTTGTACTTAATACAAAAAATGTGGTTTTCGGAAACCATCAGAAGGTCATTGACTCTGCAATACGTGATGGGGGAATAACATTTATATGCCATCCAAACCGAGCTATACCTACAGGAGACGACCTGACAAGTGACGGAAAATACAATCTAAAAAGGTGCTGGTCGCCTCTTGAGATAGATTATTTGTCAGGTATTGCTGGTATTGAGATTTTAAACGGCAAGGCTTTTCGTATAGGCGGCAGCGGTCTTGCGACCGACGTGTGGGATTATTTTCTTACCCACGGAAAGCTTATTTGGGGAATAGGAACGGACGATTTTCATCGCTGGGAAGATTTGTCACGTGCTTTTACCGTGGTTTACGCACCGTCAAGAAGCAAAAAAGATATTATCAATGCTCTTAAAAGAGGCAGATTTTATGTTTCAAACGGACTTCTTATTAAAAACGTATCTTTTAACGATAATGTTATTACGCTTTCCGCTAAGGAAGAAGTGCCTACTTTTGGAGACAGGTGCAGGTTTACCGTTTTCGGTGAGCAGGGGAGAGTGCTTCTTACGAAATTCGGTGAGGAGCTGCGTTATGAGCTGAACGGAAAAGAAAAATATGTTCGTATTCAGGTAACAAGCGAATATGGCTCAATGCTTTGGACACAGCCGTTTTACGATAAAAGTGTTTTTCAGCTGCCGTAAGGCATAAGGAGAAATTATATGCTTATACTTATTACAGGCGCAAGCTCGGGAATAGGCAGAGATATGGCAAGATATTTGTCCGGGCAAGGACATAGGCTTTTACTTGTCGCAAGAAGGCGTGAAAGACTTGAAGAGCTCGCGCGTGAGCTTAATAATTGTGAGATTTTTGAAGCGGATTTATCAAAAAAAGAAAATGTTTTTAAGCTTTACGAGGAGCTTAAAGACAGAAACATAGACGTGCTTATAAACAACGCCGGTTTCGGCGCATTTGGAAAATTTACCGATGTTCCGCTTGAACGTGAGCTCGAAATGATAAGGACAAATATAATCGGCACGCATATTCTCACAAAGCTTTATGTTAAGGATTTTGCCGCGAGAAATAGCGGATATATTATGAATGTGGCATCGGTCGCGGGTTTTTTCGCCGGACCGCTGCTTTCATGTTATTATGCCACAAAAGCTTATGTATTGAGGCTTACGGAAGCGATTAACGAGGAAATGCGGCGCGGCGGGAAAAATGTGCATATATCGGTTCTTTGTCCCGGACCTGTAAATACGGAGTTTAATAAGGTTGCCGGGGTACGCTTTGGAATTGATGGGCTTTCAAGCGAGTATGTAGCTAAATACGCCGTTAATAAAATGTTCAAAGGTAAAATGGTAATTGTGCCGGGAAGGCTTATAAAAGCGGCGCTTTTTTTCAGACATTTTGTGCCCGAGAAGCCGCTTGTAAAAATAATGTACAATATGCAAAAAAGAAAACGCAGTTAGGAGCAGGATTTTTTTGGAGATTTATTTTGATAACGCCGCAACAACAATGGTTTGCAAAGAAGCTGCCGATGCCGCTTTAAGCGCAATGACAATGGAGTACGGCAATCCCTCGTCACTGCATAATAAAGGACTTGAAGCTGAAAAAATTATGCGTCGGGGGCGTGAAAGCGTTGCTGCGCTTTGGGGAGTAAAAGCGGAAGAAATTTATTTTACTTCCTGCGCCACGGAAAGTAACAATCTTGCGCTTTCGGGTGCGGTAAAAAAAGGGTTGAAATGGGGAGATACCGTCATTACAACAAAGGCGGAGCACCCTTCTGTTCTGGAGGTGCTTGAAAACCTTAAAAGTGAGCATAATTTTAAGCTTATATATATTGATTTGTTAAAAAACGGTCAGCCTGATATGGATATGTTGAAAAAGTATATGAGCGAGAAAATTATTTTGATATCAATGATGCATGTAAATAATGAAACAGGCTGTATTATGCCTGTACGCGAAGCTGTAAATATGGTTAAAAAGGCATCGCCGAGAGCTTTTGCTCATTCGGATATGGTGCAGTCTTACGGAAAAACAGGGGTTTCGCCCGCTATGCTCGGCGTGGATTTCGCTTCGGTAAGCGGGCATAAAATTCACGCGCCGAAAGGTATAGGAGCGCTTTACATAAAAAACGGAGTGAGTATAAAAACGGGTATTTTCGGCGGAGGGCAGGAAAAGAATTTTCGTTCCGGTACGGAAAATGTACCGGGTATCGCGGCATTTGGCGCGGCAAGCGAAAAAGCTATGGCTGAAAGGGAAGAAACAAATAAAAAAACAGCGGAGATAAAAAAATATATATCGAACAGCGTTTTGAGCTGTCTTGACGGCTGCTTTACAAACGGAGAAAGCACAGTTTCAAATATTCTTAACATAACGTTTACGGGGCTGCGCTCCGAAATACTGCTTCACAGTCTTGAAGCAAGGGGGATTTTTGTAAGTTCAGGCTCGGCTTGTTCGTCAAATCACCCGTCACCTTCAAAGGTGCTTACGGCAATGGGGCTTAAAAACGGTGAAATTGACGGAAGTCTGAGGTTTAGTTTTTCCGGATATAATACCATGGACGAAGCAAAATATACAGTTAAGGTTTTACTTGAAGAAGTACCGAAAATAAGAAAGTTTTACAGAGGATAGTAATTATGGCAGATTTATTAATGCTTAAATGCGGAGAGCTTGTTTTAAAGGGAAATAACCGGAAAAGCTTTGAGGATAAGCTGAAAAATAATTTAAAATGGGCGCTGAAAAAATACGGCAGGTTTGAAATATGGTCGGCGCAGTCAACCATATATGTTACTCCGAAAGAAAGTGGCGCCGATATGGAAGGCGCCTTTGAAGTTTCCAAAAAAGTTTTTGGAGTGGCGACAATATCGCCCGCGTACCGCGCGGAAAAAAATTTTGAGGATATTTGCCGCGTCGCGAAGGAAAAAATGGCGGCGCGTCTTGAAAACGCGGAAACGTTTAAAGTTGAAGCAAAGAGGGCGGATAAAAAATTTCCGATGAAATCGCCCGAAATATGCGCGCTTCTCGGCGGCGTGCTTCTTGAGAGCTTTAAAAATCTTAAAGTTGATGTTATTAATCCGCAAGTTACGGTTAATGTTGATATTCGTGAGGAATACGCATATATATATTGTGAAAAGCTTCAGGGCGCGGGCGGCGTGCCGTCCGGCACAAGCGGTAAAGGGCTGCTTCTTCTTTCCGGAGGGATAGATTCGCCTGTTGCGGGCTGGATGATGGCAAGAAGGGGTCTGAAGCTTGAAGCGGTCAATTTTTTCAGCTATCCTTACACGTCTGAACGGGCAAAGGAAAAGGTTATTGAGCTTGCAAGGCTTGTTTCGGAATATTCCGGAAGAATAAGGCTGCACATTGTTCCGTTTACGGATATTCAGCTTGCCATTCGTGATAATTGTCCCGAAGAATATCTTACAATTATTATGCGGCGCTTTATGACGAAAATCTCTGAAATAATCGCAAAACAGTGCGGCGCATCCGTACTTATAACGGGTGAAAGTCTCGGGCAGGTCGCGAGCCAGACGCTTCAGAGTATGGTTGTTACAAGCAGCGTGACGGATATGCTGATTTTACGCCCGCTTTCGGGTATGGATAAAATAGAAATTATGGATTACGCGAGAAAAATAGGCACCTACGAAACCTCTGTTTTGCCGTATGAGGATTGCTGTACGCTTTTTGTGCCGAAGCATCCCGATACCAAGCCGAGAATGGAACGTATAGAGCTTGCCGAGAAAAAGCTTGATTTTGACGGTCTTGTAAAAGCCGCGGTTGAGGAAACAAAAGTAATTGATGTAAGCTAAAAATTTTCAAACCTTTTGCGAAGGGGGAAGGCTTTAAAATGGAATTTATAAAGGCAAAACCCATATGGCCGCAGGGCTGTGAAAACGAAAAAAACATTATGGCGGGCTTTAAGGTGAAAACCGAGATGCAAGGCGAGATAACGCTTCGCATTGCTTCCCCGTGCCCGTTTCGGGTGTTTGCGGACGGTATGCTTGTCGGGAGCAATACCAAAGCCGCGGATAAAGAGAGTATTTTTGAAATTGATATTGAGCTTCACGGTGAAAACAGTATTGTTGCGATTGACGCTCTCGGAAATGAAACGCTTCCAAACTATATTTGCGCCGAAGCGGTTAAAGACGGAGAGCTTATTTTCGCGAGCGGGTACGATTTTAAAGGCGTTATTCTTTATGGTCAGAAAAACGGTGCGGATATCTGGAAGCTTACAAGAGAGGAAAAGCATTGGCAGGAGGATGACGAAATGTTTGATTCCACGCAGCTTACTGACGTGAAACCGGAGCTTTTATACATAAAAAAGCTGGAGCCGTTAAAGAATATTTCCGCCGGAGTTTTTAAGGAAAGCGGTATGCTTGAAAGCTTGCTTGCGGATGAAACGACCGGCACCGATGTTCCGAAGGATACGGAAGAATATTACAAAGCCCGTAAAATAAAAATTGAGGATATTAACTCTGAAGGAGAAATAATTGTGCGCGAAGGCGGATACGTGCTTGCGGAATTAAACTCTTGTGTCACGGGACATATATTTACGGAGCTTGTCGCTAACAAGGACAGCTGGGTAAATATTGCTGTCGGCACAAGCCGCGAAGAAACGCTAAACCCTGTAAAAGAAGGGTCGGTAACGGCATTTGAGCTGCAAGAAAGTATAAATACTTTTAAAATCGCGAGCTTTAATGTATATGATATTAAATATGCCGCCGTTGCTGTTACAAGCGGTGAGCTTATAATTAAAAAAATATCGGTTTTAAGCGTTTAAGAGGTAAAGCGGTCATTTTACGGCCGCTTTTTTTATTCTGTTTACAAGCGCCGCCATTTCACCTCTTGATACGGCGTTTGCGGGCTTAAATGTGCCGTCCGAATAGCCTTGCATTATGCCGGCGGCAGTCAAAGCGGATATTTCATCAAAAGACCATAACGAAGGTGTTACATCATTATAATTTATAACGTAGGTATGAAAGGCAGGCTCCGTGATGCGGGCAAACATGACAGCGGTTTCGGCTCTTGATATATGGCGGTTGGGTTTAAAAGTGCCGTCATCAAAGCCGTTTACAAGTCCTCTTTTATAAAGCGCTGATATATAGCCGTCCGCGAAATGATTTTTTGTATCGGGGAAAACGGTTTCATTTTCGGGGCTTATACCTAAAAGCCTGGCGATTATTACGGCGGCTTCGCCTCTTGTAAGCTTGTCGGACGGAGCAAATTCGGTGTCGCTTTTTCCAATCATTACGCCGTCAAGACAAACCTTTATTATATCGTCCTTCGCGAAGTGATTTATTATATCACAAAAATATATTCCGTTTAGCCACAACTCATAATAATCCCATACAGAACTGTCCTTTTCTTGTCCCGTACTCCAATTGCCGACACCTTTCAGCCCATAATCCGCCGCAAGCTTAAATTTTTTTGCGAGGGAGGTTTCATTTTCGTACCATATTACATACGTATCGGGCAAAAGAGGTTTGCCGTTTACATATGTTTCGGGCGAATCTTTGAAAACCGTAAATTTTGCGCACACGGATTCATGGGCGGCGTCATAAAAAACTTCCGCCCTGTAAGTGTTTATTATGTTTTCTATTTTGTTGAGCGAGGCGCCTTCGCCTTTTAGATTTCCGCCCCATATTCTGCCGTAAAACGGTACGCCTATAACAAGCTTTTCGGGAGAAACGTATTCGAGAGCATAGTCTATCGAGTTGCGTACAAAGTCTATGCTTGAAACAGGTCCCGGCTCACCGCTTTCATAATGTTCGTCATAAGTCATCATCATAAGATAGTCGGCATAATATCCGAGCTTGGCATAGTCGTAAGAGCCTTGCCAGCCGTTTGTCCAGCCGTAAGGGTTTGGAGCGACCGCGACCGAAACCTCCTTTTCGGGCGGTATGTTTTCTCGTAACGCTTTAACAAAAGCGGTATATTTATCACGGTACGTATGGTCAACATTTTCAATATCTACATTTATGCCGTCGAGATTATATTTTTCTATTGCCGCCGCAATGGTTTTAGCGAGACTTTCTCCTTTGTCAAGGGCGGCATTTCCTGTACTTCTGTTCCAATGATTGCTTAAAAAGGGCACAATTTTTAAATCTGTTTCTTGTAACTCTCTTATAAAATCAATACTGATTGAGGATAGGTCGAGAGAGCCGTCCGAGTGCAGATTAAAATACGCCGGAGATACGGTATCAATAACTTTTGATGAGCGTCTGACGTTTTCAATTTGGTTTTCGGTACTGCCGAAATATACATAACTCATTGCGAAGGGTTCGGCGGCATCGGCACGGATAAGGGACGAAAAAGGCAAAGTAATTACAACACCGTATGAAAATACAAGCTTTACGGTTTTTATAAATATTGTTCTATGTTTTGCGGCAAAATTTTTTGCGAAATCACGAAGTTCATCGCTTCCGTAAATATCCTGCGCAAACTCATAATTAAATTGTCGTAAGTAGATAACAAGGTTGTATGTTCCGTCAAACTCCCGTGAAAGCTCAAAATCAATCATGTATATACCTTTTCTCTTTAAACGTATTTATTATTAATTATAATCAGAGCAAAAAAAAATATACAAAAAAAGCAAAAAATGAGGCTTGACAAACTGTTTTTTTTGTGATACAATATTTTTGAAATTTAATAAAAGCTGTGAAGGAAAAAGTAGCCTAAATGGAGCATTGCAGAGAGAAGGACGATTGCTGAAAGCCCTTTATGACTGTTTCGGGTGAAGACCGTTCCGGAGCCGCGGCACGGAAAATAAAGTATGTGTCGCCGTGAACCCGCGTGAGTGGCAAAATAAGTGAAAAACCAAGGTGGAACCGTGTTGTATGCACCCTTGAAGCGAAAGCTTTAAGGGTTATTTTATTCTTATTTTTAAAAAGGAGTTTTTGAGATGAAGGTAATTTATAATGACGGGCATGTAGGAGAATGTCCGCAGGAGGAAGAGCTGCACATTATCCGTCACACCGCGGCGCATATTATGGCGCAGGCAATAAAGAGGCTGTATCCGGACGCTATGTTTGCTTACGGTCCCGCAAACGAAAAAGGCTTTTATTATGATGTTGACCTCGGCGATAAAAAGCTTTCCGATGAGGATTTACAAAATATTGAAAAAGAAATGAAAAAAATTGTTAAGGAAAATATACCGGTAAAAACGTATATTCTTCCGCGCGATGAGGCTTTAAAGCTTATGGAAAGCAGGGGAGAAAAATATAAGGTTGAGCATATCGGTGACCTTGATGACAGCGCTCCCATAAGCTTTTATGAGCAGGGTGAATATATTGATATGTGCGTAGGTCCGCACCTTTGTTATACAAAAGCGCTGAAAGCGTTTAAAATTATGGGACAGTCGGGCGCTTACTGGAAAAATGATAAGAACAATACCATGCTTACCCGTATAAACGGCACAGCTTTCGCTTCGCAGGCGGAACTTGAGGAGCATCTTAAAATGCTTGAGGAAGCCGAAAAGCGTGACCACAGAAAGATTGGCAAAGAAATGGGTTTGTTTATGATGAGCGAGGAGGCTCCCGGATTTCCGTTCTTTCTTCCGAAAGGTATGGCGCTTAAAAACGCTCTCATTGAATATTGGAGAGAAATTCATACCCGTGAAAATTATGTAGAAATTTCAACGCCTCTCATTATGAACCGTCATCTCTGGGAAACAAGCGGGCATTGGGATCATTATAAAGATAATATGTATTCTACAATTATTGATGAGGACGTTTACTGCGTTAAGCCGATGAACTGCCCCGGCGGCGTAATGGTATATGCCTCCAAACCACACAGCTACCGTGAGCTTCCGATTCGTGAAGCGGAGCTTGGTATAGTACACCGTCACGAGCTTAAAGGCGCCCTTCACGGCTTGTTCCGTGTGCGCTGCTTTACGCAGGACGACGCGCATATATTTATGCGCCGTGAACAGATTACAGACGAAATTATCGGTGTTGTGCATCTTATTAATGAAGTATATACAAAATTCGGCTTTAAATATTTTATAGAGCTTTCGACACGTCCCGAAGACAGTATGGGAAGTGATGAGGATTGGGAGGCGGCAACAAACGGTCTTAAAGAAGCGCTTGAAAAGCTTAATCTTCCGTATATAATAAACGAGGGCGACGGAGCTTTTTACGGTCCTAAAATAGACTTTCACCTTGAGGACTGCCTTGGCAGAACCTGGCAGTGCGGTACAATTCAGCTTGATTTCCAGATGCCGCTCAATTTTGAGCTTGAATATGTTGATGAAAATGGTGAAAGACAGCGCCCGATAATGATTCACAGGGTATGCTTCGGCTCAATAGAGAGATTTATAGGTATATTAACCGAACATTTCGCGGGCAAATTCCCTGTTTGGCTTGCTCCCGTTCAGGCGAGAGTTCTTGTGGTTTCCGAAAAGAGCGACGCTTACGCCAAAGAGGTTTACGAAAAGCTTCGTGAAGCGGGCGTTCGCTGTGAGCTTGACGACAGAAATGAAAAAATCGGCTATATGATAAGGGAAGCTCAGGTTGTTCACCGCATACCTTATATGCTTGTAATAGGTCAGAAGGAAGCCGAAAGCGGCACGGTTGCCGTTCGCAACCGTGATACCGCGCAGACGGAAACTATGACGATTGATGAGTTTGTCACTAAAATTACAAAAGAAATAAAAGACAGGATTTAAATTTAAACGGGGCTGTGACTTTTTGTTTTATCACAGCCCCAAATTTAAAAAAAGAAGGAGAAGTATAATTATTTAAAGAGCAGATAATTATATAAAAACTAAAATGAGAGAAACGGTTAAAGAAAAAC
This sequence comes from uncultured Ruminococcus sp., assembly GCA_902784805.1. Taxonomy (GTDB): domain Bacteria; phylum Bacillota; class Clostridia; order RUG12999; family RUG12999; genus RUG12999. The sequence goes on along the minus strand of CACZWD010000015.1, from coordinate 22,172 downwards.
GTGTGGAATATCTTGAACATGTTTACGACCTGATTTTTGTTTATATTGCGGGCGTCAATAATGCGCAGCTGCACCACATCGAAAACGGCTTTGTTTCAGGAGGCGTGTTTCTTGCCTATGTTTTTAGTATGCTTGCTGTAATACAAATATGGAATTATTCAACTTTTTATATAAACACGTATGGCAGAAACAGTATGAGAGACCATATTTTTTTAATTATAAATATGTATCTTCTTTATTTCATTGCCGATGGTACGAGCATACGTTATTGGGAAGGATCGTTTTATAAATATAACGTCGCGTGGGCACTAATTCTTATAAATATTGGCGTTCAGCACTTGATAGAACTGAAAAATCACAAAGAGAACGCATATGAAACGAAACGGCTTAAAAATAAAGCCGCAATTGTTTTTATCGAAGCAATTCTTGTAGGAACAAACGTTTTGATTTATAGGTTTACCGGTATTTCCGCCATATATATTCCGATATTTTTCGGAATATCCGCAATGATAATATCCGAAAAGAAAGACACTGTTGTTTCCGCAGATTTTGCGCATCTTACAGAACGGGCAATGCTTTATGTTGTATTTACTTTCGGGGAAATGATTATAGCAATTGCGTCGTATTTTGAAGGAGAAATTACGCTGAATACCGTTTATTTTTCTCTTATGGCGTTTCTTATTATTGTGGGGCTGTTCCTTTCATACGGTACGCTGTACAACAAAATAATTAACCGTGAAATGAAAACGAGCGGTGTTTTTTATATGATTATTCATATTTTCTTGATTTTTGCTCTCAATAATATATCGGTAGCTCTCGGTTTTATGAGAGAAGAATCGGTAAATCTGATTTCGAAAACGCTGTTTTTAACAGTTTCTTTTCTGATATATTTTACTTTTTTGTTCCTTACGGAAAAGTACGCAAAACACGGCTTTGGTTTCAGTGCGAAAATTGCGCTTTTTCTTGGTATATCCGCTGTCGGTTTTGCGGCATTAATGTTTATTTGCGATAGATATATGCATGTAAATATTGCAATTACGGTTTTATATGTTTTCGGCATATTGGCGCTTATACATAGGCAAAGCAATTTCACGGACGAAAGCTGAAAAGCATGGAGGTTTTTATGGAATACGTAAATATAGAAGGTATGAATTTATCAAGGCTTGTTCTCGGCACGGACGGGTATGGCGAGAGGATTTCCGAAAAAACAGCGTTTGAAATTATGGACGCATATGTGAGCTTTGGCGGAAATGTGCTTGACACGGCGAGAAGTTACTGCGGCGGTAAAAGCGAGGAGCTTGTCGGCAGTTTTTCGGAGCAGATGAGGGATAAGCTTTTTATATCCACGAAGTGCGCGTTTCCGGAGGGCGGCGATATAGCAAAAAGCAGGCTTGACCGCGAGAGCATTGAAGCCGATATCAACGCAAGCCTTAAAGCGCTTAAAACGGAGTATATTGATATAATATGGCTTCACAGAGATGATATACATTTACCCGTAGAGCCTGTAATTGACACATTGAACAGTATAGTGGAAAAAGGTAAAATCCGCTTTTTCGGAGCATCAAACTGGAGCTCCAACAGAATAGCGGAGGCAAACAGATACGCGAAGAAAAGCGGACAGCAAGGCTTTTTTGCAAGCCAATCGCTTTATAATCTTGCCGTGCGCTCGTATGTGTGGGACGATACACTTGTGTGTGTTGAAGGAAAAGAAAAAGAGTATTATGAAAAAAATAAGTTTCCGCTTTTCGCTTTTTCATCACAGGCAAAAGGTTTTTTTGAGAAATATGCGGAAGGCGGGCTTTCAAAAAAAGCCAAGGACAGATACCTAAATGAAAAAACGATAGGAATTTTTAATAAAGTTAAAGCCGCTGCGGTGAGAAACGGCGATACAATTTCACATACAGCGCTTAAAATGCTTGTCCGTGAGAGCAGCTTTGAAGTGCTGCCGATTATAGGACCATCAAACGTTCTTCAGCTTAAAAGTTCAATCGGTGTAAAGTGATAGTCTGACATTCATACTGTCACGGGAAGATATAATATTCAGAGTTTAAAAATGGGGATATGACATTTTTGTCACGTCCCCATTCTTACTCTTAAAACGATAAAAGTTGACAATCGGTGTGCGTTTATTTTATCTGCCTGATACCGGTAACAATTACATTGTCGGAGTTTGCCGTAATATAAAGGATATCGCCCTTCTTAATATCGGCAACATCAATTTCTGCGCCTTTTGTTAATGTAGCGCCGTTAAGCTTGCCGTTATAAAGTGCCGTAATGTCTTTGTCGCTTGATGCCAAATACTGTACTTCTTCACCGCCACGGTAACCTGTAAGAAGTGTATAAACGTCATCATTTACAGCTGTTTTGGAAATCTTTGATACCGTAAACATCTCGCCGTCAAAATCAGCGCTTGCGGGAATATCCGCTTCATTGTCAACGTTTGCAGGAACAGTAGTGTCTGTAACATTTGTTTTATCATTATCGCTTACTTTTTGAATTTCTGAAGAATCAACAAATACTAAGGCTTCAATTGCTTTGCCGCTATTGTTAAGTCTTACGAATACAAGTGCGCCGTTTTTAGCTATATCCGAGACTTTACCTTCATCAAGAGGATTCTTTTTAGAACTGTCATACACGGTTACAAGCGTGCTGTCACTTATTGTGAAGCTGTACGCGCTGCCCGGATTGTTTGAGTCAAATTTCGGATTTTGGGCTTTTCCAAGGAATACCTCAGAATTTTTCACGCCGAGAACATAGCCTGCAACAAGACTGCCATTATTATTGCCGTCTGTTACAATGTCGGTTGCCGTAGCGTTAATGTGTGCGGGATTAAGTACGTTATCGTATCTTACCGCCGCGGAGATTATATTATCCCTGCCTGCCGTTATGAAGAATATATCACCTTTCTTTATGTTATGCTTGTTACCGCTTTTAAGAGCAAACGGCGCGCCTTCTTTTACATTTGTTCCTGTAAGGTCAATTTCATAAAGCTTTGTTACATCTGTATCATCAGAAACAAAATACTGAACTTCCTCACCATTCTGATAACCTGTAAGAAGCGTATAATCGTCATCATCTACACTTGTCATAGAAACCTTTGATACCGTAAACATATTGCTGTTAAAATCAATTTTTGCGGAAATATTGCTTTCAGCGCCACCGTTTTCCGGAGCGGTATCGTCTGTAATCTCTGTTTCATCGTTTTCAATTTTAATCTCCGAAGAATCAATGAGTACCAAAACTTCAATTGCTTTTCCACTGCCGTTAAGTCTTACGAATACAAGCGTGCCGTTTTTAGTAATATCCGAAACTGTACCTTTATTAAGAGGATTCTTTTTAGAACTGTCATATACGGTTATAAGCGTACCTTCGCTTGTTGTGAAGCTGTACGCGCTGCCGGGGTTGTTTGAGTCAAATTGCGGATTTTTAGCTGTTCCGAGGAATACAGTAGAGTTGTTTACTCCGAGAACATAGCCCATAACGAATCCGCCCTTGTTGTTGCCGCCTGTTATAATGTCGGCTGCCGTAGCCATAACACCTTTCGGCTTCAATACGTTGTTATATACAACACCTGTTGTTATAACACTGTCGGAGCCTGCCGATATATAAAGTATATCGCCCTTTTTAATGTCATTTACGTCAATTTCCGCTCCTTTTGCTATTGCGGCGCCGCTAAGCTTAATGCCGTAAAGCTTTGTAATGTCTTTGTCATCGGAAGCCATATACTGAACCTCACCTTTGATACCGTAAACATTTTACCGTCAAAATCAACGCTTGCGGGAACATTGCCGCCCGAAACGTCTGTATCGCTCCTTTCTGTTTTGGTAATTGTCAGAGCCGCATAGATAAGTCTTGCTGTTGTTCCTCTTGTTACAGCGTCATTGGCGCTGCCCGTGATACCGACCGTAAGCTTGATTTTGCTTGCCGCTGACATATAGTTGCCGGGCCATTCACCAAGCTCCGACGCAAGCGATTCATAACCAAGAGCCGAAACAAGCATTCTTACTATCTGTGCGTAAGTGAGTTCACCGTTTGGAACAAATGTGCCTTTGCCCATACCGGAAACAATGCCGTTTGCCGCCGCAACCGATACATAACCTGCCGCCCAGTGGTCGGGCGGCACGTCAGAAAAATCCGTGGCTGTGCCGGCTGCTGCTTTCGCGGCTTCCTCAAGACCTAAAAGTCTGAGTACGAAGGCTGTGCCTTCTGCTCTTGTGAGTGTTTTATCAGCATTAAAGTCACCGTTTTCATCGCCTTTTGCAATGCCGAGGTCACTGATAGCGTTTACTGCTTCTGCGTAGTCGGCATTACTGTCAACATCAGGGTATGATTTAGCGAAAGCTGCAACACCCAGGATTATTGAAAGTGCGACTACCGATGCGAGAATTTTAGTTAAGTTTCTCATAGTGTTTCCTCCTTATTTTTCAAAATTATTTTTTAAAAATAACAACATAATATAATTATACTCTATTTATAGACAATTGTCAATACTTCAAGCATATTTTATTATATTGTTGAGGTGATTAACGTGAAAGTTCCTTTCACGTTAGCCTCCGGCGGAATTTATTGCCCGTGCAAATTTTCCTCACGTTCGTTCGGAAACGAACATGGGCAGAATAATCTCTTATCATTCCTTTGCTCCGCTGATAAGAGAATATTTAATTACTATTTGTGCCGGTGCGGAGCGGCGGAATGGAGATTATTATGATAACATATGAGCCGTTTTACAAAACCATTAAGGAGAAAAATATATCTACCTACAAGCTGATTACAAAATATAATATCAGCCGCAGTCTGATTGACCGTTTAAAACACAACAAACCAATCAGTACAATAACACTTAATGACCTTTGTAAAATTTTAGATTGCAGAGTAGAGGATATACTTATTTATGTTGACGAAGATTAAAAAATCTTATGTGCCGGTTTGGGACTGCAGACCGTTTTTAAACCATACATTTTTTGCCTCAAAGGTTTTGCCGTTTAAGTAATTGAGGCTTGTCGGCGCGCCTTCAAAGGCAAAAGTGAGCTTATAGGAGTAAAGCGCCTGTGACGAAAGCCCAAGCTTTCGGTTAAGCGCATAATCACCGTATTTTCCGTCGCCGAGGAGCGGATGCCCTACAGAAGCAAAGTGCGCTCTTATCTGATGTGTTCTGCCTGTTTTAAGCTCAACCTCCAAAAGGCTGTATCCTTCAAATTTTTTAAGTGTTTTGTAGCTTGTAATGATTGTTTTGCAGCCCGTATGCTGAGTATTGTAAATTTTTACCTGTTTTGCGTTTTCGTCCTTTGACAGCCAGCCCGTAAGAGTGCCGGATGCGGGATTGATACTGCCTTTTACCAGGCAAAGATAGAATTTTTTTATTTCACGTTTTTTAATTTTCTCATTTATGATACGCAGAGTTTCCGCGTTTTTGGCGGCAATTACAATACCTGCCGTGTTACGGTCGATACGGTTGCAAAGCGAAGGGGTAAAAGAATTTTCGGTTTTTGGCTCATATTCGTTTTTTTCATAAAGATATTTTAGTATCCGACCTATAAGAGTATCGGTTGAGCCGCGGTCGTCCTCGTGAACAACAAGCCCGGAGGGTTTATCGGCAAGAAGCAGGTTTTCATCTTCATAAATAATATTAAGTCCGCCTTTAAGCGACAAAAAATCAGTCTTTGCTTCACCGAAAAACTCATCGTTTATATATAAGCTGACAATATCTCCTTCACATAATCTGTAAGAAAGCTCGCTTTTTTTAGAATTTACCTTTATGCGCTTTAAACGTATATATTTATATAGGAGAGATTGAGGTAACGAAGGGCAGACCTTTGAGGTGAATTTATCAAGCCGCTGACCGGAATCGTTTTTGTTTATAATATATTCTTTCATTTGTTCTTCCTTTCCGTCACGGTTGCGGGTTGTCTTTTTTTCTGAAATAAGCGTATATCTGTTCGGCGGCGGGACGGTTTATTTCCTTAACCTCGCAAAGCTCATCAACACTTGCCGCCGCTACCGCTTTTATGCTCTTGAAATGCTTTATAAGCGCCGCGCGGCGTTTCGCTCCTATGCCGGGAATATTTTCAAGCTCGGAGCGGATAAGGCTTTTTCCGCGCAGTTTTCTGTGATAACCGATTGCGATGCGGTGTACTTCTTCTTGTATCATTGATATAAGCCTGAAAGCTTCGTTTGATACCGATATGATTTCACCGTCAAGGCTTAAAAGCGCGCGTGTTTTATGGTGCGCGTCTTTAACCATACCGTAAACAGGTACAGTCAAGCCCATTTTTTTTACCGCAGAGTCTATTACACCTGCCTGAGCTATACCGCCGTCTGCAAGAATAAGGTCGGGAATTTTGGAAAAAGCGGCGTCGCCGTCTTTGTATCTCGCAAAGCGCCGTGAAAGCACTTCGTCAAGCGAGCCGTAATCATTTACGCCCTCAACGGTTTTTATTTTAAAATGACGGTATTCGCTTTTGTTGAGCTCACCGTCCTCAAAAACCGCCATACTGCCGACAGAATTTTCACCTGCGGTGGTTGATATATCGTAAGCTTCAATTCTGTTAAGCGGAGAAGATAATTCAAGCGCTTTCGCAAGCTCGTTTGCGGCAAGCACATTTCTCGCACGGTCGCCCTTTGCGCTTTCGTGGTAATCATGAACGGCTTTTTGCCCGTTTTTCACAGCCATTTCCATAGTTTGTCTGCCAATGCCTCTTTCGGGTACGTGAAGCTTAACGGCGCTTCCTTTTTTCTCGGACAGCCATTTTACAATGGAGTCGTAATCATTAGGCGTTATGTTGATTAAAATTTCTTTCGGTATATATTCACAGGAAATATAAAACTGCGCGATAAAATCTGCCGCGACCTGAGTGTCATCTTCATAATTTACACCGCTGAGCCAAAGCTCCTCACGCCCCAGAAGCTTGCCGTCACGAAACGAAAAAACCTGCGCATTTGCGATACCGGCACCGTTTACAACAGCAACGACATCTTTATCACCACCGCCGATATTTGTAATTTTCTGTTTTTCCGCGATGCCTTTAAGGTGATTTATTTTATCGCGTACCGCAGCGGCGGACTCAAAGAGCATAGCGTCCGATAATTCATACATTTGTTTTTCGAGCCTTGAAATAAGCTGAGAATGTCTGCCTTCGAGAAAATCCACAATTTCATCGGTTATTGCGCGGTATTCCTCCTGTGAAATTTTTCCTGTGCAGGGGGCTACGCAAAGCCCTATATGATGATTAAGGCAAGGTCTTGATTTGCCGATATCACGTGGGAAAATTTTACGGCAGGTACGAAGCTTGAAGGTTTTACGCAGAGTGTCGAGCGTATCCCGTACTATGCCGCCGCTGTAAGGACCAAAATATTTGCCGCCGTCCTTTTCGATTTTTCTTGCGAGCAGCAGCCTCGGATACGGCTCGCCCAGCGTAAGCTTAATATAAGGATAGGCTTTGCTGTCTTTTAAAAGTATATTATAGTATGGCTTGTGCTTTTTTATGAGGTTACATTCAAGAACAAGCGCTTCCCATTCGGTATCTGTCATAATATACTCAAAATCGCAGATTGCCTGAACCATACTTGCTACCTTGGGCGTATGCAATGAATTTTTATGAAAATACTGACTGACGCGGTTTTTAAGACATTTGGATTTTCCGACGTAAATAATGTTTCCGCCGTTATCTTTCATAATATAAACTCCGGGACATTCGGGCAGACCTTTTATTTTTTCTTCAAGTGTCAAGCTATACACCCTTTCAAACAAAAAAGGATATATTCACAAAGACAACGCTTTATAAATATATCCCCCGTGATTTGTGTTTTTGTAAAATTACTCGACAAAATTTGACTTAACAAGAGCAACAAGCGAATCAACAGCCTCCTGCTCATCGGAACCGTTTGCGATAATATTTATCGGGGAACCTTTCATAATGCCGAGAGATAAAACACCAAGCAAACTTTTTGCGTTTACCTTGCGTCTGTCGGTTTCAATCCAGATTGATGACTCGAATTGGTTTGCTTTTTGAATAAAGAAAGTAGCGGGACGAGCGTGCAAACCTTCTTCACGATTTATAACAACTTCACTTGAATACATTAAATTCACTCCTTATTTAAGCGAAAACATAAATAAACTGCTACAAACACAACATCTTTTGTATTTATTATATATGTGTTTTTTAAAAAAGTCAATAAGTTTTTCAAATTTTCTAAATAACGGCTAAATTTAGACTTAAAAACAGGTCTAAATGTATGAATTTTGCATAACAGCTCAGCGTAATTTGTAGAAAAAAAGAAGAATTTTTTCAAAAGGACGCTTCAGTCTGATTTGTAAAATTTCTTTTTTATGTATGGGTTTTACCAGAACGGAGTAAATACCAATCTTGTTTGCTCCGAAAATATCGGTAAAAAGTTGATCGCCGACCATAACGGCATCATTCGGCTCAACACCAATCCTTTTAAGGCTGCCGAGATAAGCGGCGGGTTTTGGTTTTCCCGATTTCGCGTTATATGAAAGCTCAAGCTCTTTTGCGACGGGGGAAACCCTTTGTTCATCATTATTTGACATAAGGCATATTTTAAAGCCGATTTCTTTCGCTTTTTCTATAAATTTGTACGATTCAGGCTCAATTTCGAGCTGTTCGTCACGTCAAAGCGTATTGTCAATATCGCAAAGTATGCCGCGTTTGCCGCATTGCCAAAGCTTTTCAAGGTCAATATCGGAAACACTGCCGTGATATTCATTCGGAAAAAACATAAGTAATACCCCCATAATTTAAATCGGAGCAACGCTCCTGCTTTGCTCAGGTTATATTTTACACCAAAAAGTAAAAAAAATCAAGATTATTCTTGCAAAAAATGACTTAATGGTGTATAATGTTTGTATGAAAAAAGAAAGGTACAGCAGCTATGGAAGAAATATCAAAAAAGCTTGACTCCGTGCTGCCGCTTGTTCAAAAGCCGTCAAGATATACAGGCGGAGAGCTTAACAGTATAGTTAAGCGTGCGGCAGATATTACATCCCGATTTGCTTTTTGTTTTCCGGATGTTTATGAAGTCGGAATGTCGCATCTCGGTCTTAAAATTCTTTATCATCAGCTTAACCGTCGCAAAGACACTTGGGTTGAGCGTGTTTTTACGCCGTGGGATGATATGGAAACGCAGATGCGTGAAAAAGGCATACCCCTTTACGGACTTGAAAGCCGTGACAGTCTTAAAGAGTTTGATTTTGTGGGATTTACGCTTCAGTACGAGCTTTCATATTCAAATATATTAAATATGCTGGAACTTGCCGATATTCCGTTTTACAGCAGCGACAGGAGCGAAGAAGACCCGCTTGTTTGCGCGGGAGGACCTTGCGCATATAATGCCGAGCCTATTGCCGATTTTATTGATTTCTTTTTGATAGGCGAGGGAGAAGAAATTTGGGAGGAAGTGCTTGACGCTTACGCCGTGCATAAAAAATCCGGCGGCAGGAAAAAGGATTTTCTTTATAAAATAGCAAGAGAAATCGAAGGAATATATGTGCCGTCGTTTTACGACGTGTCATATAACAAGGACGGCACAGTCGAAGCTGTAAAACCAAACAGGGAAGGTATCCCTGAAAAAATCCGCAAGAGAATTATTCACGATATGGATAAGGTGTATTATCCCGACGCGTTTGTTGTGCCTTTTATGGATATTGTGCATAACAGGGTTATGCTTGAAATTTTCCGCGGCTGTATAAGAGGCTGTCGCTTTTGTCAGGCAGGTATGATATATCGCCCTGTGAGGGAACGAAGCGCCGAAAATCTGTGTGAGCTTGCGGAAAAGCTGATTAACAGTACCGGCTATGAGGAAATGTCGCTTTCTTCGCTCAGTACGAGCGATTATAGGGATTTTAAAAAGCTTGCGGACGGGCTTATTGATATGGCGGAAAAGAAAAAGGTCAGCCTTTCGCTTCCGTCGCTTCGCATAGATAATATGAGCCTTGACATTTTAAAACGAGTGCAGACCGTGCGTAAAAGCGGGCTTACATTTGCGCCAGAAGCAGGTACGCAAAGACTGCGTGATGTGCTTAATAAGGGAGTTACCGAAGAAGATATATTAAGAAGCGCGAAGCTTGTTTTTGAAGAAGGCTGGTCAAACGTAAAGCTTTATTTTATGATGGGGCTTCCGACCGAAACCGACGACGATATTATCGGCATTGCACGGACGGGATATAAGGTGCTTGACTGCTTTAAAAAATGTGAGTCTCCCAAAAAAGCAAACCGAATAAACGTAACGGTCAGCGTGTCCTCATTTGTTCCGAAACCGTTTACGCCGTTTCAATGGGAACCGCAGAACTCAATGGAGGAGCTTAAAAGAAAACAACAGCTTTTAAAAGACAGCATACGTACCCGTGCAATAACCTATAACTACCATATGTCGCAGGTGAGCTGTCTTGAAGGCGTTTTCGCGAGGGGCGACAGGCGGCTTTCGAAGGTTATTGAAATTGCGCATAAAAAAGGCTGTAAATTTGACGGCTGGGACGAGTTTTTTAAATACGATAAATGGCTTGAAGCCTTTGACGAAGCAGGGCTTGTGCCGGAGTTTTATTCACAGAGAAAGCGTGAGTTTGACGAGGTTTTTCCGTGGGATATGATGGATATCGGCGTTACAAAAAAATTCCTCGAAAACGAGTGCAAAAAAGCGTATAGGGCAGAGGTCACGCCGAATTGCAGGCAAAAATGCAGCGGCTGCGGTGCGGCAAGCTTTGGCGGAGGTGTCTGTTATGAGTAAATATATTTTAAAGTTTGAAAAAGATGACAGCGTTAAATTTGTTTCGCATCTCGACCTTATAAGAGTGTTCGACCGTGCCATGCGCCGTGCGGAGCTTCCCATGGGGTACAGCGCAGGGTTTAATCCGCATCCGCTTATGACCTTTGCGCACCCTCTCGGCGTGGGCGTTGCAAGCTGCGCGGAGCTTGTCGAAATTACGACCTCGGAACATGTTGAACCGCACATTTTTAAAGAAAGACTGAATAAGAAAATGCCGCAGGGATTCATTGTGAGAGACATCATGGAAATTGATGGCAAAAATAATTTTGCGAGTCTAAAAAGCGCCGATTATGCAATAAAAATTGAAGGAGAGTTTCCAAAGGAAGGTCTTGAAGCTTTTTTTAAAATGTTAACGGAAATTAAAGTTAATAAAAAGACAAAACGTGGTATAACCGAAACGGATATTAAGCCGTTTGTGCTTGAATTTAAAGAAATCGATAAAGGCATGCTTAATGTTAGGCTTAAAGCAGGAGCGGAAAACCTTAAACCGGAGCTTTTAATAGAAGGGCTTGAAAAATACATTCCGTCTTTTAAAGCAGAAAGAGTACTGATTTTACGTACGCAGCTTCTAGACGAAAACGGGGAAGCGCTTTTTCGGACAGTATAAGTTTGTTTGGAAAGTGTAATGGTATTACAGTTTAAGAAACGGTATAAAAAGGCAAATAAAAAATTTAAAAAAGTATTGATTTTTTCTTAAAACGTATTGACTTTGATATCTTTTTATGATATAATATAAAATATTATGAAATTATTATTAAAATTTTACGTGTTAGGAGAGAAGTTTCATGAAAAAAACATTGTTTTCGATTTTTATCGTAACAGCTATGCTCATGAGTGTTCTGACGGTTGCTTTTGCGGATGCTGATCCTGCAATCAGCCTTAAAGAAACGGTTGAAGTGCCGACAGACATTCAGATTCAGCGTGTTGATAAGGGTGCGTTTGAGGAGTATCATCTTGATACAAACTACGCAGCCGCAACTGCAGATTTTATTTACAAGGCTCAAATAGATATGAAGCCTGTGAGAGATGAGTTTGAGGCATATATTAATTATGCAAACCAGTATTATAAACCTTTAGGCTTTACTGATGCTGATTTATACAGCGTTGATGTTAAGGGTTCATTTGAAATTAAAATTGTTTTCCCTGCCGAATTGGGTGGTCTTGTAAGCGATAGTATAAAGAATCCTGCAACGGATATGTACGGATTTTCTTTTGCAAACGCCGAGTCTGCAAAGGTATATACAGAGGTAAATCCGGAAACAGGCGTTGTATCTCGTGATTGGGATGCGGCAACAAACACACTTACAATAACCGTTTATGTAAAATCACCGATAGGTGGCACGGCTCTTAAAGCAGGCGATCTTGTAAATATTGATGCAGCAAGTCCGCTTTACGGTTTATACGCAGCAGGTAGCTATGAAGAATATCTTTCTGATATTACGCTTGAAATGGCTATTGCCGATAAGATTACAGCAAATGTTGGCGCGGATATAGCAGCAAACGGTTATGTGTTTGGCACAGTTTATGGATATTTTAGTGGAAAGACAGAGTACAGTGTTTCTAGTGATGTTAAGCGTACAACAAAATATGAAGCCGTTCAGAAAGCCGGCGGAGAAGATGAGCTTGCCAATTATAAGCCGGAATACGAAATTGATTCTGTTAAAAAAGGAAAAATAAGCGCAACATATGAGCTTAGAAAAGACGGAGTTAAAAAAGTAATATTTGTTATAGATGGTAAATATATTGATGATCCCGCAAAGGACGGTACAGGTTATACCGGTGTATTCCCTCCGAAGTATGGCGAAGGCGAAGTTATTGTTAACCTTGATGATTATGATACTATTCCTGGTCAGAAGGATGGTTATAGATTTAAAGGCTGGTCTAAAACCCCGGACGGCTCTGTTATAACGGGAGAACAAACATTTGATGATGATACAGTGCTTTATGCGGTATTTGCACGTGAAACAACTGGTGGCGGAGGTTCTTCAAGAACAGTTTCCGTAAACTTTGTTGTTGACGGTGAAGAAGGCGTTGTAAAAGCTAAAGAAGGAAAATCGCCGTTTACTTTGAGCTTCGGAGATGTTAAGGTACCAACAAAAGAAGGTTACGCATTTGACGGTTGGTATAAAGACCCCGAAATGACAATAAAGGTTGACAATAAGATTACTGTTACGGCAGACACTACCGTATATGGTAAATATGTAAAATATAGTGCTCCCGAAGTTCTTAACTCCGGAGACCACGTTGCGTATATTATAGGATATCCTGACGGTAATGTAAGACCTGAAGCTAACATCACGCGTGAAGAGGTAACAGTAATATTCTATCGACTTCTTAATGATGAGTTCCGCAACACAATTCTTACAACAGAAAACAGCTTTACCGACGTTGAAGCGGAAAGATGGTCAGACAGAGCTATATCAACAATGGCAAAGGGTAACTTTGTAAGAGGTTATGAGGATGGTTCGTTCAGACCCGGCAACTATATAACAAGAGCAGAGTTTGTTACTATAGCTTCATCACTTGGAACAAAAACAAATGCAATTTCCGGAACATACAGTGATATAGCCGGACACTGGGCAGAAGAGAGGATTCTTACAGCTATGGCAAATGGTTGGATAAGCGGTTATGAAGACGGTACATTCAGACCTGACGCACTTATAACAAGAGCAGAGGCAATTGCAATAACCAACAGACTTCTTGACCGCCGTGTAGGCGCTGACGGACTTCTTGATGATGCTAAACAGTGGCCCGATAATGTTGAAGGAAGCTGGTATTATTACGAAATTCTTGAAGCAACAAATCCGCATGATTACGAAAAAGCGGAAAGCGATGTATATGAGAAATGGACAAAGCTTACAGATGAGTTTACACTTCTTGTATAAAAAATTGATTTAATGCCTAAACACCTCCGAAGGATATTCTTTTGGAGGTGTTTTTTGGATATGGGGATTATGTTATTTGTTGTTTTATGCCTTAGAAAGGAATGGTTATAAAAAATGGAAGAAATAATTAAAAGAACTATGCAGGCGATTGAAAAAAACAGAATGAACGCTTTTTACGCGGAAAAAAAGGAAGATGTTGTTCCGATTATTGAAAGTATTTTAAAGGAAGGAGCAAGTGTTGCTGTCGGAGGTTCGATGAGCCTTTTTGAATGTGGTGTGATTGAGCATTTAAGGAGCGGAAGATATAATTTTATTGACAGATATAAAGAAGGTTTATCGAGGGAAGGAATTGGAAAAATTTACAGAGAATCTTTTTTTGCCGATGCTTATCTTTGCAGCTCAAATGCCGTTACGGAGGAAGGAGAACTTTATAATGTTGACGGTAACGCAAACCGTGTTGCGGCAATCGCTTTCGGTCCCGAAAAAGTTATTATGGTTGTGGGTAAAAACAAAATTGTCAAAAATATAGATGAGGCGGTTTTAAGAGTTAAAAATATTGCTTGTCCAAAAAATTGTGTCCGCCTTTCGTGTGATACATATTGTAAAATTAAAGGACATTGCGCGGTAAATGACGCAAGCTATGACGGATGCACGAGCGACGGCAGAATATGCTGTACAAGGCTTATATGTGATATGCAGAGAGTTAAAGGCAGGATAAATGTTATTTTTGTCGGAGAAGACGTAGGTTATTAATTTTTTTGCGGGGTTGGTTTAATGATACAAATTATTTATGGCGTAAAAAACAGCGGGAAAAGTGAATACCAACTTAAAATTGCAGAAAAAGTCTGGAAAGAAACAGATAAAAAAGTTTTTTTTATTGTTCCGGAACAATATTCGTATGAAACCGAAAAGACGCTTGTAGAAAGGCTTGGCATAATAAGTCCCAAAACAGTTGAGGTTTTATCGTTTAAGAGGCTTTTTCATTATGTTATAAGTAATATAGGCGGTGCTCTTTTGCCGAGACTCAGCGAACCGGGGAAAAAGATACTTATTTCACGTGCCGCGCGAAAATGCGGCGATAGTCTTAAAATGCTGAAATCAGCCTCAAAGTATGCCGGATTTACTGATATTTTGGCTACGCTTTTTTCGGAATTTAAAAGGTATAATAATTCTGCCGAAAAAATTAAAGAAATTGCGGACAAGCTTGAAGACAATACTTTTCTTAAAGTCAAAATGCAGGATATCGCAAAGATTTATGGCGAATATGTTAAAGAAACAATGAATGTATTTACCGACCCCGAAGATGAGCTTACATTACTTGCGGGAATAATAGCAAAATCCGGAGGATATTTCAAGAATAGTGTTTTTTTAATAGATGAATTTGAAGGCTTTACTCCGCAGGAGCTTGCGGTTATTGGTGAGCTGGCAAAGCAAGCGGATGTAAAAATTACACTTTGCGCAGACAGACTGACTATGCCGAGGAGCGGCAGAACTATTTTTGGGGGACAGATAAAAACCGCGGAGAAATTGACAGAATTATGTAAAAAATACGGTATAAAAGCGGAAAAGCCTGTTTTTTTGTCAAATACTTTATTAAAAGATGCGGCATTTTTGCATCTCGAAAAAAATCTTCGTAACAGCACTTTTGTACCTTTTGGCGGCGAGGTTAAGAATATCGAAATTGTCAGCGCATTAAATTTTAATGCTGAGCTTAATTACGCTGCAAGGACAATTATATCCTATGTGCGTGACTGTAATTTGCGGTTTCGGGATTTTACTGTTGCGGCACGGAATATTGATACATATAAAAATATTGCGGCTGAAGTTTTTATACTTAAAAATTGGGATTATGACAGTATATTCGCATATCTTAAAACAGGCTGGCATAATGCGCAGGCCGATGAAACCGATTTGCTTGAAAACTATATCTTATGTACGGGTATAAGAGGCTCAAGCTGGAAAAGTGACAAGGAATGGAAATATACTCCAAAAGGCTTTGATGAGGAAACCGTAAAAGAAATTAACCTCATAAGAAAGAAAATAAGTGAACCGGTTATTGCTCTTGAAAAAAGCCTTAAAGAAGGAAAGACTGTCAGAGCCTATATAGCTGCAATGCTTAATTTTATGGCGGAAATTAATTTTTACGATAGAATTGAGGAAAACGCAAGAAGGCTGTCGGAAACAGAAAACGCGGATCTGGCGGCAAGATATACGCAGATATATGATGCTGTGATAGCTTCTTTTGATGAAATATATGCTGTTTCGGGTGACAATACGGAAACGGACATTGCGGAATTTGAAGCTATGCTCAAAGCGGCATTTGAAGCGCATAAGGTTGGAATTATTCCGACTTCGGCAGATAGCGTGACGATTACCGATGTAAAAAGAAGCAAGGCGCATAACGCGAAAATAATGTTTATTATTGGCGTAAACGAAGGCGTTTTCCCGGAAATTTTTTCCGGTGAGGGAATAATTAAAGATGATGAAAGGAAAAAGCTTGAAGAGCTTGGGCTTAATATGGCACCCGATACCGTAAGCCGTATGCTTGATGAAGAATTTACAGTATATGACGCGCTTTTATCACCTTCAGAGAAACTATATCTTACATATCCTTTGACCGATAACGTCGGTGAATCGTTGGCTCCTTCCTCACTTCTCCGAAAAGTAAAGAATTTGCTGCCGAGGGTTTGTGAGCTTGATACTGTAACGGAAGACCGGGACGGTATAGATAAAATTGTTACGAGCAAGACAGCGCTTGAGGTGCTTGCTCGGCAGAAGCGAAAACCGGAAGCGAAAACCGCCGAAATTACGGATGCTCTTGAAAAATGGTTTAAACACCACAGCAATCTGAAATACGAAATGGTAGAAAAAAGCGCTGAATATAGGAACGAAACGAAAAAACTGTCTGAGTCAATTCTCAGTGAGATATATAAAGGTGATATGCGCACCTCGGTTTCGAGGCTTGAAAGTTACAGAAGATGCCCGTTTATGTATTATGTCAGCTATATGCTTGATGTTTCACCGAGAGCCGAGGCTGTAATGCAAAGCGCAAACGCGGGTTCTGTTATGCACAGCGTAATAGAAGCGCTTTCATATAAAGTTAAAAACGAAATTGGCAGCTGGCAGGAAGCTGCGGACGAATGGATAAACGAAAACGCCGAAAAGATTGCGGACGAGAAAATTAATGATTTTTTCCGTGAGTTTGAAAAACCCGAAGAAAGGCAAATCTGGGCGGCTTTACGCCTTAAAGAAACGGTTAAAACCTCCGCTTGTATGATTGCGGCGCAGCTTAAAGCCGGAGAATTTATTCCTATGGGATATGAAATAAGCTTTGGCGACGGCGGAAAATATAACGCTATTGAATTGGTTGTCGGTGGGAAAAAGGTTAAGTTACGGGGGAAAATTGACAGAAGCGATATTTACACCGACGAAAACGGACGGAAATTTATAAGAGTTATTGATTATAAGTCGGGCGAGCAGAATTTTAGTATTGCGAAGGTATATTACGGATTAAGCTTACAGCTTGCCGTGTATCTTGAAAGTCTTACGGAGCAGGAGTACGGTATAAGCGCAGGAATGTTATATTTCAGGCTTTTTGACCCGATTGTAAAAACGGGAAGAGACTTGACGCGGGAGGAAGCCAAAACGCTTAATGAGGCAGAATACAAGGCAGACGGGCTGCTCGCTGCCGACGCCGAAATAATCAGAAAAATGGATAGTAATATTGGGGACGGCAAAAGTCTGCTTCCGGTAAAAATCAAAGCCGACGGCAGTTTTGGAGCTTATTCAAAAATTGCGAGCTTTGAGCAATTTGAAAAAATGAACAAGCACATTAAACGAACTTTAAAAAAGATAAGCGCTGAAATGCTTGCCGGAAAAATTGACGTCAGACCGGTAAAATTAGGCGATTACAGCCCGTGCAAATATTGTGATTATAAATCAGTATGCCATTTTGACGGGGCGCTTTGCAACAGTTATGAACGCCTTAAAAAAATGGATAATTTTACGGCGTGGGAAAAAATATCGGAAGAAGGAGGAGAGCAGTAATGCCAAGATGGACAACTCAGCAGCAAGAAGCAATAGAAAAGCGTGACTGCGACCTTCTTGTTTCGGCCGCGGCAGGTTCGGGTAAGACAGCGGTTTTGTCGGAACGGGTACTTAAACGTGTTACAGATGAGGAAAACCCTGTGCCGGTTGAAAAGCTCCTTATTGTAACTTTTACAAACGCTGCGGCTGCGGAAATGCGTCAGAGAATAATAGATAAGCTGCGTGAAAACCTTGTGAAAAATCCTGAAAGCGAGCTTGCGGCAAGGCAGCTTACAATGATTTCAAAAGCAAGCATAATGACAATTCACAGTTTTTGCCTGAATATAATAAAAAGTAATTTTCATCTTATAGATATGGACCCGTCTTTTGGTATTCTTGACAGTACGGAAGGCGAGCTTATGCAGGCAAAGCTTGCAATTGAGGTTGTAAATGAAATGTACGGCTTATACGGAAAAGCGTTTTCGGATATGGCAAGATGGCTTTCATGCGAAAACGATGAGAAGCTCGCGGGCGAAATAATTAAAAGGTATAAATACATAAGAAGCTTTGAAAATCCGCTTTTATGGCTTGAAGAACAGACTGAAAAATACAATGTCGTAAGACTTTATGAAAAATATGGTGAAAATGAAGAAGAAATTGCGGATAGTCTTGAATGGGTTGAGCTTTTAAAAGAAAAATACAGGCGTGCATTTTCCGATATAAAAAACGAAAACGAAGAGCTTATAAAGCTTGCGGATATCGGAAATGTTACGGGATATACGGACGCGCTTTATGATGACTGCAATAAAACAGCAAAAATGATTGCAGTGCTTGGCGGAAGGTGGGAGGATATAAGAAAGACCGCGGGAGACTGCAAATGGGGCAGTATAGGCAGGAAAAACAAAGACTGTGATGAAGAAATATCAGCTTTAATAAAAGCGAAAAGAGATAAACTGAAAAAAAAGGTTGACAGTATTATTGCCGAAACGGAAATATTTTCATCAGCCGAAATAATATCGGGACTTAAAAAAGTTTATCCGTATTTAAAACTCTTTTATGAGTGCGTAAAAAGCTTCGGTGATAAATTCGCGCTGGAAAAAAAAGAAAAAAACGTAATTGATTTTGGCGATTTTGAGCATATTGCGCTATCACTTTTACAGGACGAAAAATTACCGGTTGCGGAAGAATTGCGTGAAAAATTTGATGAAATATATGTTGATGAATATCAGGATTGCAACTCGGTACAGGAGGCAATTTTTGCGGCAATAGCAAGGCGCACGGACGGGAAAAGTCATAATATGTTTATGGTGGGCGATGTCAAACAAAGCATATATAAGTTCAGACAGGCGGAACCGTCAATTTTTATAGGTAAGCTCCATTCATATTCGGACAGCGGTTTACAGCAGAAAATTATGCTGAATAAAAATTTCCGTAGCCGAAAAGAGGTTGTAAACCTTGTAAACAACCTTTTTGAAAAAATAATGAGTGAAAAGCTTGGTGATATTAACTATACCGATGAAGAAGCACTTAAAGCGGGATTTGAATATCCGCCTTTTGAAAATGATGGTTATATAAGAAATCCCGAAATTCTTTCTGTAAGTACACTTGAAGCGGACGATGATGTTCTTGATACGAAAATAGGGCTTGAAGCAAGGCTTGTTGCCTGCAAAATACGTGAAACAGTCGGTAAATTTATGGTGTTTGATGTCGGGAAAAAGAAATACCGGCCTGCCGAATACAGAGATTTTGCCGTGCTTCTCAGAAGCCCGAGAGGCAGAACGGAAGATATTGAAGCAGAGTTTAAAGCTTTTGATATTCCTTATTTTTCGGACGTTGGCAGCGGACTTTTTGACGCTCATGAAACGGAACTGCTGATTTCAATGCTTATGATTACGGATAATCCGCTGCAGGATATACCGCTTATCGGCTTTATGAGAAGCCTTCCGGGCGGCTTTGATGAAAATGAGCTTTTAGAAATCAGAAAATGTAAGGAAAAAGCGTATTTTTATAACGCGGTTAAAGAGTGTTCAAAGGGCGAAGATGAGCTTGCGGAAAAATGCAAAAAATTTATTGATATGATAGCGGGCTGGCGCGCATTTTCGAGAGTAGCGCCCGTTACGGCTTTGATTGCCCGCATAATGGAAGACACAGCGTTTGAAGCGTATATTTCGGCGCTACCGGGCGGCAAAAACCGTCTTGCGAATATTGAGCTGTTTACGGAACACGGGAGACGTTTTGAAAACGCTGATGTTAAAGGGCTGTTCGCGTTTTTAAAATATATTAATGAGCAGCAAGGCAAAGAAAGAGGAAACGAAACCGCGAAAACTCTTTCGGATGCCTGCAACGTTGTAAGGATTATGAGCATACATAAATCCAAAGGGCTTGAGTTTCCCATTGTGTTTGTTATGGGGATAGGAAACAAGTTTAACGGCGGGGATTACACAAAAGGCGAATTGTTTTTTGATAAAAATTACGGTATAGGCTGCAGCTGCTTTGATGCCGGGAAAAAAATAAAGTATCCGCTGGTGTCAAAATATGCCGTTACATACAAAATCAAGCTTGATTTTTTATCCGAAGAGATGAGAGTACTATATGTTGCCATGACAAGAGCGAGAGAGAAGCTGTTTTTGACTATGCAGGGCGATAAAAAATCCGAAGCGCTTCTTGAAGCGTATGAGAAGGGTTATGTGGGTACGAAAAGTCCCGATGAAGCAAATTCATTTTTTGATTGGCTTGTTCTATCTGTTTCGGATAAGGCATCGGGGTTAAAAGCAAGTGTAGTAAGCCCCGAAGATTTAAAGGAAAAAAGCGAAGCCCTTTTGTTTAAATACGAAGACAAAACCTTTTGCGCTTCGGCACAAACCGAGGCAGAGGTTGCCCGGAGACTTTCTTATAAATATCCGTATATCAAAAGCTGCGGTCTTGCTTCAAAATATTCGGTAACGGAGCTGAAGCACAGGTTTGATGCCGAGAATGGAGAAAGTCGTTCGGTGCTTAAAAAATTTGACGAAAAGCTTCCTGTATTTATGCGGGGCGAGAAGCTGAGCGCGGCTGAAACCGGTACGCTTTATCATTTGATTTTGCGTTTCATTGATTTTACGGCTGCTGATTTTGAAGCCGGGCTTTCGGCTTGTAAAAAGATGCTGATAAAAGAGGCGTTTGCGACCGAGAAAGAGCTTGACACTTTGGATAACGGTGTAATTTTACGCTTTTTAAATTCGGATATTTGTGAGCGGCTCAGAAAATCCGCCGAAAAAGGTTTTCCGATATACCGTGAGATACCTTTTAATATAAGCGTAAGCGGTGATGTTCCGACTAATGACGAAAGCCTTAAAGAAGAAAATGTGCTTTTGCAGGGTATAATTGACTGTTTGTTTGTTTATGAGGACAAATGCTATATAATTGATTATAAAACCGAAAGCAAAAATATGAGCGATGCCGAGCTTGAAGATTTGTACCGCAGACAGCTTGAGCTTTACAGTGTTGCGGCGGAAAAAATCACAGGCAAAAAAGTCGGCGGAACATATTTGTACTTTTTGAGACGCGGAAAGCTTAAAAAAGTAGAGTTTTAAGGAATTTTATTGCGAAAAAACAATTGTTTTGTTGACAAGCTTTAATGCTTATGGTAAAATAATATTCGGGAAAAATGAAATGAAAGGGAAGTTTTTATGTCACGTAATATTATAATAGGGCAGTCGGGAGGACCGACCGCGGTTATAAACGCGAGCCTTGCCGGAGCTTTTATGGAGGCGTCGGATTATGAATATGACAGTATTTACGGTATGGTAAACGGCATTGAGGGCTTTTTGAAGGGGAAGTATGTTAATTTAAAGGATAAAATTAAATCTTCAAAAGAACTTAACCTTCTTTGTCAGACACCGTCATCATACCTCGGTTCGTGCCGTTTTAAATTACCGGAACCCGAAAAAGACAGTGAAATATATAAAAAGCTGTTTGAAAAATTTAAAGAGCTTGATATTTACGCTTTTTTATACATAGGCGGCAATGATTCTATGGATACAATATATAAGCTTACTATGTACGGAAAGCTTATAGGCAGTGATGTGAAGTTTATAGGTGTTCCGAAAACAATAGATAATGACCTTTTAAGTACCGACCACACTCCGGGGTACGGAAGCGCCGCAAAATATATTGCGGCTGTCACAAAAGAAACTATAAGAGACGCAGCGGTTTACGACCTTAAAAGCGTTACCGTTATTGAAATTATGGGCAGAGATACAGGCTGGCTGACAGCGGCTTCAGCTCTTGCAAAAGGTGACGGCTGTGACGGACCCGATATAATATGTTTACCCGAAGTGCCGTTTGAAGCGAAAAGGCTTATACAGAGAACGGAAGAAATTTTTAAAACCAAAAACAATATTGTTATTGCTGTTTCCGAAGGTCTTAGAACCGCGGACGGAAAAAATATTTGCGAAACCGAAGGCAAAATTACAAAGCTTGACGCGTTCGGACATAAAATTT
>CACZWD010000014.1 GCA_902784805.1 uncultured Ruminococcus sp. | reverse complement strand
AATATACTTGTTTCGGGTGTCGCAACGCTGCCTGAATATCGTGGCAAAGGGCTAATGAAAAGGCTTTTTGAATTTTACCTTAATCATTTGTATGTTCTTGACGTGCCGCTTATATCGCTTACTCCGGCAAATCCCGCCTATTATGGGTGCATAGGTGCCGTGTCGCTAACACAATCGGTTATTATAAGCTGTGGTAAAGTGACAGAAAAAACTGAAATGCCGTTTAAAATTGAAAAGGCTGATATTTCGTCTGAGGCTGAAAGGCTTAAAGCTTGTTATGAACGATTTGCGTCAAGGTACAGCGGAGTTTCAGTAAGAAAAGATTATTTTGAAATTAAAATGAGCGAATATATGGAAGAAGGCTGCGAGTGTATGACGGCAGCAAATAAAAAAGGTGATGTTTTGGGCTATGTGGTTTACATAACCGAAGGAAACCTTATTAACTGTTCGGAAGCCGTCGGAGAAAATGAGGCGATAAAGGGGCTTTTGAGTATGTTTAAGCTACCGTTTAAGGCGGTTTTGCCGCCGGATTTTCCGCTTAAGAACATTTCCGGAAATATAGCACGTAACGCTTATAATTCAATGGGACGAATAGTGTCTTTGAAAAAATTTCTTACGTATTTTCCCGAACTAAGACTTTTTTCAAAAGGCATTTGTGATGATATTATATCCTCAAATAATGTTTCATTTACTGAAAAGCTGATTTCGATAAGTGATTTTTTGTATGTGGCAAACGCCAAACTTAATTTAAAACCAAGATTTACAACAGATTTTTATTAATAGCGGCACTTATTATATTAAAGTGTTGCAAGGCAAATTTAAAAAATTTTTGACTGTTTAAAGAAATTTTGAAAAAATTTAGTATTAAAATACACACACTGTGCGCTTTTCCCAGGTGCCTTTGCTCACGGCTTTAGGAAAAATACGGCGGCGGTGGAGGAAAATTAACCGAAAGAGGTGCGTAAAAATGGGAGCAATATCAATGAAACAGCTTCTGGAGGCCGGTGTACATTTCGGTCACCAGACAAGAAGATGGAACCCGAAAATGAAGGAATACATCTTCACGGAAAGAAACGGTATCTACATTATTGACCTTCAGAAAACAGTTAAAAAGGTTGATGAGGCTTACAATTTTGTAAGAGAAATCGCGGCAGAAGGAAAGGACATTCTTTTTGTAGGTACAAAAAAACAGGCTCAGGATTCCATTAAGGAAGAAGCCGAAAGAGTAGGAATGTACTATGTAAATAACCGTTGGCTCGGCGGTATGCTTACAAACTTTAAAACCATCAAAAAGCGTATAGCAAGAATGGACCAGATTGAAAAAATGGAAGAAGACGGCACATTTGACCTTCTTCCCAAAAAGGAAGTAAGCAAACTTCGTATAGAAAAAGAAAAGCTTGATAAATTCCTTGGCGGTATCAGAAATCTTCAAGGCATACCGGGCGCTCTTTTTGTGGTTGACCCGAGAAAAGAAAAAATAGCTATTGCCGAAGCTCATAAGTTAAACATTCCGGTTGTTGCAATAGTTGATACAAACTGCGACCCCGATGAAGTTGATTATGTTATTCCCGGTAACGATGACGCTATCCGCGCCGTTAAGCTTATTGCGGGCGCTATGGCTGACGCTGTTATTGAAGGCAGACAGGGCGTTGACGCTCCGGTTGAAGCCGAAGATAACGAAGAAACTGAGGAAGAAGCTTAATTTATTTTCTTAAACTTTTAAGGAGGAATAATATATGATAACCGCACAAGCTGTTAAAGAGCTTAGAGAAATGACAAACTGCGGAATGATGGATTGTAAAAAAGCCCTTAGTGAAGCAGATGGAGATATGGAAAAGGCTGTTGAGCTTTTGAGAGAAAAAGGTCTTGCGAAAGCAGCGAAGAAAGCAGGCAGGATTGCTTCGGAAGGTCTTGTTGAAGCGTATGTTTCGGAAGACGGAAAAATTGCTTCTCTTGTTGAAGTAAACAGTGAAACAGATTTTGTTGCGAAAAACGCGGATTTTCAGTCTTTTGTTAAAAACATCGCGAAAATTGTTGCTGATACAAACCCGGCAGATGTTGAGGATCTTAAAACAAAGCCTTATGATACGGGTATGAATGTAGAGGAAGCACTCAGAGATAAAATTCTTACAATCGGCGAAAATATGAATATTCGTCGTTTCGCGAGATTTGAAGGAACTGTTGTTACTTATATTCACGGCGGCGGACGAATTGGCGTTGTGGCATTGTTTGATACAGATGTTGCGGATAACCCCGCTTTTGCGGAAACCGCAAAGGACGTAGCGCTTCAGATTGCGGCTGCGGCTCCCGCTTATCTTGATAAAGACGCTGTTCCGGCGGATGTTATTGAAAAAGAAAAGGAAATTTTAAAAGTTCAGGCTCTTAATGAGGGCAAGCCCGAAGCGATTGTTGATAAAATGGTTATGGGCAGGATAAGTAAATATTACAAAGAAAACTGCCTTGTTGACCAGGAATTTGTCAAAGACCCGGATATGTCCGTTTCAAAAATGCTTGCCGCGAAGGGTAAAGAAATGGGCGGCACAATTACCGTTAAAGATTATGTAAGGTTTGAAAAGGGCGAAGGTCTTGAAAAGAAAGAGGACGATTTTGCCGATGAAGTAGCCAAAATGGCAGGTAAATAATAAAAAATAAATAGAAACCTTTAGAAAAACAAAAAATGCTACCGGCACAAAAAAATTATGCTCTTAGTATTTTTTGTTTTTCTGCAATATGCCTAATTTTTTTGAAAGGAATGTGATTTTCATATGGCACCAAGATATAAGCGCGTTTTGATAAAGATTAGCGGCGAAGCTCTCGCCGGAGAAAAAGGATTTGGGCTTGACGAGGACACTTTAAATTCTGTCGCGAAGGTTATTAAAAAATGTGTTGACGCCGGCGTTCAGGTTGCCATTGTTGTTGGCGGAGGCAATTTCTGGAGAGGTCGTTCGGGTAAAAATATGGACAGGACCCGCGCAGACCATATGGGCATGCTTGCGACGGTAATAAACGCGCTTGCGATGCAATCTTCTCTTGAAAACAACGGAGTGGTTACGCGTGTGCAGACCGCTATTGAAATGCGCCAAATCGCAGAGCCGTATATAAGAGGTAAGGCAGAATCGCATTTATCAAAAAACAAGGTTGTAATTTTCGGCTGCGGAATCGGAAATCCGTTTTTCTCGACGGATACAACGGCAGCGCTCAGAGCTGCGGAAATCGGAGCAGATATAATACTTCTCGCGAAAAATGTTGACGGCGTTTACGATAGCGACCCGAACAAAAATCCGAATGCGAAAAAATATGATAAAATAACATATGCCGAAGTGCTTGCGGGAAGACTCGGCGTTATGGATTCGACGGCAACCTCTCTTTGTATGGATAATAATATTCCCATACAGGTTTTCGGACTTGATGACCCCGAAAATATATATAAAGCCGTAATGGGCGAGCAAATAGGAACACTTGTATATTGATAATAGAATAGAAAGGAAGTTATAGTATGAACGCGCAGTTTAAGGATATTTACAGTAAAATAACAGACAAAATGGAAAAATCCGTCGATGCCCTTGAAAGCGAATTTAATTCTGTCAGAGCGGGCAGAGCAAATCCGGCTGTTCTTGACCAGATTAAGGTTGAGTATTACGGAACGCCGTCACAGATTAACGCTGTCGCGAGTGTTTCTGTTCCGGACGCGAGAACGCTTGCAATTCAGCCGTGGGACGCTTCTCTTACAAAAGAAATAGAGAGGGCTATCCTTGCGTCTGACCTTGGTATTACGCCAAATAATGACGGAAAAATAATAAGGCTTAATTTTCCTCCGCTTACAGAGGAACGCCGAAAAGAGCTTGTAAAACAAATTCATAAGCTTGCGGAAAACGCCAAAGTTGCGGTGAGAAATATAAGACGTGACTCTATGGAGCATTTTAAAAATATGAAAAAAAATTCAGAAATTACCGAAGACGACCTTAAATCGGCAGAAAAAGATTTGCAGGATATTACCGATAAATATGTAAAGCTTATAGACAGTAAGCTTGCAGATAAAGAAAATGACCTTATGTCTCTTTAAAACAAAGGAGTGAAATCCGCTTGAAGCTGAAAGAAAGCCTTGGAGCTCTGTATAAAAAGCTTGTTGAAATCTTTACGCCCGATGTGAAAATTGATATGGACAGAGTGCCGAAGCATATCGGTATAATTATGGACGGTAACGGGAGATGGGCAAAAAAGCGAGGGCTTAAACGCAGTGACGGTCATCGCGCCGGCGCAAAGACACTTGAAGATATAACAAACTATTGCGGCGAAATAGGGGTTAAGTTTTTGACTGTATATGCGTTTTCAACCGAAAACTGGAAGCGTGACAAGGCTGAAATTGACGCTATAATGGAGCTTATTTACGAATATCTTTCAAATATGGAAAAGCTTCTCGGCGGGAAGGATTGCCGTATAAGAGTTATCGGTGACAGGAGCAGACTTAGCGATAAGCTCAATGAGAAAATTCTTGAGGTTGAAAAATATACCGGAGACCGTACCGGACCGACGCTTAATATTGCCCTTAACTACGGCGGGCGGGATGAGATAATCCGCGCGGCAAGGGCTGCGGCGCTTGATGTAAAAGAAGGCAAAAAATCCGAAAAGGATATTGACGAAAAATACTTTTCCTCGCTTATGTACACCGGCGATAATCCCGAAGTGGATTTGATTATACGTCCGAGCGGTGAAATGCGTCTCAGCAATTTCCTTCTTTGGCAATGCGCGTACAGCGAATTTTGGTTTTCAAACACCTGCTGGCCCGATTTTACTCCAAAGCATATGCGTATGGCAATAGCCGCTTACCAAAAACGTAACAGACGCTTCGGCGGAGTATAAAAAAGGAGACCTATATGATTACAAGGATAATTTCCGGCGCAGTGCTTGCGGCAGGGCTTGTGGCGATTCTTTTATTTGTGCCGCAGAACGGTATTTTGTTTGCAGTTGCCGTGGTTTCTTCGGTTGCGCTTTATGAATTTTGTTCCGCGAATTTCGGTAAAGGAAAAATTTCTGTTAAGCTGTTAAGTTTTGTAATTGGTATGGGCTTGCTTTTTTTACCGGAAGCATGTACACGGTTGCTTTTAACGTTTGGGCTTATTGCGTCGCTTATACTGCCGGTTTTTCTTTATAAAAAAATCAGCTTTAAAGACGTGGCAAAAGCGTTTTTCGGAGCAATCTATATATTCGGACTTTTAAAATATATTTACCTTACGCGTATCGGTGGCGGCGGAAAATTTCTTGTTTTTGCTATATTTATCGGTGCCTTTTTCACAGACATCGGCGCGTATTTTATCGGTATGCTTTCAGGTAAGCATAAGCTGACGGAAATAAGCCCGAAAAAAACCGTTGAGGGTGCCGTCGGAGGCGTTTTAGTAACAATTGCGGCTTTTGCGGTTTACGCTTTTATCGGTTTGAGGTGTATGCATTACGGGGTAAATATTTTTAATCTTTTTGTTACCGGAATCGTGCTTGCCGTATGCTCGGAGCTTGGCGACCTTGCGGCTTCCGTAATAAAACGTGAAGTCGGAATTAAGGATTACGGTAATCTTATCCCCGGACACGGCGGTATCCTTGACCGTATTGACAGCGTGCTTTTTACCGCGCCGGTATTTTATTATCTGAATCTTGTTTTACCGGTATTTATAATTAAGTAATTATGCTTATAAGGGGTATAACTATATAAACGTTATACCCCTTTTATCAATAAAAAATTAAGGAAGGCTTTATAAATATGAAAAAAATTGCTTTGCTTGGTTCAACAGGCTCAATCGGAACGCAGACGCTTGAGGTAATTGATGAAAACGGCTGCGCCGAAGTTGAAACTATCAGCGTATATTCAAATATCAAGCTTGCGGAGGAACAAATACGGAAATATAAGCCGAAGCTTGCCGCCGTAATGCTTGAGGATAAGGCGAAAGAGCTTAAAATAAAAGTTGCCGATACTTCAACAAAAATTTTATGCGGCAAAGATGGTATAATTTCCTGCGCCGTGCATAATAATGTAGATACAGTAGTTACGGCAGTTGTGGGCATATCGGGGCTTTTGCCGACAATGGAGGCAATTAAAGCAGGCAAAGACATTGCCCTGGCGAACAAAGAAACGCTTGTTGCGGGCGGGTGTCTTGTTATGCCTCTCGCGAAGCAAAAAGGTGTTAAAATTTTGCCTGTTGACAGCGAACATAGTGCTATTTTTCAAAGCTGTAACGGTGACAGCCGGAGTCTTAAAAAAATTCTTTTAACCGCTTCGGGAGGACCTTTTCTCGGAAAAAAACGTAATGAAATTTATAATATGACACCCGCGCAGGCGTTAAAACACCCGAATTGGAATATGGGCGCAAAGGTAACCATAGACAGCAGTACGCTTATGAACAAAGGTCTTGAAGTAATTGAGGCAAGTCACCTTTTTAATATACCGCTTGATAGAATAGAAGTTGTAGTTCACCCGGAAAGCATTATACATTCAATGGTAGAGTATGATGATAATTCCGTGATTGCGCAGCTTTCCCTGCCGGATATGAAACTGCCTATATCTTACGCGCTTACATATCCGGAAAGGCGGTACTGCGGAACAAAAGAAGCAAACTTTTTTGATATTTCAAGTCTGACCTTTAAAAAACCGGATACAGAGGCGTTCCCGTGTCTTAGTCTTGCTTTTTACGCGCAAGAAGTCGGCGGAACAATGCCGGCGGTTTTGAACGGCGCGAACGAAATCGCAGTTTCAAAGTTTTTAAACGAAAAAATATGTTTCGGAGAAATTCCGGAGCTTATAAATAATGTGATGTCAAAACACAGCGCGGTGCAGAATCCTTCTCTTGACGATATTCTTAAAGCGGATATGTGGGCAAGAGAAGCAGCGGAGGATTGTTTATGATTGATGTTTTTATGATAGCTCTTGCAATATTATCTTTTTTATTGATAATAACTATACACGAGTTCGGACATTTCATAACGGCAAAGCTTTTTAAAGTTGGGGTGCCGGAATTTTCAATAGGTTTCGGACCGGAAATCTTTAAAAAGAAAAAGGGAGAAACGCAGTATTCCGTAAGACTTTTGCCACTCGGAGGTTTTGTGCGACTTGAAGGTGAAGATGAAAAATCGAACAGCGAAAGCGCTCTTTGCAATAAGCCTGTATGGCAGCGTATGATAATTGTATCGGCGGGAGCCGCGCTTAACATACTTCTTGGTTTTTTGGTATATACTTTGCTATATTCTGCTCTGCCAGAAATGCCCGTTATGACGGTCGATACAGTTTATGAAAACACTCCTGCATATGGTAATATTATGCCGGGGGACGAGATAACTTCGGTAAACGGCGGAAGAGTATGGTATTATAAAGATTTTAAGTTTCTTATAAATACCAAGGGTTCAAATAATCCTGTCAATATAACCGTGAAGCGCGAGGGCGAAAAGAAAAATTTTTCGATTACGCCGATTGAAGATGAAAATGGCGTATATGTAATCGGCATAAAAATGGCGACCGAGAAAATGAATATTTTTAAGATTTTGAAATGCGGACTTTACGAAACCTTTTTCATAATAAAAATAATCTTCTATTCCCTTTTAATGCTTATAAAGGGCTCCGTTCCTTTAAGCTCCGTTTCCGGTCCTGTCGGAACGGTGAGCGTTATGAGCGAAGCGGCGAAACAAGGGTTTGCGTCATTCGCGAGTCTTTTCGCGATGCTTACGGTAAATATAGGTATTTTTAATCTGCTTCCCATACCCGCGCTTGACGGCGGCAGAGTGTTCTTTATGTTTGTTGAATTGCTTCGAGGCAAACCGATTGACCCGAAAAAAGAAGGAATGGTTCATATGATAGGGCTTATACTTTTGCTTGGACTTATGTTTCTTGTTACAATCGGCGATATAGGCTCTTTAATCGGTAAAACTTGACATATTGCCCAAAAAAGTGTATAATGTATTAAACAACAGATAAAAGGATGTGGTTTTTTTAAATGGACCCTTTGCTGGCAGGTAGTTTATTGCTTCTTGTACTATACGCGTTTGTTCATGCGACAGATATCGCTTTGCTTTCACTCAACGATAAACGGCTTGAGGATATGGAAGCCGAAGGTAAAAAGTGCGCGCCGATATTAAAAAAGCTTCTTGATATGTCCGAAAGGTATATTGCTGCCGTAAGGGAGCTTCTGGTTTTGCTTGCCGCGGTAATAACGGCTTTTGCTGTTTTTTCAAAGCCTTCACAAAAGCTTCTTGGTTTTTTTGCCGGCTGCCCTGCTGTATCATATATGATAGTTATATTTATTACTTCCTGTATTATTTTGCTTATCGGTGAGCTTATCCCCAGGAAAATTGCGGCAGCTCACTACGAGCGTTACGCTGCAGGTGCATATAATTTTATGCGGTTCATTTACATAATAATGCTGCCGCTTAACCTTATTTTAGAGCTTGTTACTTCATTTGTGGTTAAGCTTTTCGGGGTTGATCCGAAAACAAGCGTGGGTGAAGTTACCGAGGAAGGTATTCTGTCTATTGTTGATGAAGGCGAGGAAATCGGCGTAATTGACGAGGACGAGGGAGATATGATAAATAACATCATTGAATTCGGTGATACTACGGCTCAAAAAATTATGACTCACCGTACAGATGTTGTCGCTATGCCAATAACGGCAGATTTTAAAGAGGTTATAAGGTATGCCGGAGATGAGCATTTTTCGAGGATTCCCGTTTATGACGGAACGCTTGACAATATTGTGGGAGTGCTTCACATAAAAGCGCTTATTCCTTATATTGATAAAGGTGAGCCTGAAAATTTCAGCCTTAAAGATATTATAAACGAGCCTTATTTTGTGCCTCAGTCAAAAAAAGCCAATGACCTTTTAAAAGAGCTTCAAAACGAAAAAACACATATGGCAATTGTAATTGATGAATACGGCGGCACGGCAGGTATTGTTACAATGGAGGACCTTATAGAATTTGTATTCGGAAATATTCAGGACGAATTTGACGATGAAGATGAGGATACAAAGCGTGTTGACGAAAAAACCTTTGAAGTAGATGGCGCAGCGGATTTTGAAGAAACTCTTGAAAAAATCGGCTTAAAGCTTACCCGTGACGAACGTGAGGAAATGGACTATGAAAAAATGGCGGGCTTTGTAATGGGAGAGCTTGACAGAATCCCCGAAAAAGGCGATAAAATAAGCTTTAAGGGTTATGAATTTGAAGTTTTGAATGTAGATGAAAAACGCATTGAAAAAATCAAAATAACGGTTCCCGAACAAAATTGCCCCGACGAGGCAGGAGAGGAGTAGCTTCGGGCAGCAGAGGCTGAGAAACTAAGGTATATTTCGTCCTTTAACTCTCGCCTAAGTAACAAATAATAAGTACGGTAGAGGTTTGAGCCTGTATTTGTTGTACAGGCTTTTTTAATTTTGTATAAAATTTATAATTATTTTAATTGACAAAAAAAATCATATGTGATAAAATATTTAGGTGGAAAGGAGTGGCAGAGAAATGCGTGAAAATAAGAACGATTTTTCCAAGGGCAATGTATATACCCTTATTCTTTCTCTTGCCGTTCCTATGATATTTGCGCAGCTTGTGCAGGTTATGTACAATGTTGTTGACAGAATTTATATCGGGCATTTGCCTGGCACTTCAACCGACGCGCTGACCGGTCTTGGTCTTACTTTCCCTATAGTTACGCTTATTCTTGCGTTTACAAACCTTTTTGGTATGGGAGGCGCCCCTCTTTGCTCAATTGAGCGTGGGCGAAAAGACGATAAAAAAGCGGAGCTTATTATAGGTAATACTTTTACAATGCTTATTTTTACTGCCCTGATACTTATGGCTGTCGGCTATACCTTTATGAAGCCGATGTTTTATCTTTTCGGTGCGAGTGATAGCACATATCCTTATGCGGCCGGATATTTGAAAATTTATCTTATAGGTACTCCTTTTGCTATGATAGCGGCAGGCATGAACGGTTTTATTAATTCTCAGGGTTTTGCCGGCATTGGTATGTTTACAACGCTTATAGGAGCTGTTTTAAATATTATACTTGACCCTATTTTTATTTTTTTATTTCATTTAAATGTGCAAGGAGCCGCAATAGCGACAGTCATTTCACAAGTTGCTTCCTGTATATGGGTTATGCGTTTTTTATGCGGTAAAAAAACGCTTTTACATCTTCATAAAAAAAATATGAGGATAAATTTTAAAATTCTTAAAGATATTGTAAGTGTCGGTATGGCAGGTTTTATTATGGCAGGTTCGACAGGGCTTGTGCAGATAACCTATAATTCGACTTTAAAAGCTGCGGGTGGTGATATATATGTTGGAATTATGACCGTACTAAACTCGCTTCGTGATGTTATTTTGCTTCCGTCACAAGGGCTTTCAAATGCCGCGCAGCCTGTTATCGGTTATAATTACGGGGCAAAAAAATATTCGCGTATAACAAAAGCTATTGTTTTTATAAGTATATCAAGTATCATTTATATGGGTTTTTGCCAACTTATTTTAACGCTTTTCCCCGAAACGTTTATACGTATATTCAATTCTGATGCCGAGCTTTTGCGTCTCGGCAAGTCAGCAACCCGTATATATTATTTTGGTCTGGCATTTCTGTCGCTTCAAAGTGCCGGTCAATCGGTTTTTGTCGGAATGGGGCTTTCAAAGCACGCTGTGTTTTTTTCGCTTTTGCGTAAGGTTATAATAGTTATACCGCTGACGTTTATTCTTCCTCACGTTTTGGGGCTTGGCGCAACCGGTGTTTTTGTCGCGGAGCCGATTTCCAACATTTTGGGAGGGCTTGCGTGCTTTGTTACAATGCTGTTTACTGTGAGGCATGTTTTTCGTGAAGAAAAAGATGTGAAAAAATTACCGGAAAGCCTTGACAACGAGTGAAAAATATGTTAAAATATACATAATGACAAAATGCGGGAGTGGCTCAGTGGTAGAGCGTCACCTTGCCAAGGTGAACGTCGCGAGTTCGAATCTCGTCTTCCGCTCCACGTCGGAACGGACTTTGCTCCGTTCCGATTTTTTGTTGCACAAAAAATCAGTCACACGCGCCGTCGTTCCTCCTCTTTCGCAAAAAGGCACGCTTGCTGCGGCTATGCCCTTGTAAACGCAGGCATAACGCCTCCGTTTCGCTACCACCTTTTTGCGATTTGCGCCTGCGGCGCGATTGCATCTGAAACGTTCGGCTTTTTCAAAAATCGGCAAGGTTCTTACGAACCTTGCCGATTTTTATTTTCATTTATTTTATACAATTTAGTGCTTTCTCTATAATTTCAACGCTTCCGTCTATTCCGAAAACTCCACTGTCGAGGCAAAGATGATAATTACATGAAGCACCCCAGCGTTTGCCTGTATAAAAATTATAGTAGTTTGAACGTTTTTTATCGCTCTTTAAAATAAACTCTTTAATATTTTTTGATTGTATTCCGTATTCATTTACAGCACGTTCAATTCTTTTTTCGGTATCGCTGTAAATAAACACGTTAAGCAAATCGGTACGTTCTCTTAAAATATAATCCGCACACCTTCCCACAATCACACAAGGACCTTCGTCGGCAAGTTTTTTAATGATTTCTGTCTGAATTTTAAAAATCTTGTCATTTATTGAAAGTTCACTGTAATCAGTCATACGGCTTGTCGCGCCATACATACCTATAACCATGGAATATAGAAGACTGTTAGCTGCCGCTTCATCAACCTTTTCAAATATTTCCGGGCTGATACCACTTTCTTTTGCCGACATCGTTATAAGTTCTTTATCGTAATATTTTATGCCAAGCCGTTCGGCAAGGTGCTTTGCGATACTTCTTCCGCCACTGCCAAACTGTCTGCCGATTGTAATAATATTTCCCGGCATATTTGTCATTCCTTTCAATTTAGTCTTTCGCGCTTTTTATAACCTGTTCGGCAACAGATTCCGGTACTTGCTCATAACCTGAAAACTCAAACGTAAACTCGCCCTGTCCTCTTGTAATGGCACGCAGGTCAATAGCGTATGAGTCCATATTCGCTTCAGGCACTTCGGCAGTTATTTTGCCGGTTTCCATGCCGATAACTCTTCCCCGGCGCTTGGTAATATCGCCCATTATATCTCCCGTAAATTCATCGGGAACCAGAACTTCAAGATGACCTATCGGTTCAAGAAGCACGGGCCCTGCTTTTTCAAGTTCTTTAAAGGCAACGTGAGCCGCCATTTTAAAGGACATTTCAGACGAATCGACCTCATGATAGGAGCCATCTTTAAGTACAGCTTTAATACCAACAACTTTATAACCCGCGCGTATGCCCTGTTCCATCATTTCCTTTATACCTTTTTCAACAGCAGGGTGGAAATTTTTTGGTACGCTTCCTCCGAAAATTTGCTCCTCAAAAACAAGCTCTTCACTGTTACAAGGTGAAAAATCAATAATGACATGACCGTACTGACCGTGACCGCCCGATTGTTTTTTATATTTACCCTCGGCGGTTAAAGGTCGTGTTATTGTTTCACGGTAGGAAACCTTTGGCTTTTCAAGATTTACCTCTGTTCCCATAGCTTTCAGACGGCTTATCATAACATCAAGCTGTTGGTCGCCCATACCTGAAATAACAAGCTGATGTGTTTCGGGATTATTTCTGAATTTAAATGTCATATCTTCATCGGCAAGTTTTGAAAGTCCTGCACTGATTTTATCTTCATCGCCTCTGTTTTTGGGGATAACTGCTAAATGATAATTTGGCTTTGGAAAAACAATTTCGGGAAGTGCTTCATCTTTTGCGACGCATAACGTATCTCCCGTACCTGTGACAGAAAGCTTCGCCGCCGCAAAAATATCTCCGGCAACAGCAGATGGGATTTCCTCTTTATCCTTTCCGCAAAGAACGAGAACTTGACCTATTTTCTCATTTTCATCTTTATTTGCATTATATACCGTTGAGTTTTCTTTGATTGTACCCGAAAGAATTTTCATAATTGTAAGTTTTCCAACAAACGGGTCAATAACAGTTTTGAAAACCTGAGCTTTAAACGGTGCCGCATTATCTGCTTCGGCAGGCGCGGGCATATATTCAGGCAATCTTTCAAGAAGGTTATCTACGCCGACATTTTCAAGAGCACTTCCGCAAGCAATCGGCATAAGTGTTTTGGCAGCTATTGCTTTTGCGATACCGATTTTAAAATCTTCTTTTGTAAACGGACTGTCAGAGAAAAACTTTTCGAGAAGTGTTTCGTCCGCTTCAGCAATTGCCTCACAAAGCTCCGCTTTTGTGTTTTGAAGTTCCGCATACATATTTTCGGGAACATCAATTTCATTTTTGCCGCCGTTTTCAAAACGATATGCTTTGCTTTCGGCAACATCGACAAAGCCCATAAGCTTGCCGCCTTCTCTTATGGGGAGCATTACCGGAACGGCACCGCTGCCGTATTTATTTTTCAGTTCATCAACAACATTATTAAAATCGGCATTTTCATGATCCATCTTATTAACAAAAAACATAAGCGGGAGATCTTTTTCACGAACTTTTTCAACAGCGACCGAACCGCTCGCGCCAAGCCCTGATTTGCCGCTTATAACCACAAGAGCGCTGTCAGCAAGCTCCATAGCGCTTATTCTATCAGCCAAAAAATCATAGTACCCCGGGGCATCGATAATATTCATTTTGTTACCGTTATATTCAAAAGAGGCAATTGCAAGCCTGACCGACATTTTTCGTTTTGTTTCTTCGGTATCAAAATCGCAGACGCTGTTTCCGGAATCTACTTTTCCAAGCCTGGAAGTTTTTCCTGCCGCAAAAAGGAGAGCTTCCGCAACCGAAGTTTTTCCTGCTTTGTTTTTACCTATAAGACAAATGTTTCTTATGTTTTGCCTATCGTATGTTTTCATTTTTACAATCACGCCTTTCTGTGAAAGCTTTTGCCTCATTTTTTAGCAAAATACTATAATATATTATATATTCGCCATAATCTACTTATATCCTTCTATATAAAATTGTGCATTTTTAACAAACTTTTTTTTGTTTTTTTGTGAAACTAATTTTACAAAAATATTACAACAAGTTTACAAACTGTAAAATGTCAACAAGCTTGTCTGATTTTTCAACATCTATAAATATAAAATCAGAGCGTCTTTTTTCGTTTTTTTGTTGTTTCCACATTTTCCATATGGTTTTCCATAATTTAAGTCGGAGCAACGCTCCTGCTTTGCTTGCAAGGAGCAGAACTCCGAATAGATTGCAAGTGAGCGCAGGGAGCGTTAGTTCCTCAGGGTTTCGGTGGGGGATTAACCCCCACTAAAATTCTGAAATGGAACCCGCCGCCTATAGAGGCGAAGAACATTTGTGCTTAGGTTATATTGCTTGATTTTCCATATTTTATTAACATTTTAATTTTTAAAAGATAAAAACTCTGAAAGATTTCAACAATGTTTCATTTTTTTTACAGAAATTAAAAAAAGCTCTTGAAATATTGTCTTTTATATTGTATAATAATATATATGTAAAGTAGATTTATGATTATATAGTTTTATCTTTTTAAAAGGATGGATATTGCAATATGAAAAAAAGTATCTTGATTTCGGTTTTATTGCTGCTGCCTGCATTTGTTTTTTGCTCTTGCGGTAAAAAAGATATGACAGCAACAGGTCTCCGTGACATAAAATGGGGTATGACAAGAACCGAAATAAGAAAAAACGAACAGGCAGAGTTTGTTGGCTATGATGAAAATTTTTTGCGCTATTATGATACGGACGTTACGCAGCCTATTGTAGAGCTTGGGGTAAATACGTATAATAATGTTGATTTGCTTTATTATTTTAACGGTGAGGATAAGCTTTACAAAATAGAATATAGGCTTAAAACCACGAAGCTTACTGATAAATCATATAATAACATGAAGAGTTTGATGACAGATGTTTACGGCGCGCCTTATCTTGAGGACGCTGCCGATAAAAATGATGAAAATACTCTTGTAACCGCATGGAAAAGCGCGGGAAGTGATATAAAGCTCTCATATTACAATAATTCTGAAGCCACAAGGGGCGTTATGTACGTTACCTATCTGCCGAATAATTGAGCTTTATCGTTTCAATAGGAGATTAATATGCAGATTTTTAATGAAGAAATAAAAAACGCGCTTGAAAAAAATCTTTATGAGCATTTTGCCGAGTTTATAGAAGAACAAACGCTTCCGTTTAAGGAGCTTATGGCATATTATCGATGCGCAATGCTTGAGGTTTCCACAAAGTTTAATGTGCTTAACGAGGAGTTTTCGCTTCAATATGACAGAAATCCTATTGAGGCGATTAAAACAAGGCTTAAAACACCCGAAAGCATTATGAATAAGCTTCACCGCAGAGACATTGAGCCAACCGTTGAAAATATTGAAAAAAACATTTATGACATTGCCGGCATACGTGTTGTTTGTGGTTTTCCTTCGGATATTTTTATGCTTGCCGACGCTCTTGCGGGGCAGGACGATATTACCGTTATAGAAAAAAAGGATTACATAAACACTCCAAAACCTAACGGTTATCGAAGTTTGCATCTTATTGTGGAAACACCCATTTTTCTTCACGATAAGAAAAAGCTTATGAAAGTGGAAGTCCAATTCCGGACAATTTCTATGGATTGGTGGGCAAGCCTTGAACATAAAATAAGATATAAGAAAAACGTGACAATAACCGATGAAATAAACAGCGAGCTTCTTCTTTGCGCCGAGATAGGCGCGGGGCTTGACAAACGTATGGAGGAAATCCACGATAAGGTTGTTAAAATGACCGAAACGGGGAATGGAAAAGATATTGTCTGATAATCGGATAAACGGTTTTAAAAGCGGAACAGGCTTTTGCCTGTTCCGCTTTGTATATTAACGACCGTCAATTTTTTTGTCTCTCTTGCAGGATTTTGCATATATCTCTACAATTTCAACAAGGGCTTTCGCTTCATCAGGCGTCATACTTTCTAAATATTTCTGAATTGTCCTTTCCTAATTTTTAAAAGATTGTCCAAATAAAAGATAGTCCGCAAAGGCATCAAGAACCTTGCAAATTTCCGCAAAACGTTCAAGAGAAATACCCGAAACGCCTCGTTCAATATTACTCACCTGCTGTGCGTTCATAATGCCTGCCTTTTCCGAAAATTCTTCTTGCGTCATATTCTTTTTTTGCCGGATATCTTGTATTCTTTTGCCAATATCAGCTTTAAAATATTTATTCATAGCACACCTCTAAATAAAAACAGTTTATGTATAAAAATAATAAACGACAGTATTATTATTCATATTCTCTTTTAAAAAGCGCAAACGTAAAAACTGCGCCGCAAAAAACTTGCGGCGCAGTTTTATAAGCAATTAATAATTATAGCTTGAAAAGCTGACATTTAAAATATTTGTGATATAATCCCAGGTTATATCCTCAATTTTCCAGCCGAATACGCTTTCAAAAAGCTTCGCGTCAACCCATACTCTGTCATTAATTAGCTTGGGCGCGCCGAAATTATATGTTCCGTCCTTATAATAGTAGTCGTTTCTGCCGACTTTAAATTCCAGAACACCAAAATCCGAAAGTCTTGAATTAAAGCTCACCCAGCCGTCAACATAGCTTATTGTGTAATACGGATTATCTTCGTCGCCTTCGTCATAAAGCTCATACGAGCAGGCGTTTTCAATTGCTTCACGGAAAGGCACATAAAGAACATCTCCGTCTTTAATAACGCTGTCTGACTGGACATTTACCCAACCGTCAAAATTTGTTCGTTTATAATCATCATAATAACCGTCATAATCATCATAGCCAAACGGATTTAAATCATCAAAGGTAAATGAATTATCTTCTGTCAGCTGCGGAAAATCAATTTTTTTTGTTGTTCCGACATTCGTGTAGTCCGCGGTCGTTTTTATTGTAAAGGCAATACTGCTGTTTTTCTCGGTAAGTCCGACCGGGATTTCTGCGTCTGCTGCTTCAAGCAACTTATATAAGTTTATATCAATCGGAATAATAGATTCCTCGGATTTAAGCTTTCCGCCAAAACCTTTCACATATTTTGTTGTTATGCCTTCTTCACCTATAATGGTAGTTTTTTCAAAGAAGTTTTCTACTTCCGACATCATATTATCATATGGTGAATAATCGTCGAAATCATAATTATCATCAAAATATTCCGAATACTCAGTCATTGTTTGTTCGGTATTTTTCTTCATATTTTCCGAAAAATATTCAAAATAATCTTTAAGCACATGACATACTGAGGCATTATCAAGCTTAACAGTATATGTATTGCCGCTGAATGTAATATCTGCATATTTAATCATAAATTCTTTTACGGTATCTAAAAAATTTTGCTCTCCGCCATATATACTCATAAAGCTTTCAATCATAGATTTTCCCATAGAATCTTGTTCAGTTACATGCAGATATTTGTTAAATATGGGATATCTCATTATCATATCAAGCTTTGGTTCAGCGCCAGAAATGTCATAATCCATCCATATACCATTTCTGGCAGTTATATGCATTTTGAGATTAGGATTAACAACTGTTGGCACAAACACATCATATTCAACGGCAGTTCTAATTTTTGTTAAATCTTTATTTGCGTTTATTTTACAGTTAAGCTTAATGTCAGAGTCTGCAAGGCCTTCCAAAAGCGCGCGTAAATCAATAAACTTGTTGACACTGTTAAGATAACCGCCTTTTTCAAGTACGGTAATTACTTCAAGCGGTTTATCTATAGTTATTGTCATATTTCCTGTATAAGAGGAATTTAAAACCGCATCATCCAAAAAGTCAAGATTTATGTCCTTCGCATATACGCCCATAGTCATACAAAGAACAAACAAAAGCATCAATGTAAAAATTTTTTTCATATTTTATCATATCCTTTCTGTAAAATTTTTTTATTTTTTATCTTCCTTTGTTGTCAGAGGAATTGCTTTAAGAACATCATCATTCGTTTTGATTTCGGATTCGTCCTTCCATTGTTCTACCATAACTTTAAGCTGTTCCTGTTTTGTAAATGATATAATTTCATCTTTTCCCGTTTTTTCACCTTTTTGGTCAAGCCTTGATTTTGAGCTTAAAAACTCATCATAAACCGCGGCGGCATCAAGACGTTTTATTATATGGTAGCCGTAGTCGGTTTCAACAATATCGCTTATTTCACCGACCGAAAGCGCTTTTGTCGCGTCCTCAAAAGCTTTAACCATAACGTCTTTCGTGAAGACATAGCCCATTGAAGAATCGTTTATTGCGGTATCTTCATTATATTCGGCAATCAGACTTTCAAAATCCGCGCCGCCGTCAATTAAAGCCTTTACTTCTTCGGCTTTTTTAAGAGCTTCGGCATGACCGTCGGAATTATCCGACTCATAGTTTGAAAACGCTATGAGTATATGTTTTGCCCTGTAATAGTTTTTATCGTAATATTCACGGATTTGCTCATCGCTCGGTTCGTCAATATCAACTTTGCTGCTGAGCTCGCCGGCAAGATAATCCTTTATTACAACCTTTGTAACATTTTCGTCAGTAAGCCCAAGCTCCGTAATACGTGAAATATAATCGTTTTCACTTCCGCCAAAGCTTTGTTTTATAAAATTCTGCCTTTTTTCACGGCGCACGTGGTCGCTGTTATCAACGCCCATTTCTGTCGCTTTTTGTGCCATAACGGTAAGCTCCACGGCATTTTTAAGAGCCGTTTCTCTTGCGACCTCGCCGGCGTTTTTGCCTTCGATTTCGGTTGTTTTCCAATATTCCTCGTTATCTTCACCGTCACCTGCCGATATAATGGTATTTTTAGCGATAAGAAGGTAATACATAAATTCACCTTCGGTAATATCCTCGCCGTTTACGCTGACAACAACTTTTTCATCTTTCTTTATCTGCTCGCCGCAGCCCGATAATACCGATAAAGCAAGAACCAACGCTAAAATTACCGCAAAATATTTTTTTATCATTTTTATCATTCCCTTCAGTTTAAATATAATCTGCCAATAATATTATACATCATATTCAGCTGTTTTGCAATATATTAAAGTCCTGTAACATAAATTTAATATTGTCAAAAAGTTTTTTTTCGTTTGTTATTCTCATAATGATATGAGGTTTTTTATCTTCAATAAACATAAGGCTTTGCTTATGTTTTAAACAAAACTGCCTGACTGTATATTTTTTCTTTTCCGTTGAACAGTCGGTGTAAAAGTTTATAAAATCACCGTTTTGCGCAATTTCACTTATGCCGCAGCGCGAGGCATATTTTCCTATAAGCGCAATATTCATAAGGTTGATTACGCATTTTGGAGGTTCCGAAAAACGGTCGATAAGCTCGCTTATAACCTCAGATAAATCGTCTTCCGACTCTATGCCTGAAATACGTTTATACATTTCTATTCTGGTATTTTCACTTTCTATATAGCTTTCGGGAATAAACGCGTCGGTTTTAAGGTCAACCGTTGTAACAATTTCTTCTTTTGTTTTTTCTCCCTTTGCCTGCGCAACCGCATTACCGAGCAGCTTGCAATACATATCATAGCCTACGGCGTCCATAGCACCGTGCTGCTGCGGTCCGAGAACAT
The DNA here is from genome assembly GCA_902784805.1 of uncultured Ruminococcus sp. Classification (GTDB taxonomy): domain Bacteria; phylum Bacillota; class Clostridia; order RUG12999; family RUG12999; genus RUG12999. Next base: position 36,755 of record CACZWD010000014.1, on the reverse strand, counting down.
TTCCCGCGCCTCTTATGGCAAGGTCACGCAGAGCTATTTTAAATCCCGAACCGAATTCTGTAAATTCTCTTATTGATTTAAGCCTTTTCTCTGCTGTCTCGTTTATCTCTTTGTTTTTTTTGTAGGTGAAATACGCATATGACGTGCGGTAGCTTCTGCCGACTCTGCCGCGGAGCTGATATAGCTGTGAAAGCCCCATTCTGTCAGCGTTTTCAACTATGATGGTGTTGACATTCGGTATATCAAGTCCTGTTTCGATAATTGTGGTGCAAACAAGTATGTCCGCTTCACCGTCCATAACCGAAAGCATAATGCTCTCAAGCTCTCTTTCGTTCATTCTTCCGTGTCCCACAACAATTTTCGCATCCGGCGCCATTGCCTGTATTTCCGCTGCGGCCCTTTCAATTCCTTCAATACGGTTATATACATAATATACCTGCCCGCCGCGGTCAAGCTCCTTTAAAATCGCTTCTTTAATAACCTCTCTGTCATATTCCATAACAAACGTCTGTACCGGTCTGCGGTCTTCGGGCGGCTCGTTTATAACACTCATATCTCTTATGCCTATCATAGCCATATGCATGGTTCTCGGTATAGGTGTTGCGGAAAGCGTAAGCACATCTATCGTGTTTTTAAGCTCTTTTATTTTTTCCTTGTCGGCAACTCCGAAACGCTGCTCCTCGTCAACAATAAGAAGCCCCAAATCCTTATAGCATACATCTTTCTGCAAAAGTCTGTGAGTGCCTATAACAACATCTGTACTGCCGTCTTTTAAACTCTTAATAATCTTTTTTTGCTGCGCGGCGGATTTAAAACGGCTGAGCATTTCAACATTTATGGGGTATCTCGCCATTCTTCCCGAAAAAGTGTTGTAATGCTGCTTTGCCAGAACGGTCGTAGGAACAAGATACGCAACCTGTTTGCCGTCAACCACAGCTTTAAAGGCGGCACGAAGCGCAACCTCGGTTTTGCCGAAGCCCACATCGCCGCATAAAAGCCTGTCCATAGGCTTTTCACTTTCCATATCACGTTTGACTTCTTCTATACATTTAAGCTGGTCCTCCGTTTCCTCATAGGGGAAGTCATCCTCAAAATTTTTCTGCCAATCCGTATCCGACGCAAAAGCGTGCCCTTTAGCGTTTAACCTTGCCGCGTAAATTTTAACAAGCTTTGCCGCCATTTCTTCAACGGATTTTTGTACTCTTCCTTTAACTCTCGAAAATTCCGCGCCGCCCATTTTATTAAGCTTTACGCTGCCGCCTTCGGAAGCGATATATTTGTTTATAAGATGTAGTGACGCTGCCGGAATATATAAAATATCTCCTTCACGGTACAGTATTTTGAGATAGTCTTTTTTAATTCCGTCAACCTCCATTCGGTGAAGCCCAAGATACCTTCCAATGCCGTGAATATGATGAACAACGTAATCACCGACCTCAAGGTCATTGTAAGATTTTATTCTTGTTCCGGGCATTTGTCTTGTTTTTTTATGAACCCGCTCGCCGCCGAAAAGCTCTTTATCGCAGATAATCGCGAATTTTTCGGCAGGGTACTCAAAACCGTTTTTCAGAGTACCGACCGATATTGCTATCTCACCTTTAAGCGCCGGTTCACCGCTTGCCTTTATAACGGGAAGCTTGCCCCTTTCTTTAAGCGTTTCCCCAAACGCTTCCGCTTTTGTTTTGCTGCCGACAATTATATTGATTCCGTAACCGCCGCTGTGCCAGAAATCAATATCTTCTATTATAAGTTCTGTTTTTCCCGTATATTGCTGCGCCGCGCGGGCGTTAAAATTAACCGAAGCGTTTGACGATAAAAGGTTATTGTGCGCGGTAATCGGTTCAAGGGCTATTTTAAACCTGCCATGGTTTGAAATATACGCAAAATTTCTAACGTATTCCGCGCCCTTCGGAAACTTAATCAGACCTTTTTCGGCAAGGTTTGACGTTTCTTCCGCCATTTGTTCATAAAGGTTTTTTATTTTCGCATTTACGGTTTGCGGATTATCGAAAACGCAGATACCATCATAAAAATAATCGGTAATCGTATGCGGTTTACCGTATATATACGGCATATATTTATCCGCTGCCGAAAAATAATGCTTTGATGCAAAGCTTTCCGCGTCCTTTTGCAAAGCTTCGGTGGGGGAGGCACTTATTTTTTTAATTACTTTTTCAGCAGTTTCTTTACTATATACAAGCTCTCTGCATGGCGTTATATGCGCCTCGGGAACAGATTTGACCGAAATTTGCGATTGAGGGTCAAACGAACGAAGCGTATCAATCTCGTCGTCCCAAAATTCAAGCCTTACAGGATAAAGCTCGCTCGGTGAAAAAATATCGACAATTCCGCCTCTTATACTGAATTGTCCCGCGCCTTCAACGCTTTCCGCGCGCAGATAGCCCATAAAAACGAGCTTTTTTAAAAGCTCATTCTGATTTATAAAATCTCCGGCTTTTATTACAATTTCATCATAAATTTCAGGCGGCATTGTATATTGAGCCGCAGCCGCAGCCGAAGCGGTAATTATAACAGGTTTATCTGAGTATTTCAGAATATGCAGGCAGTTTATTCGTTCATAAGTCACATCACTGTTCATAGCGTCGATATTATGGAAAACATATTCCTTCTGAGGGAAAAAGGCGACCTCGGCACTTTCTCCCGCAAAAAATCTAAAATCCTCCGCCGCGGCTTTTGCATCTGTTTCGGTGGGCGCAATATATATAAGATTTTTGCCTGTATCATTTACAAAGCATGACAAAAAATGCGCTTTCGCGCCGTCCGGCAGCCCGGTTACGGTAACGGTTTCAAGGCCGCGCTTGAAATAATCAACAATGTTTTTATATTCGGCTTTGTTTTCAATAACTTCACTAAATCTGCTCATTTCATTTCCCCGAAAATTAAATTCTCATATTCAGCTTTGACATAAGCGCGCCGTAGTCACGCTTTACGATAAGCTCTAAGTTTTCCTCGATTTTTTCAGCCGCCTTTGACATTACGGCAATGTCATTATCCGTAAATCTGCCGAGAACATAATCGGCAACATCTTCGCCTTCATATATGGGTGCGCCGACTCCCATTTTTATTCTCGGAAATTCATCGGAATTTATACTCAGTATTATATCTTTTATTCCGTTATGTCCGCCGGCGCTTCCTTTAAGGCGAACACGGAGCTGTCCCGCAGGCATACTTATATCATCGTAAATCACCAGCATATCGCTGTTTTCAAGCTTGTAAAACGATTTCACCGCAAGCACGGCCTTGCCGCTTATATTCATAAAAGTCTGCGGTTTAACCATAAGGAGCTTTTCACCATAGACATTGCCCTCACCGTAAAGCGAGTTAAAACCTATCTTATTTATTTTTATGCCATGTTTTGAGGCAATATAATCAACGGTACAAAAACCGGCGTTATGCCTTGTATATTCATATTTTTTGCCGGGATTGCCAAGACCGAAAATAACGAGCATTTATATCTCCTCCTATTTTTGCGTATATCAAACTAAAGGACGAAGTATCATAACCCCGTCCTTCAAAATTGATTTAATATTATGAAACATTATTCCTCATCGTCATAATCGTCATAATCAAAGTCGCATAAATTCTCTATATTAATAGGCTTACCGCAGTTAGGGCAGGAAACCTTACCGTTTTCATCTATCATCTCATCGGTAATTTCAACAGTTTCACCGCACGAATCACACTCTACCTCTATACAGTCATCATATTCAAAATCCTCATTATAGCAATAATCCATAAGGTCCGCGAGGTCTTCGGCAATGTCGTCAAAGGCACCTGTCATAACCTCAATTTCATCTGCCATTTCCTGCATAACGTCAAGCATGGCTTTTATAAGCTTGCTCTCCGGAGTTGTATTATCCATATTAAGCCCGTCAGTCATACCTTTAAGATATGAAACTCTTTCGTTTAAGTAAGCCATAACTGCCTCCTTTACGCGATTTACGCTCTTTCCATATATTCGCCTGTTCTTGTATCGACTCTGATAACGGTGCCTTCATCAACAAAAAGAGGTACGTTAAGTACATATCCTGTTTCAAGCGTTGCGGGTTTTGTTGCACCCGTAGCGGTATCGCCTTTAAAGCCGGGTTCCGTTTCGGTAATCATAAGCTCAACAAAGTTCGGAGGCTCTACGCCGAAAACCTTACCCTTATACGAAAGCACTTTAACAACCATTTCATCTTTAAGAAACGGAAGCGCGCCTTCAAGAATATCCGCTGTAAGCGGAAGCTGTTCAAAGGTTTCCTGATCCATAAAATAATAAAGCTCGCCATCATTGTAAAGATACTGCATATCGCGGCGGTCAATATGCGCTTTCGGCATTTTATCCGTCGGATTGAAGGTTTTTTCAACAACACCGCCCGTTATTACATTTTTAATTTTTGTTCTCACAAAAGCTGCGCCTTTGCCGGGTTTAACGTGCTGAAACTGAATAATCTGATACACGTTGCCTTCATATTCAAAGGTTACGCCGTTGCGGAAATCTCCTGCTGAAATCATAGTTTATGACCATTCCTTTCATATTTTTATCCATTTTATACAATATATACATATATATTATACACTATATAGACCTGAATTTCAAGTACTTTTTACATTTTTTTGAATTTTTTTAACAAAAATCCTTACGTATTTTTCATTGTTTCGGACAGGTCTGAATTTTTTTAAAATATGTTGACAAATCTTGTTTTTTTTGATAAAATTAAAGCCGATTTTTTATATATGATTAATGATTAAATATAATACGGAGCGATAAAAACCATGAACTTACAAATTTTTATTCCGCCGCTTGTAGGCGGGGTAATCGGATTTATAACTAACGATATAGCTATAAAGATGCTTTTTCATCCGAGAAAACCGATTTATTTGGGGAAAATAAAATTACCTTTTACTCCGGGACTTATTCCAAAGGAAAGAGAGCGTGTGGCAAAAGCTATAGGAAAAACCATCAGCAATCGTTTTTTGGATGTCGAAACGCTGAAAAAGGCATTTACATCAGAAGAAATGATGGAAAAGATAAAACACGGACTTGAAAAAATTATAGATGATAACAGAACAAATGAGGAAACCGTCGAGGATGTACTATTAAAATATACAACTTATGATATGACCGAAAAGATTATATCGGTTATCAGAGATGATATTACCGAACTGATTCATACCAAACTTACAAGCTCCGGGTTTGGAGAAAGTATATCAAAAAGCGTAATATATAAAATCAAAGAAAAAATAGATAATTTCACATTCGGCGTTTTATCAGGCATATTTGATGATAATTTAGTTAACCGGACAGCAAAGTCAATAGGTGAAGTAATAAATCAGACTGTTGCCGATAATTCAAAAGAAATAATCAGCAACCTTATAGATAATGAAATTGAAAGAGTAAAAGAATGTAAGGTTTGCGGTATTATTGAGAAATATGAAGAAAAAATTCCCTTATTTATCAGTTTTGTTTTGTCAACATATCAAAGGATAATCGAAGAAAATCTTGAGTCTGTGCTGCGCGAAATAAACATAGAAAAAATTGTTGAGGATAAAATAGCATCCTTCAATGTGGTAGAATTGGAAAACATTATTTTGGAGCTTATGAAAAAAGAGTTAAGCGCTATTGTTTATTTGGGAGCATTGCTGGGCTTTTTGTTGGGCTGGGCAAATCTCCTGATTATAAAAATTTAAGAATACGGCGTGATGCCTCTCTATCTGCATATTCTTAAATTTTTATCGGATTTTGTCAGTCTTTCGGCGCCTTTAACCCCGACTTTCACGGTATCCTCAATTCGCACGCCGAATTCCCCTTCAATATATATTCCCGGCTCCACTGTAACAATCATATTTTCTTCAAGCGTATAAGGCGATTTCGGGCTTAAATTCGGCAGCTCATGAATGTCGAGCCCAACGCCGTGTCCCAGGGAATGACCGAAATATTTATCTATACCCCAGGTTTTAAACATTTTTCTCGATTCCGCGTCAATCGCTTTACATGCCGCGCCGGGTTTCACAAGAGGAAGCATTTCCTCCTGTACGGTTTGTACCTTCGTATATATGTCACGCATTTTGTCGCTTATATCTCCTACGGCAACAGTTCTTGTTATGTCACTGCAATATCCTCCGAATACACAGCCGAAATCCATAACAACAAATTCGCCCGATTTAAGGGGCTTTGTGCTTGCGGTTCCGTGGGGCATTGACGAGCGCTTGCCCGAAGCGACAATTGTTTCAAAAGACGCGCCGGAAGCACCCTGCCGTTTCATTTCATATTCAAGCATAGCGGCAATTTCAAGCTCTGTTACGCCTTCTTTTATGCGCGGAAAAACCGTTTCAAATGCTGTATCGGCAATTTCACAGGCACGGCTTAAAAGCTTTAGCTCGTCACCGGTTTTTACAATGCGCATTTCTTCGACTGTTCCTTTAACACCGAAAAGCTTTGTGCCTTCAAAAATTTTTTTAAGCTGTAAAAATTTTTCATATGTTATATAGCTTTGTTCAAAGCCTGTTTTTTTTATATTATACTCTTTTATAAGCTTGTCAAAAACAGCTTTCTCACCGTTTGCGATGTCAATAATCGTGACATCCTCTGTTTGTTCTTTTGCCTGCGACAGATACCTGAAATCCGTTATCAGAAAAGCGTCGTCTCTGGTAACAAAAAGCTGTCCCGCCGTTCCTTTGAAGCCACAGAGATAAAAAATATTGTTCATATATGAAAAAAGCATTGCGTCAAGCCCGAATTTTTGGAGCTGCTCTGTAATATCCTTCATCTTTTACTGTTTTCCTCCGATAAAATTTTAATTATTTCATCAACCGCCATAACATAACCCTTATCGCCGAAACCTGCTATCTGAAGAGTGCAGACTTCCTCAATAACCGAGATATTTCTGAATGTTTCTCTTGCGTGAATATCCGAAAGATGCACCTCTATTTTCGGAACATCAAGAATTTCAAGCGCGTCACGAATTGCGTAGGAATAGTGTGTATATGCCCCTGCGTTTATTATTATACCGTCCGCGCTTCCGTATGCCCCGTTAAGCTTGTTTACGATTTCACCCTCACAGGCGGACTGAAAAAACTCGGTATCTATACCCTTTTTCTTGGCGTATGAGGCAATTTCATTTTCAATATCCGCAAGCGTTTTTGTTCCGTATATTTTTGGGTTGCGTTTTCCGAGCATATTAAGATTCGGACCGTTTATCACAAGAATTTTCATCCGGTTCACCTTCTTTTAAATAATTAAGCAGCTTGTCCATACCCTCTCCCGTAACGGAAGAAACTTTAAAAACTGTTTTACAGCCTGCAAGGCGAAGCCAGTTTTCGGCTTTTTCGGGCTGCGCGTCTTTTCTGTCAATTTGTGTGACAATACCGATAACCTCACGGTTTGTTGTTGCCGCGCAGCACGGCGGATAAAGCGAATATTGCTCCGTCGCGCTCAGCACCATACCGACAATTTCAGCCTCATACGAGTATAGGGCAAGCGCTCTTGCAAGGCTGTTTTCCTGCGCGTACTCACCCGGCGTATCTATTATATAATCATTAAAATTTATGTATTGCGTTTTGCGGTATTCTTTTCCGTTACCCGGAAAAGCCTGCGAAAGCGTGGTTTTGCCGCTTTCGCTTCTGCCGACCAAAATCATTTTTTTCATAGTGAAAATCCTTTAAAACCTGATATTTTTTTTAATATGTGTATTGTGATATGTAGGAAGCCCTTCCCTGAATAAGTGAGAATCGTTTGAAAGAGTAAGGACTGAAGGTATGCATATTCCGTCTTCAATGCCGAAAAAAATGGCGGTTACTCCCGTATGACCTATATCAAAATGAGTTGATATAAGGGGATAAGGTATATCAAGCAAGCTTGATAAAAAGCAAAGTCCGAAGCCGTGATGCGCAAAAAGCGCGACTCTTTTTTCGCTCGGATTTACAGGAATATAAAAATGTTTTTCGCGGTTATGCTCATAGCCGAGAGACAGCAAAAATTCGTCCACGCCCTTATTGACTCTTTTTACACCGTGTTCAAAGTTATATTGTTCAAATTCCTTATATTCATACCATTTGTCACCGAGTGAAAGAACCTTATTGTCGTTAAACAGCCTTTTGAAAGCTATGTTTTGAAAAGCCCACGAATGCCTTCCGGTTTCGTTCAGTACGGCAAAATCCTCATAAGCGTATTTTTCATCGCAAAAGTCAAGCCGGGTAATCTCTTTTTTTGTGATTTCTGCCGTAGGCTTTGCCGTAAGCAGGGCTCTTTCCGAGGGTGATGAATAAATTTCATCAATGCCGTAGAGAGCAAGCCTTTTTGCTACAGCCTCAGCCTGACGTGTGCCGAGAGGCGTAAGAGAGTTTGGGTTATATATAGGGTCGCCGTGGCGTACATAAAACAAAATCATTTCGAACTCCTCCAAAAAAATAGCTGTATATAGTATATCACATATTTTTTTTTATTTCAACAAAAAAAGAACATTTTAAATATATTTATTAATTTTTCAAAAATATTTCTTTATAATAGCCGTAAAATGTTGACACAAAGCAGTTTTTGTGCTAAAATTAATATATTACAATACATGGAGGGATTTATTTTGTCAGAATATAAAATAGAAACAAAGTGTGTTCAGGGCGCATATGAGCCGGGTAACGGTGAACCGAGGGTTATGCCCATATATCAGAGCACAACATATAAATACGAATCAGCCGACCATTTGGGCAAGCTTTTTGACCTTAAAGTACCGGGACATATGTATTCGAGAATTTCAAATCCGAGTCTTGACATACTTGAAAAGAAAATTGCGGAGCTTGAAGGCGGCGTCGGCGCTATGTTTACGTCCTCCGGTCAGGCGGCAAATCTTATGGCAGTATTAAATATTACGTCAAGCGGGCAGAATATTGTAAGCCTTTCGTCCATTTACGGCGGTACAATCAACCTTTTTGCCGTAACAATGAAACGTATGGGCGTTGAAGTAAGATTTATCACTCCCGATATGTCCGATGAGGAAGCCGAAAAATATATTGACGAAAACACAAGGCTTGTTTTCGGTGAAACAATCGCGAATCCGGCGCTTAACGTGCTTGATATAGAACGTTACGCAAAGCTTGCGCATAAGCACGGGCTGCCTCTTGTTGTTGACAATACCTTTGCGACACCGGTGCTTTGCAGACCGTTTGAATACGGAGCGGATATTGTAGATGAATCTTATCACGGCGTAGTTTATACAAAGGATTTCGGCAAAGCGGCATATATTACAAAAGCAAGAGTTCAGCTTATGCGTGATTTCGGCGCAATTCCGACCGCAATATCGGCGTTTATGATAAATACCTCTCTCGAAACACTTCATCTCAGAATGGAACGGCACTGCGAGAATGCTTTGAAGGTCGCGAGATTTCTTGAATCCCATGAAGGTGTAAGCTGGGTGAATTATCCGCTGCTTGAATCTTCTCCCGATTATGAGCTTGCGAGGAAATATCTTAAAAAAGGCGCGAGCGGCGTAATTTCGTTTGGAGTAAAAGGCGGTAGGCAGGCAGCAGTTAAGTTTATGGACAGCTTAAAGCTTGCGGCAATTGTTGTGCATGTTGCGGATGCGAGAACCTCTGTGCTTCACCCTGCAAGTACAACTCACCGTCAGCTTACGGACGAACAGCTTATAGCGGCGGGAATCACGCCCGACCTTGTAAGAATGTCTGTAGGCATTGAAAACGCGGATGATATCATAAACGATATTAAACAGGCTTTGGAGGCGGTATAATGCCAATAAAAATCCCAAATAAGCTTCCTGCAACCAAAACGCTGCATGAAGAAAATATTTTTGTAATTACCGAAACGCGCGCGATTACACAGGATATACGTCCGCTTAAAATTTTGATATTAAATCTTATGCCGACAAAAATCACAACCGAAACTCAGCTCGCGAGGCTTCTCGGAAACTCCCCGCTTCAGGTGGAGCTTGAGTTTTTGCAGACGGCGTCGCACAAAGCCTCTCATACACCGAGCGACCATATGCTGAGCTTCTACAAAACCTTTGACGATATAAAGCATTTGAAGTTTGACGGTATGATAATAACGGGAGCGCCCGTTGAAAACCTTGAATTTGAAGAAGTTGAGTATTGGGATGAGCTTTGTGAAATAATGGAATGGAGCAAAAAGCATGTCACAAGCACATTTCATATATGCTGGGGCGCGCAGGCGGGGCTTTATTACCATTACGGAATAGAGAAAAAAAAGCTTCCCGAAAAGCTTTTCGGAGTTTTTAAACACAGGGCGGATTATAAGCAGTCTATATTGTTCCGCGGCTTTGATGATGAATTTATGGTGCCTCATTCACGGCACACAACGGTTGAAAGAAGCGATATTGAGGCGCACAGCGAGCTTAAAATCCTTGCTTCGTCCGATGAAGCGGGAGTATATGTTGTGTCAACCGAGCTTGGCAGGCAGATTTTTGTTACCGGTCATTCCGAATATGACGCCGATACTCTTAAAAAAGAGTATTTAAGGGATAAGGAAATGGGGCTCTGTATAGATATGCCGAAAAATTATTTTCCGGACAATGACGATACCAAAGAGCCTCTTATGACTTGGCGCAGTCACGCGAATTTGCTTTATTCAAACTGGCTTAACTATTTTGTTTATCAGACTACACCGTATAACATTGAGGATATAACCTGATATAAAACGAAGGAACGATTTTCAGCATCGTTCCTTCGTTTTATAATATTATAATAAAATAAAAAATCATCTTAGCTGAGGCATTTCAACCTCCAGAGTGTCACATACGACCTCCCAGCAATCCTCTTTTCCGCTGCCTGTTTCCGCCGAAAAGGGGAGAAGAATATCATCTTCCGTAAACTTAAGAGTATCGGCAATGAGCTGTAAATTACCTTCAAGCTGTTTTGCCGAAAGCTTATCGATTTTTGTAGCGACAATTATAAGGTAGCCGAAGCGGTATCTTATCCATTCAGCCATCTGAATATCGTCTTTTGAGGGCTTGTGGCGGCTGTCAACAAGTAAAACCACCTGTCTTAACTGTTTTCTCATGTTAAGATATGTGTCCATCATTGCTCCCCAGCGCTGTTGTTCCGCTTTTGAAACGGCGGCGTAGCCATAGCCGGGAAGGTCAACAAAAAACACCTGCCCGTCAATATTAAAAAAATTTATCTGTGCGGTTTTGCCGGGCTTGCCGCTGGTTCTCGCAAGACTTTTTCTGCCGACCATTTTGTTGAGAAAGGATGACTTACCAACATTAGACCTGCCCGCGAAAGCAATTTCGGGGCGGTTTCCGGTCGGGTATTGCTTCGGGCTGACTGCCGAAACCTCAATTGACAGATTATTCAGATTCATAAGCTTTCCTTTCTAAATACGGTTTGTTATTTCCACATTTTGATGTACGGACGCGTTTGGAACCGTATCGTCACTCTTTTTTGTAATATCCGAATAAACAGGCAGCTTGCAAAGTGCTGTGTTTAATACCTGCTGCATGGAAAAGGCGGGGATAAAGGTAATATCTTTTCTGATATTTTCTGGGATTTCTTCGGTATCCTTTAAATTATCCTGCGGAATTATAATTGTTCGTATTCCGCTGCGGTACGCCGCAAGCGATTTTTCACGCAGACCGCCTATCGGCAAAACTCTGCCGCGCAGGGTAATTTCACCTGTCATTGCAACATCGCTTCTTACGGGCTGCCCGGAAAGCGCCGAAACAAGCGCCGTGGCAATTGTAATGCCGGCGGAAGGCCCGTCCTTTGGCGTTGCGCCTTCGGGAACATGAATATGAATATCACAGTTTTTGTAAAAATCCGCATCTATGCCGTATTCGTCTGTTTTTGTTCTTATATAGCTTATCGCGGCTTTCGCGGATTCCTTCATAACATCGCCGAGGTGCCCCGTAAGCTCAACATTTCCGCTGCCTTCCATAACATTGACTTCAATATCAAGAGTATCTCCGCCGACCTGAGTCCATGCAAGCCCCGTAGATATTCCGACTGCGGGTTCTTTTTTCATAAGGTCGTAACCGAAACGGTGTGAGCCGAGAAAGCTTTCAAGATTTTTAGATGTTATTTTTACGCTTTTTTTGCCTTCCGACACTATTTTTGCTGCCGCTTTGCGGCATATGCTGCCGATTTCTCTTTCAAGATTTCTCACGCCGGCTTCACGGGTATAGTAGTTTATAATATCATGAACGGCATCGTCCGTAAACTTAACTGTTCCCGCTTTAAGACCGTACATTTTAAGCTGCTTCGGAATAAGATGGCGTTTTGCTATGTTATATTTTTCGTCCTCAATATAGCTTGGAAGCTCAATAACCTCCATTCTGTCAAGAAGCGGACCCGGAATTGTATCAAGCCTGTTTGCCGTTGTGATAAAAGTAACCTTGCTGAGGTCAAACGGAAGCTCAATATAGTTATCTCTGAAGGTGCTGTTTTGCTCACCGTCCAGGACTTCAAGCATAGCCGATGAAGGATCGCCGTGAATATCGCTTGAAAGCTTATCTATTTCATCGAAAAGCATAAGAGGATTATTGCTTCCGGCTTGTTTGAGGGCGTATATTATTCTGCCGGGCATTGAGCCGAGGTAGGTTCTTCTGTGACCTCTTATTTCCGCTTCGTCACGGACACCGCCGAGTGAAATCCTGACGTATTTTTTGTTCATTGCTTCAGCAACGGAACGCGCTATTGACGTTTTTCCCACGCCCGGAGGTCCGACAAGGCATATTATGGGAGCTTTTATTCCTCCCGAAAGCTTTCTGACGGCAAGATATTCAATTATACGCTGTTTAACCTTTTCAAGACCGTAATGGTCTCTTTCGAGAATTTTTTCGGCATTTTTAATATCCATATTATCTTCCGTGCTTATATTCCACGGAAGGTCCGCAATCCAATCAAGATAGTTTCTTATTACCGTTCCTTCGCCTGTGCCGGGAGGCGTTTTCAAAAGTCTGTCAAGCTCTTTTTCAACTTTTTTCGCGGCTTCTTCGGGAAGTTCGAGCGCGGCAAATTTTTCACGGTATTCTCTGACCTCCGCGCCTATTCCGTCCTTATCGCCAAGCTCTTCCTGAATAACCTGCAGCTGTTCACGAAGATAGTAGTCATGTTGGTTTTTATCCATGTTCTTTTTGACTTTCTCGTCAATTCTGCTTGAAAGCTTTAAAAGCTCAAGCTCACGTGAAAGTATAAAAACAAGGTTTTCAAGGCGTTCCTCGGGTTCGATGCTTTCAAGTATCATTTGCTTGTCCGCTATGGGCAGATCAATATTTCCGGTTATTATGTCGCACATACGACCGGGGTCATCGGCAGCCGCGGCAGTGGATATAACAGCGGCAATCGATTCCGGAGAAACTTTGTTTTCAACTTCAAAATATTTTTCGCACACGTCACGGACGTTTCTGATAAGCGCTTCGGTATTTATATCTATTTTATCGAGTGTTTTCGGCATATATTCAATTATTTCGGCAACCGAATAATCCGTTCCCGTTACAGAGCAAAGCTGCGCACGGCTTATACCTTCAACAAGAACACGTATTACGTTTCCCGGCATACGGAGTATCTGCGAAACCTTTGCGATTGTTCCTGTTTTGTAAAGCTGTGACATATCGGGTTCTTTAACATTTTCATTAATTTGAGTTACCAAAAAAATAAGCTGATTTGTCGCAAGCGCTTCTTCAAGGGCTTTTATTGATTTTTGCCTTCCCACATCAAAATGCAAAATCATATATGGCAGAACTACAAGCCCACGAAGCGGAATCATAGGCAGAGTTGTTTTTTTCTGTTTTATCATTTGGATTCCTCCTTAAATTTTACGGTAAATATCGGGTTAAATTCATTATACAATAAAAATATGCATAAATTCAATGGTTTTTTTATGGTAAAGGATTAATTTCTTCCCTTTAATAGAACACTTTTTCAAGTACAAGTCCCTGCGGCGGGGCGGTCATACCCGCCCGTCTGCGGTCAAGAGAGGCAAGCACCTGAGGCATATCAAGGTAGTTTAATACTCCCGAGCCCATAAAAACAAGTGTGCCGCAAATTATTCGTACCATATTGTAAAGGTAGCCGTCCGCATGAAGCGCGAAGGTTATTAAATCGCCTTCCCTGCTTACGTTTATGCTGTACATATTTTTTACAAAAACGGTCTGCGTCGCGTCAATTGACATAAACGTTCTGAAATCGTGCTTTCCTTCCAGCAACGCTGCCGCGTAACGGATTTTTTCAATGTCGATTTTTAAAACCGTGTATGAATATATTTTCGATTTTGCGCTGAACTGCGCGTGAAAGGTTTCGGGCATATCCTCCGCAAAGGTAGCGCGTACATCGGGCGGCATACAGGTATTCAGCGCAAAAGGGATTTTTTCGGCAGGAATTTTCGCTTCGGTGAAAAAGCTGCAAACATAATCTCTTGCGTGTACACCGGCGTCTGTGCGGCTGCAGCCGTGCACAACAACACGGTTTCCGCCGAAAATCTTGCTGAGACCTTCTTCGACAACCTGCTGAACGGTTATGACATTTTTTTGCATCTGCCAGCCGTGATAGGCTGTGCCGTCGTACATCAGATGTAGTTTTATGTTTCTCATATCGGGTTACCATACCTTTCGGCGCAAAAAATCTAAATATAAAAAAGGTTAAATTTACCAACAAAAATACATAATGCGGCAAGCAAAGTAAAAACCAAAAACGCGGTTAAATCTAATTTTTTAAACCTCAGTTCTTTAAGCTTTGTCCTTCCTTCGCCGCCGTGGTATCCTCTGCACTCCATAGCAAGGGCAAGCTCGTCCGCCCTTCTGAAAGAGCTTATAAAAAGCGGAATCAAAAGCGGAATCATAGCTTTCGCTTTTTTAATTAAACCGCCGGTATCAAAATCCGCTCCTCTTGCCGACTGCGCTTTCATTATTTTGTCGGTTTCTTCGATTATGGTAGGTATAAAACGCAGAGCGATTGTCATCATCATGGCAAGCTCATGGGCGGGAAATTTTATTTTTTCAAGCGGCTTTAAAAGAGCTTCTATGCCGTCGGTAAGCACTATGGGGGAGGTCGTATAGGTTAAAAGTGAAGTTCCCGCCACAAGGAAAATAAGCCTCAAAGCCATTGTCGCCGCCAAAATTATCCCTTCACGGCTTATATGGAATATTCCGAATGAAACAATATATTTTCCGCCTGTCATAAAAAGGTTTAAGAGCGCTGTAAATATTACAAAAAAATATATAGGCTTTAAGCTTTTTAAAATAAATTTAAAAGGTATGCCCGACATTTTTATAAGAAGCGCGAGCAAAAAGCCGATAAGAACATAGCCGATAATGTTTTCTGTAATAAAAACAACGGCAATAAAAGCAAAGGTAAGCAGTATTTTTGTTCTCGGGTCGAGCCTGTGAAGTATTGAGTTTCCCGGTATGTACTGACCGAGGGTTATATCCGTTATCATTTTATCCGACCGAACCTTTCTGATTTGGCGATTTTTTTATCAGCTTTAAAAACTCTTCAAAAGCCTTATCTGTTGTGTAAATATCATCTGGAAGATTATAACCCTCCCGGCGGAGCTTCAATACAAGCTGTGTTATCTGCGGTACGTTAAGCTGAAGCTTTTTCAGCGTTTCGCTTTCCCTGAAAACGTCCCGGACACTGCCTTGCATAGCGACGGTACCTTTGTTCATTACAATTACGCTTTCACAGACCTTCGCGACATCTTCCATACTGTGAGATACAAGAATGACAGTTATTCCGCGCTCCTTTTGAAGCCGTGATATATTCGAGAGAATATCGTCTCTGCCCTTCGGGTCAAGCCCTGCCGTCGGCTCATCAAGAATCAAAACTTCGGGACGCAGAGCAAGTATGCCGGCTATTGCCGCACGGCGCCTTTGCCCGCCCGAAAGCTCAAAAGGAGATTTTTTAAGAAGTGCTTCATCAAGCGAAACATAGTTTATTGCTTCAAAAACACGTTCTTTTATTTCGGCTTCCGTAAGCTCCATATTTTTTGGACCGTAAGCAATATCCGCTTCGACTGTTTCGTCAAAAAGCTGATATTCGGGATATTGAAAAACAAGCCCGACCTTAAAACGAAGCTGCTTCAAGGTTTCACGGCTTTCGTTTATATCTTTGCCTCCCAGAAGCACTTTGCCGCTTGTAGGCTTTAAAAGCCCGTTAAAATGCTGAATAAGAGTCGATTTTCCGCTGCCTGTATGCCCTATAAGCCCGACAAAGCTGCCGTTTTTGATTTCGAGATTAATGTTATCAAGCGCCACGTGAGATATAGGTGAGCCCGGCATATATATGTGTGAAAGATTTTCTGTTTTAATATCCATTTTATATTGTGCCTTTCCGTATCAGACTTGTTTTTTAAGAGCTTTTTTAAGCTCCTCCGCACATTCGTCAACCGTAAGCTTATTGTATTCAAGAGCGATTCCTTCGCCGCGGAGCCTGAACATCAGCTCCGTAACCTGAGGAACATCTAAACCAAGTTTTTTTAAAAGAGCAACATTCGCGAATGCCATACGCGGCGTATCGTCAATAATCACCTTGCCATGGTCTATTACGACAATTCGTTCCGCTTCGGCGGCTTCGTCCATATAGTGCGTTATTATAACCGTTGTTATACCCTGCTCGCTGTTAAGAGCCTTTATAGCCTGCATAACCTCCTGCCTGCCTTTTGGATCAAGCATAGCCGTCGGCTCGTCAAACACAATATATCTGGGCTGCATCGCAATTATTCCGGCAATCGCCACACGCTGCTTTTGCCCGCCGGAAAGATTATAGGGCGCCATATTCCGCATTTCGTACATTCCGACGGTTTTAAGAGCGTAATCAACACGCTCACGGATTTTTTCGGAAGGCATACCGAGATTTTCCGGTCCGAATGCCACATCCTCCTCAACAACGGAGGCAACGATCTGATTATCGGGATTTTGAAAAACCATACCGACAAGCCTGCGAAGCTCCGCAAGCCGCTTAATATCCGCCGTGTTTATGCCGTCGGCGTAAACAGTGCCGCCCGAAGGCAAAAGGATGGCGTTTAAATGCTTTGCGAGGGTTGATTTTCCGCTGCCGTTGTGACCGAGAACGGCAACGAACTCTCCTTCTTTTATTGTGAGATTGATACCGTCAAGAGCGGGCTCCCGGCATGTATCGTAAGTAAATGTAAGATTATTTATTTCTATCAATTACGGTTCCTCCGTGAATTTAATCGGCTACCCACCGTGAGGTTGCTCCGCAGGGGAGTATAAGCCCGGACGAGGTTATCGGAAGCCCGATTTCATCGGACACGGCAGCGCCGCCCCACTTTTTTTTCAGTGTCAGGGTTAGAATATTTGAAACGACTGTCGGCGATATTCCCGTCGTGTAGGAATTGATTATAAAAAACAGCGGCTTATCCGATAAAATTTTCATACAGGCATTTATGAGTCCGAAAAGCTCATCCTCAAACTTCCAGACTTCACCGCCGGGACCTCTGCCGTATGAAGGGGGGTCCATTATAACAGCGTCGTATTTTCTGCCTCTGCGTGCTTCGCGGTGTGTGAATTTTAATACATCATCAACAATAAAGCGCACATATTTTTCACTCAGACCGCTTGCGGCAACGTTTTCCTTTGCCTGAGCCGTCATACCCTTTGAAGCGTCAACGTGTACGACTTCTTCGGCACCCGCGTATGCGGCGGCAACGGTTGCGCCTCCCGTATAGGCAAAAAGGTTAAGCACCTTTACGGGACGGCCGGCTTTACGTATTTTGTTTATTATAAAATCCCAATTTGCGGCTTGTTCGGGGAAAAGCCCCGTGTGCTTAAAGCCTGTAGGTTTTATGGTAAAGCGCATATCACCGTATTTTATCTGCCAGCTTTCGGGGAGCTTTTTGTTAAATTGCCAATGCCCTCCGCCTTCGCTGCTTCTTATATAACGCGCGTCGGCTTTTTTAAAGAGAAAAGGCTTTGTTTTTTCGTTCCAGATAACCTGCGGGTCAGGTCTGCAAAGGATAATATTTCCCCAGCGTTCCAATTTTTCACCGCCGCCGGCGTCAATAATTTCAAAATCCGTCCATTTATCAGAAAGCCACATTTTAACTATTCCACCCAATATTTTTTCTTTAACGCAAAATTTAAAAGTTTGACACAGTACTAACATAAACTTGCCTTTTAAAACCGTGCAGGGTTTGAGTCCCTTTTATCTATATTATTTTACCACAAAAAGACCGCGCGGTCAAGGCATAAGAAAAATTTTTAATATTATTGCGGGAATAATATATTAATAATATAAGAAATGTTGTTTTTTGTGGAAAAAGACAAAAAATAACATTTTTGGTAATAAAATATCCGACGTTTTATACGAAACTATATCAAAATTCTTGACAAAAAGTCTTTTGTAGAGTATAATATCTTTGGCGTAATGTACAAATTGAAGATTAAAATATGTAAAAGAGCAATGTCGTGGCGTTGAAAAGAGGCAGCGAAATTTTATGAAAGATGAAATTTTAATAGCGGATACTGTCAGACAAGATTGTGATATGCTTGATAGAATACTTGAAGATTCATATAATACCATTACCGCAACCGACGATGAAAGTATACTTAAGATTATTAGAGAGAAAGGTAAAAAATTAGCGGTTATTATAATATGTTTTGAGCTTATGATAGTTGACGGTAAAAGTTTAATAGATATTCTTAGAAAGCTTGAGCTGAAAAAGAAGGTTCCGGTTCTTGTTATAAGCAAGGGAAATGATGCTGAGGCACTTAAAAAGTGCTTTAGAAAAGGTGTAACGGATTATCTTTTGATGCCTTTTAACGAAACCATTGTGAGGCATAGAGTGCGCACGGTTATAGAGCTTTTTAAGCATAAAAGAAAAGCCGAAGCCCGCATCGCGAAACAGAAAAAAGAAATTCAATTAAAAAATAAGCGCCTTAGCGAAACGGACAGCAATATTATTGAGCTTTTAGGCAATGTTGTTGAATCTCGTAATCTTGAAAGCGGCAAACATATACGCAGAGTAAAGGGCTTTACCAAAATTATTGCTGAAGATATAATGAAAAATTGCCCGAAATATAAGCTTACCACAAAAAAGGTTAAGCAAATTGTATCGGCAAGCGCCATACACGATATCGGCAAAATAAATATACCCGATAAAATCCTTTTAAAACCAGGAAGACTTACCAAGGAAGAATATAATCAGATGAAAGCTCACACCGTAAAAGGCAGCGAGCTTATTGAAGGCGCAAGAGAAATCTGGGGCAACGAGTATGCCGATATATGCAGAGATATAATTCTTTATCATCATGAAAGATATGATGGCAAAGGCTATCCTATGGGGCTTAAGGGCGATGAAATTCCGATAGCGGCACAGGTTGTATCGCTTGCTGATGTGTATGACGCTCTTGTAACAAAAAGAATATATAAAAGATCGGTTCCGCCCGACGAAGCGTTTGATATGATTGTTAGTGGGAAATGCGGCTCTTTTTCGGATGATTTGATAAGCAGCTTTAAAAGAGTTAAAAAGAAAATGGAAAGCCTGCTTTGGTGACAAAAGTAATACTTTGAACGCACGAACAGGAGGAAATTTATAAAAATGAATGAGCATTTTTCTGTAAACGGAAATAAAATGCAATTAAGAAGCATTATTATTTTTATTATGTCAATTATAATTTTGCTTTGTATTATAATGACAGTAAACACAGTTCGGATGTACAGATATAATAATCAGAGCATAGAGCTTTCAAAATTACATATGAAATATACCTATATAGCAAACCAACTTACACTTGGTTCGGATATTCTGACCGAGCAAGTAAGACTTTTTGCGGAAACGGTAAAAATGGAATATATGTACGGGTATTTTGAGGAAGCAAAGGTTTCAAAGCACAGAGACACGGCAATTAAAGAGCTTAAAAAAATCCTGCCTTCGGAAAAAGAGCAGAATATAATTGAAAAATCGATGGAAGAATCAAATAAGCTTATGGAAAGAGAATATTACTCCATGAAGCTTGCCGTCTACGGTTATGAGTTGCCGCCGGAGGATATACCGTATAAGGAAGTCAAAGACGTGGAGCTTACGGAGGAGGATGTGGCGCTTTCTCCCGAGGAGGCAAAGCTTAAAGCGAGGAAAATGCTTTTTGATGACATATATTTGGAGTCAAAAAAGAAAATAAGGTCGGGAGTAAACGAATTTTTAAGTAAAACGCTGGACGTTTCGGAAAAAAAATATTTTATGCTTACAAAAAAAGTAGATAATTATTCAAGAATTCAGACAGTTATTATTGTGCTGGTTTTTTTACTTGTGTTTATGACGATGATGTTTCAGTATTTTTTGTTGTCAGTCCAATTGTTGAGGCTTCAAAAAACATTAAAAAAGATCTGCCAATAAGTATGCCTATATTTTTAACGGAAATGAATTCAATGGGTTATGCGTATAACAATCTGCGTACAAAAAACACAGAGCTTATGGAAAAGCTCAGGCTGATTGCGGAAAAAGACGCGCTTACCACTCTCGGTAATCGCCTTGCCTATAATACATACAGCGCGAAGCTTCAGAGAGAAAACTGCAAGGTTTTGATGTTTTTGTTTGATGTTAATAATCTTCGTGCCAAAAACAATGAGGAAGGACATTCGGCAGGTGATAAGCTACTTATTGACGCCGCAAAGTGTATTATGAATGTTTTTGGAAATAGTGTACAGGATAATTGTTTCAGAATAGGTGGAGATGAGTTTGTGGCGTTTATAAAGGGCGAGGCTGAAGAGAAAGCCCAGATTTATATTGATGATTTTGAAAAAGAGTGTGAAAAACACGGAATAGGTGTGTCGGTAGGTTATTCGTATGCGGAACAAATAAGTGATGTTTCGGCACACGACATGTTTAATTTGGCGGATCAAATGATGTATAAGAAAAAATACGGCGATAAGAATTAATAAAAACAGCCTTTTCTTTTTAAAGTAATTTAAGTGTAAAAAGGGTGATTGTTATTAAAGGGTTAAAAAATACGGTTATTGTTTCGGTTTTATTTATTGTTGATATGCTTTTGTCCGTTCAAAGCTTATTGTTTGTAAAATTTATATTGGAAAATAAATTCGGGCGTGCAGGGTTTGAAAACAGGCATATAATTGCGTTTGTAGTGTTTCTTGTTTTCTTCTTTATTATGTATGACCAATACGCGTCAATGACGGAGGAGGTATTTGCCGCGGGAATATCGGCGGTACTTTCCGTTACGGCATCATTTATATGCACGTTTTTTGTTTCGGTTTTTTTGAAATGGGAGCTGCTTACGGTAAGCGCGTGGCTTGCAGAGTTTGGTTTAACTTGGGTTTTGCTTGTTTGTTGGAGAACGCTTGCGGCGTCTCTTATCAGAAAATTCGGCGAAAAAAGAAGCTTTCTTATTATAGAAAATATGCGTAATACAAGCAGACTCGCACGTAAGCTTAAATACGCTTCGGATAAAGGGCGAGACGCTGTTTACTATATGATTGACGAAGACAACTCTGCCGAGATAGACACTCTGATAGAAGAAAAGCTGAAAAATTTTGATTCTGTTTTTATTTCTCCGGCAATTTCAGAAGAAATCTCAAATCGTATAATGCATAAGGCGTTTGTTCTCGGAAAGGATATAAGCATTCTTGCCGACCTTGACGGTGTTTCAACGCTTCACGGCAGAATTTATCAGCTTGACGATACGCCTGTTATAGAAAAAAAGGGCGTTTATATGAGCAGACTCCAGCGCTTTGTGAAGCGGGGCTTTGATATTGTTATTTCCGTTATTTTGGGAATCGTATCTTTACCGATAGCTTTAATATGTGCGGTTGCCATAAAGCTTGATTCGGACGGGCCGGTTATTTATAAACAGGAGCGTTATACAATTCACAAAAAAGTGTTTACTATATATAAATTCCGTACAATGGTGCAGGACGCGGAAAAGAACGGAGCGCAGTTCGCCACGGAGGACGACCCCAGAATTACAAAAGTCGGAAAGGTGCTTAGGGCAACAAGGCTTGATGAGCTTCCGCAGCTTTACAATATTTTGATGGGGCATATGTCAATTGTCGGACCGAGACCGGAAAGACCTGTTTTTGCGGATTATTTTTCGGAAACCGTAAAAAATTATGATATGCGTTTTTGCGTTAAGGCAGGGCTTACGGGATATGCGCACGTCTATGGCAAATACAATACGAGAATGTCCGACAGAATTTTAATGGATATAATTTATATTGTCAATTATTCGATTCTTACCGATATAAAGATAATGCTTCTTACGGTTCAGATAATGTTTATAAAGTCGGCGGCGGAAGGCATTGACGAGGAGTATGATAAAATTATGTCATCGGAAGAAAACGAAAAAAAACGCCGCGAAGAAACTCTTCGTCATATGGGGGATAAAGATGAAAATATCTATCATCATACCGGTGTATAACGGTGAAAAATTTATTGAAAGATGCCTTGACTCAGCTGTTTCGCAGAAGGGTGCGGAGCTTGACATAATTGTTATAAACGACGGCTCAACGGACGGTACGGCAAAAATTATTGAAAAATATAAAGACTGTATAAGAGTTAAAACGTGCGATACCAACAGCGGAGTATCCGCCGCGAGAAACAAGGGAATCCCTATGATACAGGGCGATTATGTTATGTTTCTTGACGCGGACGATTATTTGCCGGAGGGAGCGATAGACGTACTCACCTCCGTGATTGAGAAAACGGAAGCGGATATAGTTAAATTCAGACT
The DNA here is from genome assembly GCA_902784805.1 of uncultured Ruminococcus sp. Classification (GTDB taxonomy): domain Bacteria; phylum Bacillota; class Clostridia; order RUG12999; family RUG12999; genus RUG12999. Next base: position 14,088 of record CACZWD010000014.1, on the reverse strand, counting down.
CAGGCTCGTTTATCCGGACGGCAGAATAAGGCGCAGGCATAATCAGTTTGACGCTTATGATGTAGTTGAAAAAAAGGATTTTAAAAAGAAAATTTACCCGTATTTTATAGAAGGCATAAGGCTTAACAATCTGTGCAGCGGTATATATCGCAGCACTCTTATAAAAGGGCGGGAGTTTCGTGAAGATATGAAGGTTGCGGAGGACGTGCTTTTTTCGCTTGAAGTTTATACCAAAGCGCAGAAAATTACGATTTTACCGGATATTCTTTATAACTATTATCAGTCCGGTCAGGGACTTACGGGCAAAGGCGCGTCAATCCTGCAAAAATATAAATGCAACTATATTTTTGCCGCCGAAACGGCAAAATATCTTAAACGGTGGGATATGGATACCGTAATGACAAGGATAAGGGTTTATTTAAGACCGTTATTTCTTACTTTTGATAAAATAAAGCGTGTTGTTGTGAGCGAAAAGTAGCCGTATTACGATAAAAAGAGTGGTGATTTAAGCGGTGGAAACAGAAAACAAAATAAGTCTTGACTGTATTATGGCATGTATGTACTTTGTATGTTTGCCGCTTACGGTTATAATCACGCCCTTCGGCTCAATGCTGAAACTTGTTACCATGCCTGTTGCCGCCGTACTTTCCGTAAGGCTGTTGCTTGGAAAAAGCAGATTGTCTCTCAACTATGTTCATTTTACATATTTTTTATACGTGATGTACACGGTTTTACAGCTCGCAATGTACAGAGAAGAAATTACCTTGACAGTAACAAAGGATATGCTGCTTGGTTTTTTTGCTTTTATACTTATAAGCATAAGAATTTACAATAACCGTGAAAAAGAAATGATAGAAAATATATGGCTTGCAGTCGGTATTATTTGTATTGTTGCCGCTTTTACAAGCAAAGAGGTTTTAAGTGAGACCGAGGAACGTGCCGTTATAAAAATTTTCGGTTTTGAGGAGGACCAGAATCAGTTCTGCGCATATTTTATAATGCCGATTATTATAAGCGTTAAAAGGATTGTCGAAAAGCGTAGGTTTATGCCGGCGTATTTTGTTACGATTTTACTTATAATATATTCCGTTTTAAAAACAGGTTCGAGAGGCGGGCTTATAGGCGTTGTTGCCGGGGCTTTTGCGTATATCGTAATCGGCATAAAGAGCATAAAGGGAAGAATTGCGATTTGCATTTCAGCCGTTTTGCTTGCGGGAATTATAGTCTTTGCGGTTTTTCCGCTTCTTCCCGAGTCGGTGAAAGAGCGTTACAGTGTTGAAAGAGTTGCGGAGGATAAGGCAACCGGCAGGTTTGAAATATGGGAATATCTTGTAAAGCATACGCTTGAAAAGCCGGAGCGGGTTATAAGAGGCTCGGGAGTCCTGTCCTCTTTTGATATACTTCTTAAAGCACCCGATAAAACATTTAAGAACACCGTTGCGCATAATACGTTTATTCAGATATTCAGCGACCAGGGGCTTATAGGAATATTACTTTTCATGGTTGTTATGTTTGCGTGTCTTATACGGCCGTTAGGGACAGACAAGGTTTATTCATGCGCATTTTTTGCGCTCATGGCATTTTCGATGTCGTTAACCTTTTATGTTTTTAAACCCTATCTTAATATTATGATGATGTGCGCAATGTCATTTAAAGGACAATTGCCTGAAGATATACTTAAAAAAATCATGGGAAAGGAAGAAGCCTAAATGATAAGTTTTTTGAAACATATTTTAAAAATGAAATACATGGTGTTTATACTTTTAGTAGTTGTTCTGTTTGGTTTTGCGGGAATAATGTACGATGTACTTATAATAAGCAAGCAAAAGAGTATGGTTATAGAGTTTAACTATCCGGGTGCGGAAAAAGGGCTTAATCCCGATGGCAGTATATTTGAAATATCGGAGCTTAAATCTCCCGAGGTTATCGAAAAGGCAAAGAAAAACCTTAAAGATAAGGATATTGATACGGAGTTTCTTCGTTCAAGGGTTTTTATTACCACAAGATTAACGGGACAGCCGCTTGACGACATCGTTGCTGCCGTACAGAATGAAGAAAATATTGTTTATATGCCCACGACCTTTTACGCGTATTATACTCAGAAGAGTAAGTTTTCAAAAAACGAGGCGGCTCTTTTTATGGAAAGTCTTGAAAAGGCTTATACCGAATATTTCGCTGAAAAATATTCCGAAAAGAACGATGTTCTCATATATAAAGCGGACGATTACGATTTTGAGCATATGGATTATATGGAAATCCATCAGGTTTTTAAAGATAAAATTGATGTAATGTTGAGCTATTTAAAAACGCACCAGAACGAGAATAATACTTTTTATTCGGAAGATGGAGTAAATCTCGGTATGGCGGCAAAAAAGCTTGAAAGCTTCCGCAATATAAACCTTGAAAAGTTTTATTCGTATATTGTACAGAACGGCATTTCAAAAAGTAACAGCGAATATGTTAAAGAGCTTGATTATCAGATATCGGAAAACGAAACAAAATATGAAAAAATGCATAACGCTTCGGATATTTCAAAAGCCGCTCTCGGTGAATATGCGCCCGGAATTGCCGCCGTTGCATTTATTCCGTCTATCAACACAAAGCAAACATATTATATGAGCCGTACAACAACAGGAATTGACGAGCTTACAAAAAGGTCATATGATGACGGAATAGAAGCGGCAAGAACTCTTGATGTGCTTGAAGATTACAGAAGCTTAAAAGAAAAGTTTTCAAATTTTGAGACTACGGGCGAGGATAAAAAACAGATAACGGATGAAATGATAAGCAGTTTGTCAAATGACCTTGAAATCCTTTCTGCTGAGGTTTTAAAAACCGATAACGAGTACTTAGAGCATAAAACGAGCAACTATTTTAAAGTTTATCTGCGGGACCGCAGCGGGGGAAATGTTATCATTAAATTTATAATTCTCGGATTTTTGTTTGCTTTTGCAATTATGATATTTATTGAGTTTTTTGAAAAGCTTGTTCTTAAAAAGCTGCAGGTTTTTGAAGAAGCCTTTTCATCAATTGAGCTTGTTAAAAAGAAACGGGGTGAATAGTATGAGTATTTCGGTATGGGATTTATTTAAATATTTATATAAATGGAAAATATTTATTGTTATTGTAACAATAGCAGCTTTCTTTATGGCAACCGTATATGTTGACAGAAGCCAGACGTACAGCTCGAAGGTTATAATTCAGTATGATGACGCTTGTATAAGTCAGGGAAAAACCCTTGACGGAAAAACCTTTGACGTAAACGAAATAAAATCACCCAGGGTTATTCTCAATGTGCTTAATGATTTGGGCTACAAGAATAAAAAAATCGAGTCCGTAAGAGAGAACATTACTGTTTCGGCAATAACTCCAAAAACGGTGGAAAACCTTAAAAGCGCGAAGGAAAAGCTCGGTGAGGAATATAGTTTTTTTCCGAAAACCTTTATGATTACTTATAAAGGAAATTCGTCTTTTGAGTCCACAAGGGATATTTTATCAAGCCTTGTAGCAAATTATTTTAAATACTATTCGGAAACCTATCTTTATCTTGCAACGCTTAACGAGGTTGATTATAATGTAAATAAAAAGAATTTTGATTACATTGAGCAGGCGGAGCAGATTGAGGATAATCTGAAACAGACTATAACCGCGCTTTCAAGCTATTCAAAAGACAGTATGGGATACCGTTCACCCACCACCGGACTTACGTTTAGTGATTTACTTAAAGATTTTGAGCGAATCAACGAATATTCAATGCCCAAAATTTTTTCAAAAATTTTTGAAGGTCAGGTTACCAAAGATGAGGCAATCCTTATAGACAGGTATAGAGAGCGTCTTGAAAGCAATATGCGCGATATGGCAAATTCCGCTTATAAAGCGGAGGTTGCCAAGGACAGAATGGATTCCTATTTAAACGCGAATTTGAATCTTTTTAATCCGGATGAAGAAAACGGCGGAGAAAATCCCGACTCGGTTTCGATTATGCAGGGCGTCGAACATGATGACAGTAATGCCGTTGACGAACAGACAACTTATGATAATCTTATAACAGGCTATGCAAACGACAGTATTTCTGCAAACAACAAAAAAATTGATATGGAATATTGTCAAAGTATTATAGATAAATTTAAGTTAGAAAAAAGTCCCGATATAAATTATGAGGAATATGAAGCGGAAGTAAAAGATGAAATAGAAGCGGTGCTTGTCAGCCTTGAGGAATTATATAAAAAGGCAAATATAAATATTTCCGATTATAATGAGTATATACCGGCGTTTCATATAAAAAAATTAAGCGGAGTAAGTTATTTTGAGAATATGAGCGGTTCCGTTTTGAAGCTTATTGCCATTATCGGCGGTTTTGGTATGTCGTGTGTTGCCGCTATTGTATATGAAATAATGAAAAAATACGCTTTGTACAGTAAAGAGAATGATGATAATGATGACGCCGATGACAATGAGCAAAAAAGTGATGATAAAACGAAAGCGGAAAGCTTGGCGTAAATGTATTTTTGTTCTTTGCGGGTTTTAATTAAAAAATATTTTTAAAAAATTAAGATTGGAGCATTTATGCGAGCGGAAGCTATAATAAGAAACTCCATGTGGGGAATTTTTCAGCAGTTTATTATATGTGTGTTAGGTCTTTTTGCAAGGCGCGTTATGATAGATACCATAGGAATTGAAGGCGTAGGCTTAAACGGACTTTTAACAAACGTTGTCGCGGTGTTGTCACTTGCGGAAATGGGTGTCAGCGCGGCAATTGTTTTCCATATGTATAAACCTTTGGCAAACGGTGACAACGAAACGATAACAAGACTTATGAATTTTTATCGGGCGGTTTACCGCATTATCGCGTTTACGATACTTGTTGTCGGTCTCCTTCTTATGCCGTTTATGAAATATATTGTGCATGATGTTTCGTATACAAACGGATACGTGCGGCTGATATACTTTTTGTTTTTAATGCAAACGGTAACGTCATACTTTTTTGCGTATAAAAGGTCGCTTTTATCGGCAGACCAGAAGCAGTATATTATTTCAATATTTGACCTTGTTTTTAAAATTATAACGATTATAGGCGGAATAATAATTCTTAAAATTACAAAAGAGCTTTCGTATTATCTTGTTTTTCTTATTGTTGCCGCTATCGTGAACAATGTTATGATTGCGCGTAAAGTTGATGAGCTGTACCCGCATGTTAGAAACAATAAGCTCATGCTTCAAAAGGAGTACAGACAGTCTATTTTTAAAGATGTTAAAAATATTTTTATCGGCAAAATGTCCGCAACAATTACGAACTCAACGGATAATATACTTATATCGGCGCTTGTAGGGACTATTGTTACGGGGCTTTACTCAAATTACACGATTATTTTAAATACGCTTAACAGCGTAATGAATCAGTTTTCCTATGCGATGACGGGCAGTATAGGAAACCTTATTGCTACCGAAACAAGTGAGCGTATAGAAGATGTTCTGAAAAAGCTTGTTTTTATTATGTTTTTTTTGGCGGCGTTTTGCTGTATTTGTCTTACCTGCCTGATTGACCCGTTTATTACTCTGGCATTCGGCAAAAATTTGCTTTTGGAAAGATATGTCGTATATATATGTATAACCATGTTTTATTTTGCCACGGTTAAAATTCCCGTGTGGAATATGGTGCAGGCTTCCGGACTTTTTAAAACCGATAAGTATATCGCTATCGCGGGCTCTACAATAAATCTTGTTGTTTCTTTTATACTCGGAAAAATAATGGGCATTGCGGGCATACTTATCGGTACAATATGTACTTATGTTATACAATATAATCTGAAAATTATTTTATTTTACAAAAAGATTTTAGAGAAAAATTTTGCCAGAATATTGTTTTCAACTTATTTTTATTTTGCTCTTACCGCGGCGGAATGTCTTTTTATGGGATTTCTTGTAAGCAAATTAGGTATACAAAACCCATATTTTAACTTTGTTGTAAGAGGTATATGCGCGGTTTCGTTTGCGTTTGGAGTAAACAGTGTTATATTTTGGGAAAAACCCGAATTTGTTTATTTCAGAGAAAAAATGATGTCTATGATTAGAAAAAAGTTATTTTGATAGGAAACTGAATAAATTGCTGTTTTAAAAGGAGTTGTAAGTATATGAAATTATTGTTTGTGAGCAATAATTTACATATAGGAGGGATTCAGAAATCTCTTGTGAATCTGCTTAAAGAAATAGAAAAAAAGCATGAAATAACGCTTTTTGTTTTTTATCCGGAAGGAGAGCTGAAAAAAGATATTCCGGATAATGTGAAAATTATTTGCGGCAACAGATTTACAAGAATTATGGGTATGTCCCAAACAGAAGCAAAAAACAAAGGGGTTTTTACTACATTATGGCGCTCTTTGTGGGTTATTCTTACAAAATTATTTGGCATCGGTTTTTCATTTGGTTTTCTTTCGCGGATGCAGCGGTTAAAAACCGAATATGATGCCGCTATATCATTTATGCAAAATTCTGCTTACAAGATGTTTTACGGCGGCTGCAATGAGTTTGTTATTAACTCGGTAAAAGCGAAAAAGAAAATTAGTTTTATACATTGTGATTTTAAACATTATTTTGGGAATAACCGATATAATAAAAAATATTATGAAAAGTTTGACAGAATTGCTTGCGTTTCGGATTCATGTAAAAATGTGTTTGACGAGGTTTGCGGAGAGTATAAGTATAAAACATTTTCTGTACATAACTGCTATGATTTTGACAATATGGAAAAGCGGAGCACGGAATACGAAGCCGAATATACCGAAGGGGTAGTAAATATATTTACGGCGGCAAGAATAAGCGAAGAAAAAGGAATTTTCAGAATGTTTCCTATTTTTGCGGAGCTTAAAGAAAAAGGTATGAAATTTGTCTGGAGGATAGCGGGCGGAGGACCGCTTCTTGAAAAGGCTTTTTATGAGTGTGAAAGGTATGGGCTTGAGGATTCGGTAAAATTTTTAAAAATGCTTGATAATCCATACCCTTATTTTAAAAAATCTGACTTGCTTCTTGTACCGTCATATGACGAAGCGGCACCTATGGTATATGGCGAAGCGGCTTTTTTCGGTCTGCCTGTGTTTACAACCGATACGACATCGGCGCGCGAGCTTATAGAGGCACAGGGAGTAGGTTTCGTGTGTGAAAATACAGATGAAGCAATAGAAAAAGATTTGGAAAAGCTGCTTGAAAATTCGGAAATGATTTCCGAAAAAGCAAAGAAAATAAAAATTTCAAATGAAAGCGCTCTTAAAGAGTTTGAAAAAATATTATTGTGATTTCTAAAGAAAAATTTTAAAAATCGGAAAGGTATGGTCATATATGGTAGGTATAATAATAGCGGTTCCCGTTGCACTTTCACCGTTTACAAAAAAATATATCGAAGCTATGGAAAAGAAAAATATTCCTTATGAGGTTGTTGAATGGAACAGGTACGGAGCAGTCAGCGAGAAAAGTGACAAATATCATACTTATTTCGTTCCTACGGGAAGATACAGCGGACTTGCCTCAAAAATACTGCCCTTCTTTAAATTCAGAAATTTTGCAAAAAAAATCATAAAGGAACGGAAATACGATAAGCTCATTGTTCTTACGACGCAGACGGCGTTTGTTATTTTTGATGTTCTGCTCGGAAGGAAATACAGGAACAAATATTTTTTTGATTACCGCGATACGTCATATGAATATATTACCTTATACAAACGCTTTGTAAACAGAGTGATTTTGAATTCTTACGCAACCTGCATTTCATCATACGGCTTTAAAAAATACCTTACCGATAAAAAGGAGCTTATTATTGCTCATAATTTTCAGAAGGGATATTACGGCAGCCGCAAAACACACTGCTCGGGAAGAGTTAATGCGGAAAAGCTTATAATAGGTTATATAGGATATCTCAGGGAATATGAATATCTTAAAAATTTCATTGACGCTTTCGGAAACGATAAGCGCTTTGAGTTTCATATTCACGGGAGCGGAGACTGTGAGCAGCAGCTCAGAGACTATGCGGAAAAATACGATAACGTCACGGTGTACGGCGGATATAAAGAGACGGAAAAAATGGATATTGTCGATACCTTTGATATGATTTGCTACAATTATCCTTACAGCTTTGTTAATTATCCCGCCATGGCAAACAAATTCTACGACGGAATGATTCGCAAAAAACCAATGTTCGGAAATTCGGATACTTTTTCGGGGGAGCTTATAGAAAAATACGGTCTCGGAATAAGTCTGCCGGAGGACGAGAAAAAAATAACCGATAAAATATATGAGTATTTAATGAGCTTTGATAAGGAACAGTTTGAAAAGAGCTGCGAGGATTTTCTTTTAAGAGTTATTCGTGAAGAAGAAGCTTATATCGCAAAAATAGATGAATTTCTTGACGAAGGGGAGTGCAGCCTTTGAGTAAAAACAAAACGGAAAAAATTTTCAGAGCGGTTTTTTTGCTTATTGCGATTTTTTATGCCGCGATATTAGTAAGGCTTGTTTTTATAAGGGACGGTATAAGGCTTGAAGAGGAGACATCTCATTTTTTGCCGCTTGGTGCATTACGTGAATATAAAGCGGGGTTCAAAACGTTAAAATCCGTGGTTCTCAATTATGTGGGCAATATAGCGATATTTTTTCCGCTTGGGATTTTTTTGCCGGTAATTTTTAAAAAATTGAATTTTTTAAAAGTGATTCTGACAGGCTTTTTAATATCGTTATTTATTGAAACCGTGCAGTATCTGTTATCGGCAGGTTATACAGATATTGACGATGTTATAATGAATACCCTGGGCGCTGCCATCGGAGCGTTTGTGTATTTTTATATTTTGGGCGGCAAACGGAAAAATACGGTTTCGTATGTTTTATCGCTTTCTGTTGTTCTTTTTACTGTGTTTGGCGGAATGGTGTGCATATGGAGGTATGCGCCGCATCTTTTGCCGGATAATGCGGTGGAAATAAACGGTATGATAGCGGGCAGAAGGCTTGACAGCTATGATGTATATGCAAAATGCAAAGGGATGAGTAAGGGCGAGGTGGCTGTTAAAAAGGAAACGGCGACAGGTAAAGACGGCGGAAAAATAGAAAATATACCGCGTACATACTTTATTTCGGATACAGCTGTTTTTGTTGCGGCAGAAGAGAAAAACGGGGGAAAAACTTATCATATTATCGGTCTTGATGAGATGATAGAAAAGGCAATGGCAGAAGAAAGACCGTATTTGAAATTATGGCTCAATAAAGAAAATAAATGCGAGATGATTATGGTTGAATAAATACGCGGAAGGAGTTTTACTGAAGTGTTAAGCAAGCTTAAAAATAAATTTCTGAATATTTTAGGGTATTTGAAATGCATTTTTCTGTATTTTTTTGCAGCGGTTATTTCTGTGTTTGTAAATAACAGGGCTTTTTATAAGGATTTGTGGCTTGTTGCGGAACGCGGCGCCGATGCGCGTGATAACGGATATCATTTTTTTAAGTATCTTTGTTTAAATCATAAGGAAATCAACTGTGTTTACGTTATAGATAAAGCGGCGCCCGATTATAATAAAATTGCCGTACTCGGTAAGACCATTCAGCCGGGAAGCTTTAAGCATTATCTTGCGTTTGTGTGTGCAAAGGCAAAAATCAGCACTCATATTATGGGATATGCGCCCGACTCTTACAGGTTTGCGATTTTAGACAGAAAGTTTAATATTGTAAAAGGGAAAAAGATTTTTTTACAGCACGGCATAATAAAAGACGATATACGCGAACTGCACTATGACAAGGTGCGTCTTGATTTGTTTATATGCAGTACAGTTAATGAATACGAATCCATAGTGAAGGACTTCCATTATCCGGAAAGTGTGCTGCGGCGTGTAGGACTGTGCAGATATGACGCGCTTTTAAAAGCGCATACGGTAAAACGGCAGATACTTGTTATGCCGACGTGGAGATATTATCTGCGCACTCTGGATGAAGCAGGCTTTAAAGAAAGCGAGTATTATAAAAGCTTCAGCGGGCTTATAACCGATGAAAGGCTGTTAAAGCTTCTTGAAGAAAACGATTACGAGCTTGTTTTATATTTGCACTATGAGCTTCAAAAGTTTACTTATTTGTTTCGCGGAAAAAGTGACAGAATAAAGATAAAGGGTATAAAAGACGCGGATGTTCAGGAGCTTTTAATGGAATCCGCAATGCTTGTAACGGATTATTCAAGCATATTTTTCGATTTTGCATATATGAAAAAACCGCTTTGCTATTTTATGTTTGACAGGGAGCTTTTCTTCAGCGAGCAATATGACAGAGGTTATTTCAGCTTCGATGACGACGGCTTCGGACCGGTATGCTCTGAAAAGGACGGGATAATAGATTTTATTGAGCATGAAATTAAAAACGGTATGACGGTGGAAGAAAAGTATGCCGAAAGAAGAAATAATAATTTTGACGATTTTTCCGATAACCATTGTGAAAGAACATACGGAGAAATATTAAAATTGATTTTGAGCTAAAGGAGTCTTTTTATGAACAGAAAACACAGTATTGATTTATTAAGAGTAATGGGAGCGGTTGCGGTGGTAATGCTGCATGCAATTACCGCGCCGGTAGTAAATTATAGCGGCGAGCTTCCCATGTCGCTGCGTATAAATCTCAACGCGCTTGAAATTCTGTTGGGCTGGGTTGTGCCGATATTTCTTATGATAACGGGGTATTGCTTATCCAACAAAAAAGAATGTACATATAAGTATTGTTTTGAGCATGTAAAAAAATATATAGCGGTGTTATTTACAATAGGGCTTTTTTATGCGCTTCTTGAAGAAGCATACGGAGCAATGAAAAACGGTATGCCGGTATTTTCGCTTTCGGTTTTGGGGCGTTCTCTTTTAAGAGTAATTAACGGTGATTTATGGGCGCATATGTGGTTTGTTTACATGATAATTGGAATATATCTCGTTATGCCGGTTATACACAGTTTTATGCAGACCGGCGAGAGAAACATATACATACTGACAGCGCTGCTGTTTGTATTTACAATTGTTCTGCCTCAGATTAACGAAGCGTCGCCGCTTAATATCAGCGTTGATTTTCCGCTTGGAGGATATTTGTTTTATGTGTGCTTCGGAGGAATGATACGTAAATGCGGAGTAAAAAAATGGTTTTATTATTTTACAGTTGTATGCGGCATAATCTCTTTTGTGACAATGGTTGTAACGCATGCAAAAATAGGAAGGTTTGACAATAAGCATCCGCTTGTGAGTATTGCGGCAATGTTTGTTTTTGTCGTTATAAGCGAGCTTGACATAAAAGGCAACAAGTTGCTTTATGAAATTGCCGCTTCAACGTGGGGAATATATCTCATTCATCCCATTTTCTTCAATGTGGGTATAAAGCTGTTTAATATAGATTTGCTTTCCCATATGCCGTATCTGAAGCTGTCATGCTGCTTTGTCGTTGTATTTTTATTGTCGTTTGGTATAACATGGGTTTTAAGGCGTATGCCGTTTTTTAAAAATATATTGTAATATACTGAAAAAGAAAGGTTTGATTGAAAGTGCCGGTTAAACTCAGCATAGGCGTAGCGGTTTATAATGTACGTGAAAATTTTTTGAGAGAATGTATAAAAAATATTAAAAAGCAGCTTACCGATGAAACGGAGCTTTTGCTTATTAATGACTGCTCAACCGATAATTCGGGTGAGATATGTAATGAATACGCGGAAGCCGACAGCCGTATAAGATATATAAATATGAGTAAAAACGGCGGGCTCAGTGTAGTGAGGAACCGCACAATAGAAGAAGCAAAAGGAAAATGGATATTTTTTGCCGACGGAGACGATATTCTTTCCGAACATTCCATCGCGACAGCGCTGTCATTTTGTGATACGGATTATGATATAATTATTCACAACAGAGAGATTTTTTCCGGAGAAAAGGGCGGGGAACAGCCATGCAGGGTTACGGAGCTTACACCGCTTCCGAAAGAGGCAGGCAGAGAAATAAGCTTGTCGTGCCTTTGCCTTAAGCCTTTCAGACCGGAAAAATACGGTATGACGTCGGACGCATATTATCACGCCGCTTGGGGGGCTCTTTACAGACGGGAGTTTTTGATTGAAAATGATTTAAAGTTTCCTGTGGGACAGAAAAAGGCGCAGGACAGCGTTTTTAATACATATGCGTATTTTTGTGCCGAAAAAATAGCTTATTTGCCTTACAAAATGTATTACTACCGTAAGGATATGCAGGGAATAACGCAAAGATACAGCGCTGACTTTACAAAAATGATAATGTCGCTTTTGAAGCATCATTATAAATGTATTGAGGTTTTATATAATGATGATGACGAAATAAAGAAAATCTATAAAAACAACAGAGTTATGACATTTGTGCTGGACGCTATGAGGCTCAACTTTTTCCATAAGGATAATCCCAATTCGCGAAAAAAGAGAAAAGCCGAATTTATAAGCTTTATAAACACCGAGCCGTTTAAAAGCGCGGTAGATGATTTTGATTTAAACGGCTGTGATTGGTGGGGCTGGCGTCTGCCTATTGCGTATGCAAAAAAGAAAAAATTTTACGCGCTTGAATTTGCGTTTAAGCATGAGAAACCGTTCAGAATATACGGGGGGTTAAACAGCCGTTTCGGAAAGGCGTTTCGCTTTTTGAAAGGCAAATCGAAAAAATAGGAAATAAGCTTATGTGAGCTTATCGGATAATCTGTGTTGTTAAAGAGATAAAAACTTTTTAAAAAGCGATTAAATATTTCTTTTTTTATTGACATAATTTTTAATTTATGATAAAATATAATTATAAGCATTAAAAAAATTTTAGAGAGGTGAGATGAATGGACGCAGGAAGTAGCAGCGGCATAAAACCAGGCGGGCGAGCCGTTATTTACGGACTTTTGTCCGTTCATCGCCGTTTGAATATATGTTTTTGTGTACTTCCTACTTAATTTTTTTAAGGAGGAATAAAAAGTGCTTGAACAGATTATGGAGCTGCTTGAAGAAAAAAAATACCAGCAGCTTAAAATTTTACTGAATTCTTTGGAGCCTGTCGATATAGCCGCGCTTATGGATGAGGTTCCGCCTGAGAAGCTTTTGCTTCTTTTTCGTATTCTCTCGAAGGAGAACGCGGCCGATACTTTTGTCGAAATGGACAGCGTAAGCCAAGAGGTGCTTATCAGGGCATTTAATGATAGAGAGCTTGAAGCGGTTCTTGACGAGCTTTTTCTTGACGATACAATAGATATTATCGAGGAAATGCCGGCAAACGTCGTAAAGCGTATTCTTATGCACAGCGACCCTGAAACACGTAAAAAAATCAATGAGCTTTTAAACTATCCCAAAGACAGCGCCGGAAGCATTATGACAATTGAGTATGTTGACCTCAAAAAAAATATGACGGTCGGCGAAGCAATTGAGCGCATACGAAGAACGGGTGTTGATAAGGAAACCATTTACACCTGCTATGTAACAGAAAAAAACAGGCAGCTTATAGGGCTTGTATCTGTTAAAACCTTGCTTCTTTCGCCAAATGACGCTGTTATTGAGGATATAATGGAAACAAACATTATATTTTCTCATACCCATGATGACAAAGAAGATGTTGCGAACAAAATTAATAAATACGGTTTTTTAGCTATTCCTGTTGTGGATAACGAAGGCAGGCTTGTCGGCATTGTAACTGTCGATGACGCTATTGATGTCATTCAGGACGAAACAACGGAGGATATTGAAAAGATGGCAGCTATTGTGCCGTCTGACAAACCTTATCTTAAAACCTCAACGGTTGATTTGTTTAAGAAGCGCATACCATGGCTGCTGCTCCTTATGATTTCGGCAACATTTACCGGGAAAATTATTACCGGTTTTGAAAACGCGCTTCAGGCGTGCGTTGCGCTTACCGCTTTTATCCCTATGCTTATGGATACGGGCGGAAACGCCGGCGGACAATCGTCCGTTACTGTGATTCGTGGTCTTTCTATAAATGAAATTGAAATGAAAGATATTTTAAAAATTTTATGGAAAGAAATAAGAGTCGCCATGCTTTGCGGGCTTACTCTCGCCGGAGCGAATTTTTGCAAGATGATGCTTGTCGATAAAGCGTC
>CACZWD010000013.1 GCA_902784805.1 uncultured Ruminococcus sp. | reverse complement strand
TCATCACTCCCGGATAGATTATACTCTATCTTGGAATGTTTCGCCAGAATTGTACATTTTGAGTCGGCGTTTTTGTACATTTTCATTTTAACATTTACACTTTTTAGTAATGCGGTCGCCAAACCTTTACTATTATATCATAGAGGTTTTGTTTTTGCTAAAGCTTTTTTATTATTTTCCCCCGGTATAAGCAGGGTTTATTTCCACGCCTAAAGACGCCAATAAAAGACCTCAATAAGCCTAAACTTATTGAGGTCTTTATTTTTAAGTATAAAACTTATATATTGTAAATATTATTTCTTGATACTAATTACTGAACATCAAAAGTAACATCATATGCTCTTGTATCACGAAGATATTTTACAATAAACTTCATATCACTCGGAACTTCAGAAGGATCAACTATAACCTTCTTCATTTCTCTGCCGTTGTATTCCTGTGCAACAATTGCAGCTTCTCCAACATCTTTAAATTCGCCGCTAAATCCTTTAATAAGTATCGGATAGAACGAAATATTTCCGCCTGTTGCTTTGGAGTTGATTATAATAGCTTCTCTGGTATTAATATCATCAGCAGCATTAACGCTTGCATTCTTGAGTGTATGTACTCTCCAAATCTTAATGACATCATTACCGCTGGTAGGCACATAGTTTACATTAAGAGTATAATCCTCATATGACAAGCAATCGTCGTCACCATAAACTCTTATTGTATAAGATCTATTTGCACCATAGTATAAAAGAACAGCATTTCCATAATTAGCATCACTGTCATCGATAACTTTAGCATCAGCATCAAGATTAAGAACCTCTAAAATCGGCCTTTGTCTGTTTTCAACAGGACCAAATTCAGAACCCTTTATTGCAAGAGCATCCCAATTGTAACGGTTCTTAGTGGTAATACTAATAACCTTACCTTCAACGCTAACAATATCATCACGATTTGTCTTAATCATGTCTTCGGTTATACCGAACGTACCTGCCTTTGCTGTAGCAAAATCTCTTATTGTAAGAGTAACTGTATATTCTTCAACATCTTCACCTTTTGTAAGAGTCATTGTGAAGGTCTGTGAATTTGCCGCAGCTTTATTAATAGCATATGCTTGAACGCTTGGCTTTCCGGTTTCAGCCGCAAGATTTATGCCTGCAGCGCTTGCATTCGACAATGTATATTCGGTTGTAGCAAACTTATTAAGATAGCTAAACGCGCCCATATCAACCTCTGTGTCTTCATCAACAGAAGGCGCAAACATTACATAGTTTGATTTTACTTTAATCTGTTTAAGGTCATATTCTACATTAACCGTCTTATTAGCATTGTCAATAGCTACAGAGTCTGCCTGACGTGTGATAACACCCTTAAGTAATTTTTCTGCTACAGGCTCATCTTCGTAAACTGCTGTAAGAGTTACGTTGTCATTTACAACAATGCTTGTTATAATATCTGTTCCGTTTGCTGTCCAACCTGCAAATACCTTACCTGCGGGAGCTGTAGCGGTTTTACCTGCAAGGCTGATTTCTGTGCCTGCTGTAATACCTGTTTCAGCTGCCGGAGCATTTGAACCTGCGCCTGCATCATATGTTAATGTGTAAGTTGTGGGAGCGGGTGTACCTTTAACTGTAATACCACCATTTACAAATGTAAAGCCACCCGCATTAGTAACATTTCCATTTTTATCTATGCTATATAATTTAGTAGTGTCAGTTGCTGTTATATTTCCTCTTTTTGTACCCCTAACCCATTCTAAAGTTAAAGGTAATGTAGTACCAGGTGTTGCATCGTTCGGAACAGTATATGTTAACGTAGCAAGCGTACCATCATTTGATGAACCTGTCAACTCTGACAAACTTACTAAAAAAAGCTCATTCGCTAAATCAGTTGCTGTTACACCTGTACCTCCATCACCTATAACATTTCCAACTGCATAACCTGTTAATGTAAGTGATAAATCCCTTCTTACATAAAACTTTGTACCTGATATACCGGGGTTGTTCTGTATATAAACTGTAACATTCACACTTTCTCCCGGATCAGCTTCCACTGTTGAAATTCCCATAACCGGTGCATCAGCATGAGCGACAATCATAAATGTCGATAACAACATCAACATTAAAGATAATGAAATTATTTTTTTTAACATATCAATATAATCCTCCTTAAAATACCTATTCTTTTAATCTAATATCGGAAGCTCTTCATAGCCGTCCCATTCAGCAACGTATCTAAGTAATATTATAACGTCTGATGTATCTACTTCATCATCGCCATTGAGATCCGCTGCATCTATGTTATAATTTTCCTCATCGTAGCCATCCCATTCAGCAACGTATCTAAGTAATATTATAACGTCTGATGTATCTACATCTCCATCATCATTGAGGTCACCGTAAGTTATTTCTGTTTCGCCTTCTTCAACCGTTACAGAACCTGCTGTAAGTGTAACATCAGCTACTCTGGTGTCATCTGCGAACAAACCGTCAGCTTCAAGATGATAGTTACCGTCTGCTGCCGCAAAGCTCGGAGTTAAGTCGTAGCTACCTGCCGAAGCGCCGTCCTTGATTGTAAAGTTAAGTGTTGCTACTGTGCCTGTTACGGCTGTTGTTTTTGCAAACGCAACAGAAATTGTGCCGGCAGAAATTTCTGCAACTTCTGCGTCAACCAATGATGATGCGCTTACATATGTCAGTGTACTTGTGTTATATGTAACTTTAAATACACCGTTTGTGATTCCGCTACCTGTTAAGGTAACATCAACCGCTACGCTGTCTCCGGCTTCACCTGTGGCTGTGCCGACCACAATTGCAGCGGTGCCGTCCGCCAAAGCTACTGATGCTATGCTCATTATCATTAAGCACGCCAAAAGCACGCTGAGGCTTCTTTTGATTGTTTTTCTCATGAAATACCCTCCTTAAATTTTTTACTGTTTTTTCGTGGAAAACAGCCCTATCAAACCAAATAAGTCAGAAATATTTTCCACGGTATCATATTACTAACAATTATATCACAAAAGTTTTTATGTGTCAATGATTAAAACGTAAAATTATAGTCTATCTTTTTGTTACTTTTGTCTAAAAACATTTTAGCGCTTTTGTTTATATATATTTTCTTTTTTCACGTTTTTCTTGCTTTTTCGCTAAAAAAGTGATAGAATATAAAAGCAGAATTCAAAACGCAGAACGCGAATTAATTTTAAATTTTTATGAAAGGATATGATATTAATATTATGAAAATAAGTACCGGAAAAGGCGATGCAGGTTTCTCATCCCTCGCGGACGGAAAACCTTTATCCAAAAGCAGTATATGTTTTGAAATTCTTGG
This sequence comes from uncultured Ruminococcus sp., assembly GCA_902784805.1. Classification (GTDB taxonomy): domain Bacteria; phylum Bacillota; class Clostridia; order RUG12999; family RUG12999; genus RUG12999. Next base: position 40,539 of record CACZWD010000013.1, on the reverse strand, counting down.
CGATATTGACGAGCTTTCCGCCGCTATCGGGCTATGTCGCGCGGCAGGCGGAGAGAAAAAATTCATAGATGACATTCAAAAGCTTCTTTTTAAAGTAATGTCATTTGTCGCGTCGAATGGTAATAAAAAATATTATATTTCTTTAAATGAAGCTGAAGATTTTTATTCCGATAAAGAATATAATTTTAACGGGTTTTTAACTTTTGGCGAAAACGAGCTTTCCGCCCGTTTAAACTTTGCGCGTGCTGTCGCGCGAAGGGCAGAACGTCATTTCGTGGCTTACGCAAACGAAAGCGGCATTAAAAATTTTGAAAATATTTTTGTCTTTTTAAACAGACTTTCAGATGCTTTATTTATAGAAGCAGCAAAATTAAGCCGGCAGCAGGAAAATGAAGAATGAAGAATTAATTTTGAATTTTACATTTAATTATAACGGCGGGCGGACACACAGGTCCGCCCCTACGGAAAACCGAGGCGTGAGGTGTAGGGGCGGATATTATCCGCCCGTAAAGAATTGAGGCGATACCGTTAAACCAAACGTTTTTCGGGCGGCAGATTGCCGCCCCTACGGGGCAATGAGAAAATTTGGGCGTAGTAGGCTGTAACACCTAAAACTTCACACTATTATCTTTGTATAAGCTGCATAAGCAGCGTCTTCCTTCTTGACGGGCGCCGGCCCGCCTGCGTCGTCATCCTTGTTTACACAGCTTATGCTTTGATACTAATGCAAACTTTTAGATGTTACAGCCTCGTAGGGGACGATGCGAGCATCGTCCCCTACGCCAGAAATATTCCGTTTGCGCCTTCGCATGTTTACCGGCTTTTTGCCGATATTCCTTCTACCTTACCGAGAGGGCTTTTTACTGTTTTGCTATCCACCTGACTACGCTCGATTTTTTGCGGGGGCTTTGGCATGGCTGCAATCAATTCTTCCAAACCACTTATATCTCCGCAAAATTCTATTTTACCGCTTTTTATAAAGTTTTCCATTTTTGACCTTCCGCTTATGAGCCTTAAAAAATCATTTTTTGTAAGGCTCACCGCTACAGTGTTATCCCGATAATCATACGGCTGTACAGAAAAATTTCCTCCCATATTACTTATATAAAAGGTTCCTCCGCAGTCCTCATCTGTTATTGTTACCTGAATAGCGAAATCCGAAACAAGCTTTTTTATATCTGCCTCAGAAATTTCATTTTTTATTTTTTCAAATGCGCTTTTAAAATCCATCACATTTTTTCCTTTCCGATTTTTTATTTAGTTTTTTCAAAAAACTTATTCTTTATACGCAACATAAAAAACTTATATAAAAAAGTCTTGCTTTTTTTTGTTTGTTGTGATAAAATAAATACAAAATTATTTCACAGAGAGGAAACCTTATGAGTGTAAATTTAAATCTCGACAATAAAACCGTATTATTAACCGGCGCGGCAGGCTTTATAGGAGCCGCCTGTACAAAACGTCTTTTTGAAGAATATCCAAATATAAAAATTATCGGCATTGACAATATGAACTCTTATTATGACGTAAAGCTTAAAGAAGCTCGACTTGAGGAGCTCAAAAAATACGACGGCTTTGAATTTATTAAGGGTGATATTGCGGACAAAGAGCTTATTTTCAGGCTTTTTGGTGAGAAGAAGCCTGATTTTGTCCTTCACCTCGCCGCACAAGCCGGAGTCAGATATTCGATTGATAATCCCGACGCATATATAAATTCAAACATAATCGGGTTTTTTAATATTATTGAAGCCTGCAGGAAATATCCGTCGCTTCATCTTGTATATGCAAGCTCATCAAGTGTTTATGGCGCAAACACTAAAATTCCTTTTTCAACCGAAGACAAAACCGACAGCCCCGTTTCTCTCTACGCGGCAACAAAAAAATCCAACGAACTTTTAGCCTATGCTTATTCAAAGCTTTACGGCATAAAATCAACAGGTCTCCGGTTCTTTACCGTTTACGGTCCTGCGGGAAGACCCGATATGGCGTATTTTAAATTTACCGACAAGCTTTTAAAAGGCGAAAAAATTCAGATTTTCAACTATGGCAACTGCAGGCGTGATTTTACATATATTGACGATATAACAGAAGGTGTAATAAATGTTATGCGCGTTCCGCCGCGCGGGGACGAAAACGGCGTGCCTCACAAGGTATATAATATAGGCGGCAGCAAGCCCGAAAATCTGCTTGAATTTGTCAGAATATTAAAGGAAGAACTGACAGCGGCGAAAATCCTGCCAAAGGATTTTGATTTTGACGCGCATACCGAGCTTGTGCCCATGCAGCCCGGCGACGTTGAAACAACCTATGCTGATGTTTCGCCTCTTGAAAATGATTTTGGCATAAAACCCGAAATATCTTTAAGAGAAGGACTTAAGCGTTTCGCGGCGTGGTATAAAGATTACATAAAATAAAAATATAAAAAAAAGAGGAGGAAGTTATGAAAATTGCGGTAGCAGGAACAGGATATGTTGGTCTAAGCCTTGCTGTACTTCTCGCGCAACACAATGAAGTTAAGGCTATCGATATACTGCCCGAAAAAGTTGAGCTTATAAACAACAGAAAATCACCGATTCAGGACGATTACATTGAAAAATATCTTGCGGAAAAGGAGCTTAACCTTAAAGCGACGCTTAGCGCGGAAGAAGCCTATGCCGACGCGGACTACATAATTGTGGCGGCACCTACAAACTATGACAGTGACAAAAACTTTTTTGATACCGGCGCTGTCGAAAGCGTAATAGACCTTGCCGTAAAATATAACAAAGACGCGGTAATTGTTATAAAATCAACCGTACCGGTAGGATATACGGCAGGGCTTCGTGAAAAAACCGGCCTTAAAAATATTATTTTCAGCCCCGAATTTCTTCGCGAGAGCAAGGCGCTTTACGATAATTTGTATCCGAGCCGCATTATTATTGGTACAGACCCTGACGATGAATTTCTTAAAAAAAGCGCGGAAACTTTCGCTGAACTTTTAAAAGGCGGAGCAATAAAAAAAGATATATCCACTCTTATTATGGGCTTTACCGAAGCGGAAGCCGTTAAGCTTTTTGCGAATACATATCTTGCTCTCAGAGTAAGCTATTTTAACGAGCTTGACACATACGCCGAAATGAAAAATTTAAACACAAGAGATATAATTAACGGCGTTTGTCTTGACCCCAGAATAGGCAATCATTATAACAACCCTTCTTTCGGATACGGCGGTTACTGCCTTCCGAAAGATTCAAAACAGTTGCTTGCAAACTACCGTGATGTTCCTGAAAATCTGATTGAAGCAATTGTTGAGTCTAACAGAACAAGAAAGGATTTTGTCGCCGACCGCGTGCTTAAAAATGCCGGATATTACAGCGCAAACAGCTCGTGGAAAGAGGAAAATGAAAAAGAGGTTACAATCGGCGTATATAGACTCACTATGAAATCGGGCAGTGATAATTTCCGTCAAAGCTCCATTCAGGGAGTTATGAAGCGCGTCAAGGCAAAGGGCGCAAAGGTTATTATATACGAGCCGACTTTAAAAGACGGCGATACCTTTTTCGGAAGCCGCATTATAAACGACCTTGACAAGTTTAAGCGTCTTTCCGATACAATAATCGCGAACAGATACAACGAAGAGCTTGACGACGTTATAAAAAAAGTATATACAAGAGACCTCTTTATGTCGGACTGAAACCAAAAATTTTATATCGGTTTTTTCGCGGGCGTTCCTGCCTTACGGGGATACATTTTCGGGCAGGGGCGCGCTTTTTTTACGCATACAATTTTATGTTTAAGCTCTGTAAACGGAATTTCGGCATTTATGGTTTTCTCGATTTTTCCGCCGAGAATATTAACCGCTTTTCCGGCGTTTTCAAGCTCCTCGTCTGCAAGCGGTCCTTTAAGAGCAATACATCTGCCGCCTATTTTAACAAAAGGAAGCAGATATTCGGCAAGCGTACTCATATTCGCGACTGCCCTTGCCGTGGCAATATCGTACTTTTCACGGTAATTTTTATCTTTGCCGGCGTCCTCCGCTCTGGCATGAACAAAAATAACATCGGAAAGATTAAGCTCGTCACAAACACAGCGCAAAAAATCAAGGCGTTTTTCAAGAGAATCAAGCAATGTGATTTTAAGGCTCGGAACGGCAATTTTCATTACCAATCCCGGAAAACCGGCGCCCGTGCCGACATCTATGACCGTGTCTCCCGGCATTACAACGCCCGTTTTGAATATGGAAAGGGAATCCAGAAAATGCTTGGTGACAATTTCATCCGGCGCCGTTATTGCCGTGAGATTAATTTTTTCGTTCCACTCCGCAAGAAGCTCCGCATAGCGCGTAAGCTTATCCGCTTTGCTTTCGTCAAGACTTATTCCGAGCATGTCTGCGCCCGAAATTAATTTTTGTTTCATTTTATCCGTACCCTTTCGATTTTAATTGTTCTGTTCGAGATAAATAAGGAGCACCGCAATATCCGCAGGCGAAACACCCGATATTCTTGAAGCCTGTCCGACCGAAACCGGTTTAACCCTGTTTAATTTTTGTCTCGCTTCAAGACGCAAGCCTTTTATAAGCGAATAATCAAAATTTTCATCAAGCCGCTTGTTTTCAAGCTTTTTAAACGCCGCAATCTGCGACTGCTGCCTTTTTATATAACCTTCATATTTTATGCGTATTTCCGCCTGCGCCGCAACCGCCTTTTGTATGTCTTTGACCTCCGCTCCGAGCGCGGCAAGGTCGGCGTATGATATTTCGGGTCTTCTTAAAAGCTCCGCGTATTTTATACCTGTTTTAAGCGGCGCGCTGCCCTTTTCCTCAAGATACTTGTTTCTTTCCTCATTCGGCGCGAGAACCATGCTTTCAAGCCTTTTAACCTCCGCGTTTATTTTTTCCTGTTTTTCAAGATATTTTTCGTATCTTTCGTCCGAAATAAGCCCTATTTCATGACCCAAAGGCGTCAATCTTTCGTCGGCGTTATCCTGCCTTAAAACGAGGCGGTATTCGCTCCTTGATGTCATCATTCTGTACGGCTCGTTTGTGCCTTTTGTCACAAGGTCGTCAATAAGCGTGCCTATATAAGCCGTATCTCTGCCGATTACAATCTGCTCTTTTCCCAGAATTTTCCGCGCGGCGTTTATTCCTGCCACAAGCCCCTGCGCCGCCGCTTCCTCATAACCCGACGTCCCGTTAAACTGTCCCGCTCCGTAAAGACCGCTTATTTTTTTAAATTCAAGCGTTGCGTTAAGCTGCAAAGGATTAACGCAGTCATATTCAATAGCATATGCCGCTCGCATCATTTTTGCGTTTTCAAGCCCTTTTACGGTTTTAATCATCTGCGCCTGAACTTCCTCCGGCAGGCTTGACGAAAAGCCCTGAACATACATTTCCTCAGTTTCAAGCCCCATAGGCTCAATAAAAAGCTGATGTCTTTCCTTATCCGAAAAACGCACGACCTTATCCTCGATTGACGGACAATATCTCGGCCCGATACCGTGAATTTTGCCCGAATATATTGGTGAACGGTCAAGATTCGCGCGGATAATATTATGCGTATTTTCGCAGGTATAGGTGAGGTAACATTTTACTTTATTTTCAAAATTTTCTCTGCCTTCGTTTTCAAAAGAAAACGGAACAATTTCGTCATCGCCGTTCTGCACCTCAAGAATATCCTTATTTACCGAAGCGCTGTGAACTCTCGCCGGAGTTCCCGTTTTAAAGCGCATAAGCTCAATACCCGCGTTTTTTAAGCACTCCGAAAGGTTGTCCGCAGGGAACATTCCGTCCGGACCGCTTCCGTACTGCACCTCACCGATTATAACCTTGCCTTTAAGATATGTTCCGCTGGCAATAATTGCCGCCTTACATTTATAAACCGCGCCCGTATGTATAACAACGCCGGTTACGCTGTTGTTTTCAAAAAGAATTTCACAGACCTCAGCCTGGCGCACGTCAAGGTTTTTCTGAAGCTCTACGGTATGCTTCATAAGCGTGCTGTAAGCGCGTCTGTCAATCTGCGCGCGAAGCGAGTGTACAGCGGGACCTTTACCGCGGTTAAGCATACGTGACTGAATGAACGTTTTGTCCGCAGCCTTGCCCATTTCACCGCCGAGCGCATCGATTTCACGCACAAGATGCCCTTTTGCCGTACCGCCTATACTTGGATTGCACGGCATATTGCCGATTGAATCCAGATTTATCGCAAACATTATTGTGTTAAGTCCCAGCCTTGCGCTTGCCAAAGCCGCTTCAATCCCGGCATGACCGCCGCCTATCACCGCAACGTCATATTCGCCCGCTTCAAATTTTTTGATGTTTTTAAATTCCATTTTCTTTTCTTTCCTTTTTTGTATTCATCATAGCGATTGATATTAGCACCAAAATTATTCCGATAATTTTGGCAAACGAAAAAACTTCATTAAATACAAAATATCCTACAAGCGAAGCCACAACAACTTCAATTGCGGCAATTACGCCCGCTTTACCCGTTTCTATGTGTTTAAGCCCCGCCGTGTAAAGAAGATACGGGACAACCGTTAAAAGCACCGCGCCGCCGAGAGCCGCGAAAACCTTTATCGGGGAATTGTCTTTAAACATTCCGCCGATAACCTCAAACTTTGTAAACGGGAGCGTTCCGAATATTGCGAATATAAAGGTGTATGCCGTAATTGTCATTGACGAATAGCCTTTATCCGAAGCGAAACGCCCGAAAATGCTGTAAAGCCCGTAGCCAAGCCCTGAAAGCAAACCGAAAACAAGCCCTTTAAGCGTAATTCCCTGCCCGAAAACACCCCCCACAAGCGCACAGCCCAAAAAGGTTAAAAGGCAGGCGGCAAGCTTTAAGGCGGTAAGCTTTTCCTTAAAAAACCCCGCCGAAAAAAACAATATAAAAACAGGTGAAGTGTACATTAAAACCGCCGCAACGCCCGGCGAGGTCAGCCGTATATTTGAAAAATAAAAAAAGTTGAACATTGTGAGGCTTAACACTCCTGTTCCGAAAAAACACCATATATCTTTTAACCTTACGCGAAAAAGGGATTTATCTTTAAAAAACAAAATAAGAGACATGATAACAGACGAAACCGCAACTCTTACAAAAATAACGTCCATTGCGTAAAGCCCAAGGCTTGCCATACCGTTTACAAATATACTCATAAAGCCCCACAGGCACCCTGCCGACATCACAAGCGCCGCACCTTTAATTTTTTCGCTACCCATTAAACCGTTTTCCTTTCTATTCCACCGCTTCAATATTAAATCCATTATCCGCAAGAAGCTGCGCCGTTACGCCGTTTCCCGTTTTTTTGACACCGCCGAAGCTCCCATCATAAATAAGACCTAAGCCGCAGGAAGGGCTTGACTGCTTTAAATATATTTTTTCGGGCGATAGCTTTTTTGCAAGCTTCAGCACACTTTCCGCTCCTTTTAAAAATTCCGGTGTCACATCCTTGCCGTTCTTCGCGAGCACTCTGCCGCTGCCGTTTATAACGTCGGCGCCGCAGAAGCCGCTTTCAATCTCGGACGGCGCCCTCGGAACGGGAAGTCCGCCCTCACATTCGGGGCAAATAAGCACAACCTCCTCGTCCGAAAGCTTTTCTTGAAGCTTTTTACGCAAATTGTTTCCGCCGTTATATTTGCAGTTTTCACCAAAAAGACATTTGCTGACAAAAACCATATTTTGCTGTTCCTCTCTTGATTTTTTGCTTATTCTGTGTTAAAATATAAATATTACCATAATTATAAAAAGGCGTGAAATATATGGCTGAAAAAGCAAATTTCAAAACAAACGCGATAAGAATTCTCGAAAGTATGAAAATCAATTACACACTTCACAAATACGAGCACGGCGATGAATTTTCCGGCGGGCTTGAAATTGCCGAAAAGCTCGGTCAAAAACCCGAACAAGTTTTTAAAACCATTGTTACACACGGTCAAAGCCGCGAAAACTATGTGTTTATCCTTCCCGTAAACAAAGAAATAAACTTTAAAGCCGCAGCGCGTACAGTCGGGGAGAAAAGCGTTGAAATGATTAAGCTCACCGACCTTACGAAAATTACCGGTTATATCCGCGGCGGCTGTTCGCCAATCGGTATGAAAAAGAAGTTCCGTACCGTAATTGACGAAAGCTGTATGAATTTTGACACCGTTATGGTAAGCGCGGGAAAAATCGGCTATCAGATGGAGCTTGCTCCCGCCGACCTTATCCGCGCGGCGGAATGTGACGTAGCCGCAATAACGCAGGATTAAATCTGTTTTTTTACAATGGAATAATCATCACCAAAACGAAAATACGGGCAGACGCTTTTTTTCTGCCCGAAAAGCCTTGCCGCTTCATCTTCGTCCATATCAATTCCGCAGATATATTCATCAAATTCCTCATCGTATGTATAATTCATACAATTTTCACAGTCTGCCCGCATTTTTACATTTTCTCCCTATCATAAACCGCTCTTTCGCCGCCTATAAATTTTGGTCTTGTCCTTGCGCACACAAGGTTTGCCTCGCCGATTTTTTTTATGCTGAGTCTTACAGGCACGGCAACCTCACGAAGATGCATACCTATAAGAGTATCGCCTATATCCATACCGGCGTGCGCGCGGATTTTTTCCACAGCGACAGGATCTTTAAACGTTTCATACGCACTTACAGCAAGCGAACCGCCCGCCTTTATCTGCGGCACAACATTTACCGGCTCAAGGTTATATTTTTCGGCACATTCTCTTTCTGTAATAAGCGCGCGGTTTAGATGCTCACAGCATTGCGCGGCAACAAAAACCCCATGCTTTTCCGCCTCCCGGTAAACAGCCCCAAAAACGGCTTTTGAAAGGTCGCAGGTAGAAAAAGTGCCTATTTTGTGTCCCGCTATCTCACTTGACGAACAGCCTATAACAAGAATATCGCCCTCTTTAAGCCTTGCGACGTCAAACAATTCCTTCACTGCTGTTAAAGCTTGTTTTTTAATTTCATTAATCATTATACGTCAACTCTATTCCTTATTTTTCCGTTTAAAAAAGCGGAAATATTTTTTTCAATTTCATTAAGGCAGCGTACTCTCGCTTCATACGCGCCCCACCCCATATGCGGCGTAAGACAGACATTCGGCAAATTCATAATTTTGTAAAACGGGTGTCCCGCCCGCAGCGGCTCAACCGAATATACATCTGTGCCAAAACCGCCTATTTTGCCGTTTAAAACAGCCTCCGCAACTGCCGCTTCATCCGTAACGGCTCCTCTGGCGGCATTTATAAGTATAGCGGTCTTTTTCATTTTCTTAAGCCTTTCCGCGTTAATAAGGCTCTCTGTTTCGGGTGTAAGCGGAACGTGCAGCGAAATTATATCCGACCTTTCGCATATTTCATCAACCGAAACGCATGTATATTTTTCGCTCGGCGTGCGCTTGTTCACAATTACCTCGCAGCCGAAAGCCTTCGCGATTTCCGCAACTCTGCCGCCGATATTTCCGCCGCCTATAATTCCCCACGTTTTTCCGCAGAGCTCATAAAACTGCGGTTCAAGATGGTTTTGAATACCGCTTTTTGTATATGCGCCGCTTTTTACAAAATCGGTATATTCTTTCAGATGGTTCGCTATCGCAAGCGCCATCGTGAAGGTCAGCTGCGCAACGCTGTCCGTGGAATATCCGGTGACATTACATACGGCAATGCCTCGCTCCCTGCAATAAGCAATATCAACGTTGTCAAAACCTGTCGCGAAAACGCAGATAAGTTTTAGGTTTTTCGCGTTTTTAAGGCTTTCCTCATTCATTTTCGTTTTGTTTATTATGGCAATATCGCAGTCCGCAAGCACATCGCCCACTTTTTCCTGAGGCGTATATCCGAGAATACTAACCTTGCCGAATTTTTCGAGCACGGAAAAATCAAGCCCTTTTCCGAGAGTATCGCTGTCCGGTAAAACAATGTTCATTTTTATCTGTTCCAATCTTTTTGTTTTTCATATATATTTTAACACAAAAATACAATAAAATCAATAGCTTTTCTCTGCTTCAATAAGCATAAGAGTCATAATTTCGGCTGCCTCAAGCATACCTTCAACCGATATACACTCATCGGGCTGATGCTCGTTTCCGTGACCGTCGGGAAGCGAAATATCCTCTTTTTTCGTGCTTGTTCCGATACCGTAAGCGTTTTTAAGCATTCTCGCGTATGTGCCGCCGCCCGAATAGTAAGCTTTTTTATATTCACCCGTAACATCAAAGTAAAGCTTTTCAAATTTTCTTCCCATACCGTTATCCGGAAGAATAAACGGAGGCTTGTTCATTGTAACTTTAATATCAAACCCATCCGCCGAATTTTTAATTTTTTCGATAGTTTGCTCAAAATCGCTTTCCGTGCCGTAGCGCAAATCAAGCGTTATGTTAAGCTTTCCTTTCACAGTTTTCACAATACCGTTTACACAGGTAAGCCTTCCGAAACGGCTGTCATTACAATCAATACCAAAAAATTCTCCGTAAGGACTTTCCTGAATGTTTTTCATTGCCAATACGATTTTTCTGTCATTTTCGGGCAAATCAAAGGATTTCAGAAGTTTTTCCGCAAGCCCGGCGCCCGCGTTTGCCGAGCCTTCCGGCATTGCCGCGTGAGTGGATATGCCCTTTTCTTTAAGCGTTTCTCCGCCGAGCTCCGCCGTTATTTCGCCAAGGCTTATATTATGCGCCGTACCGCCGTAAATTCTTTTTATATATTCAAACTTTTCCCTGCTTTCAAGCTCCAATACGGCTATGCCCTTTTCGCCCAGACACACCGGAAACTCATTATCCGGAACAAGTGAAATATCGGGCATTTTCTCATTTTTTACAAATTCTTTAAGGTCTGTCATACCGCATTCCTCATCGCCGCCCATAAAAAGCATAATTTGCGAGTTAAAAGGAATATTAAGTTTTCTTATCGCGTCCGCTGCGTGAAATCCCATAACGGCAGCGCATTTATCGTCAATGCTTCCCCTTCCGAAAAGCGCGCCGCCTTTTAAAACCGGCTGAAACGGCTTTGTAACAATCCAATCTTTTTCGTCCGCGGGAACAACGTCCAGATGAGAAAAAATCCCGATTTGTTTTTCGCCTTCAAAAATTTTGGCAATAGCGTACCGGTTTTTTATTTCCGTTTTAAAGCCATATTTTTCCGCATATTTTTATTATCCTCAAAATAGCGTTTTATTTTTTCTCTCATACATTTCTCCCGAAAAGTTTAACGGCACAGCGGTAAATTGCCGCAGTGCCGCAGTTATTTTAAAATTAATAATTTTCAGCGTGAACCTCAAAATAGCTTTGCGGGTGGTCACAGACGGGACATTTTTCGGGTGCTTTTGTTCCGACCGTAATATGCCCGCAGTTGCGGCATTCCCAAACCTTAACCTCGCTTTTTTCAAAAACAGCGGCGGTTTCAACATTTTTTAAAAGCGCGCGGTAACGTTCCTCATGGTGTTTTTCAATTTCACCGACCGCGCGGAATTTCGCCGCAAGCTCCGGAAAACCTTCGCTTTCCGCTGTTTTCGCGAAATCCTCATACATATCCGTCCATTCAAAATTCTCGCCGTCTGCCGCGGCTCCGAGGTTTTCGGCTGTGCTTCCTATTCCTTCAAGCTCTTTAAACCACATTTTTGCGTGCTCTTTTTCATTATCGGCAGTCGTTAAAAAAAGCGCCGAAATCTGCTCAAAGCCTTCTTTTTTTGCTTTTGAAGCAAAATAGGTATATTTGTTTCTTGCCTGTGATTCCCCCGCAAAAGCGGCAAGAAGGTTTTTCTCCGTCTGTGTGCCTTTATATTTACTCATTTGTTTTCCCCTCACTTTTAAAATCAGATTTGCGCGTTTATTACGGCTTTAAAATCCTCTTTTTCTCTGTAGCCTATAAGTGTTTCTTTTATTTCGCCGTCTTTAAACAAAATTACCGTCGGTATGCTTGCTATGCCGTAATTCATCGCAAGCTCCTGCTCATCGTCAACATTAACCTTACCGACTTTAATTTTACCTTCATATTCGTCCGCAAGCTCCTCTATTATTGGCGCAAGCATTTTACACGGACCGCACCACGAAGCCCAAAAGTCAACAAGCACGGGCTTATCGGCATTTAGAACTTCACCCGCGAAATTTCCGGATGTAAGCGTTATTTCCGCCACGTTATTTCATCTCCCGTAAAATTTTTATTTTATTATTCCGATTTTTTAAAGAATTATGCTTTCCAAAGGCTGTGAAGATTACAAAAAGCATATACCGCTTCAACCTTGTCACCGTCGCAAATCGCGAAACATACCTTCGGTTCATCACCCGGTTTAAGCGCTTTTCTTTGATTGCCCGAAGACGTCTGAAGCGATACCCATTCTATGTAATGCTCCTCCTGCATGGGGTGCGGTACTTCACCGACCGTAACCAAAACCTTATTTCCTTCAATTTTATATACGGGTATATGTTTTTCCTTTGCCGCGTCTGTTGTGCCGGGTATAATCTCCTGCATTTTTTCTCCGCAGCACATAGTGGGAACACCGCTTCCCTTAACTATTGCTATTATCTTGCCGCAATGAGCGCAAACGTAAAATTTCTGTTCCATTTTATCCCTTCCTTTCAATATTTTGGTATCAGAATATATTATATTACGAAAATCGCCCGTTGTCAACAATTTATACTTTTATTTTTTAAAAAAACCAGAGCAAGCCTTTATAAGCTTGCTCAACCTGAAAACAAACGGTTTGGATGCAACATTTTTAAGTGAAATATTTTGCTTGCGCAAAATATGAAATAATTTACTGCGTAAATTGTGAAATATCTCGCTACCGCTCGATGTGAAATGAAATACGCCTTTAACATTTGCGAAGCAAATATTTCACAGCGAAGCTATTTCACATTGCGTAGCAATATTTCACACGCCGCAAGGCGTATTTCGTTGAAAAAACGACTTGTCGAAACAAGTCGTTTTTTTGGAGCTGGAGATGGGACTTGAACCCACGACCTGCTGATTACGAATCAGCTGCGCTACCGACTGTGCCACTCCAGCAAAAACCGATGAATATATTTTAACATATAAAACATCAATTGTCAAGAAAAAATTTATATTACTCCGGTTTTTTTAAGATAGGCCTTTATTTTATCGAAGCTGTCATCGCAAAGGTCGTGTTCTATTTTACAGCTGTCGTCATACGCTTGTTTTTCTGAAACGCCAAGTGCAATAAGCGCCTTAGCTATAACCTGATGCCTTTCATATATGCGCTCGGCTATAGCCCGTCCTTTTTCGGTAAGCGTTATGCCGCCGCCCGGGTCCATTAGAATATACCCTTCTTCACGAAAGGTTTTCATTGCAACAGAAACGCTCGGCTTTGTAAAATTCAAATGGTTTGCAACGTCAACGCTTCTTACAAAGCCTTTTTCTTTACCTATAACAAGAATTGCCTCAAGATAATTTTCCGCCGATTCTTTTATCTGCATATAATCACACCTTTCTTTGTGTTATACGGTTTCTTCAAAAATTCTCCGTCCCATAAGCACTCCCATTGCCGAAGCCATCATAAGCCCTCTCGTCCAGCCGCTTGAATCGCCGAGGCAATAAAGCCCTTTAACACTTGTTGTAAAATCTTTATCCATACGCACACGGTTACTGTAAAATTTCAGCTCCGGCGAATAAAGAAGCGTTTCCTCCGATGCGAAGCCCGGAACAACGTGGTCAACCGCCTGAATAAAGTTAATTATATTAACCATCGAACGGTACGGCAGCGCCGCAGTAATATCACCCGCCACAGCGTCGGGAAGCGTCGGTTTGACATTTGACCGCGAAAGCTCATTTTGCCATGTGCGTTTGCCGTTTAATATATCCCCGTACCTTTGCACAAGAATATGTCCCGCACCCAGCATATTTGTAAGCTCTCCGACTTTCTGTGCATACTCAATCGGCTGATTAAACGGCTGGTTAAAATTATGAGAGCAAAGAATGGCAAGGTTTGTGTTGTCGGATTTTAAATCCTTATAGGAATGTCCGTTTACAACGGCAAGGTTGTTATCGTAATTTTCCTGACTAACAAAACCGCCCGGATTCTGACAAAACGTGCGAACCTTATTTCTGAACGGCAAAGGATATCCTATCAGCTTTGATTCGTAAAGCGTGCGGTTTACAGTTTCCATAATTTCACTGCGCACCTCTACCCTTACTCCTATATCAACCGTGCCGGGGTTATGAGCTATACCGTGCTCTATACAAAGCTTATCAAGCCAGTCGGCGCCGCGTCTGCCTGTTGCTACAACAATACGCTTTCCGAATATTTCCTTGTTTTCGGCACCCTTTGAAACATATACGCCCCTGCATTCGCTGTTATTTATTATAAGATTTGTGCATTCGTATCCGAAAAGAATTTCAACGCCGTTCTGTAAAAGATATTGCTCAATAGCATAGTACAGCTCCTGCGCTTTTTCTGTGCCGAGGTGACGTATGGGACAGTCAACAAGCTTCAGCCCCGCATGAATGGCTCTTTTGCGTATCTCCTTTACTTCTTCACTGTTTTCAAGCCCTTCAACATGAGTATCCGCGCCGAATTTTAAATATATTTTATCCGTATAGTCAATGGTTTCCTGAGCTTTTTTTTCACCTATAAGCATAGGCAAATCTCCGCCGACTTCATAATTTAACGAAAGCTTGCCGTCGGAAAAAGCTCCGGCGCCCGAAAAACCGGTTGTAATATGGCAGTACGGTTTACAGCTCATACATTCGCCCGTTTTGTTTTTCGGACAGCTTCGTTTCTCAACGGCGCTGCCTTTTTCTATCATAATTATCTTTTGCCCGCTTCCCTTTTGTATAAGCTCAAGCGCGGTAAAAATGCCCGCCGGTCCCGCACCGACTATAACAACATCGTAATCCATTTTTTGTTTCAGCCTTTCAGATATATTAACCAATTTTTTGCATAAACGGCATCTTTCAAACAATCTTTATAATAACACAAATTGCACAAAAAGTCAAGTGTAAAAAGGTAAAATATTGGAAATAAGCCCTAAAAAGACGTTTTTTGAATTAGAATGTATATTGCTGTCAAAAGCTGTCAATAACTTATTAAAAACCGACATTATTAGTCAAAGGAAAGCCGGCTTCTGCGGCGAAAACCGTAATATGGTAAAAACACGCACAAAAAACCGTGAAAGGATTTGCAAAAGATGAAATTTGAATTTGAAAAAAAAGGACGGCTGCTTATTGTAAAAATTACAGGTGAGCTTGACCACCACAGCGCCGCATCCCTGCGTGAAGAAACAGACAGAGAAATTTTGGGCGGCAGCTACAACGGGCTTATACTGGATTTGTCGGGGCTTGACATGATGGACAGCTCGGGCATAGGCATTATAATGGGCAGATACCGCATTATGGAAGCTTCGGGAGGGCATTTATGCGTATGCAGCGCGAAACCGCCGATTAAAAAAATCATTTTGCTTTCGGGGCTCGGAAAGCTTATAGGAATCTGCGAAGATATAAAAAGCGCAGCGGAAATGCTAAACAGAAAGGACAGTTTTTAATATGAAAGATACAGTAAAATGCGAATTTCCCGCAAAATCAATAAACGAAAGCTTCGCGAGAGTTTTTGTCGCGTCATTTGCCTCACGGCTCGACCCCACTCTTGAGGAGCTTGCCGAAATCAAAACCGCCGTTTCCGAAGCCGTTACAAACATTATTATTCACGGATATAAAGGCGGAAACGGCATAGCTTACATAGAATGTGAAGCAAAGGAAACGGACGGCAAAAAAAGCCTGAAAGTAAAAATTACCGATAAAGGCGCGGGAATTGACGATATAGAGCTTGCGAGAACACCGCTTTATACAAGCAATCCCGACGGTGAGCGCTCCGGCATGGGCTTTACCGTTATGGAAACATTTATGGATAAGGTGGAGGTGAAATCTCTGCCCGGAGTCGGTACTTCCGTTATTATGACAAAATATCTGCATGGCGGAAAAGAAGATGAAAGCCTTGAATGAACAGCTTTTTTTTCTGATAAAAAACGCGCAGGCAGGAAGCGGTCCGGCAATGAACGAGCTTATTAAAAGCAATGAGAGGCTTATATGGGATATCGCGAAGCGTTTTTACGGCAGAGGCTGTGAAGCCGATGATTTGTTTCAGCTTGGCGCTTTGGGAATGATAAAAGCCGTAAAAAACTTTGACCTTGAAAGAGGACTTGCTTTTTCAACCTATGCCGTACCTATGATTATGGGCGAAATAAAGCGGTTTTTACGTGACGACGGTCCTGTAAAGGTCAGCCGGAGTCTGCGTGAAATCGCGTCAAAGGCAAGAAGATGCGGCAGCGAGCTTACTCAAAAAAACGGCAGAGAAGCAACGGTTAAAGAAATCGCCTTTGCGCTCGGCATTTCCGAGGAGGAAATATCGGCGGCGCTTTCGGCTTCGGAGCACCCCGATTCGATAAACCGCCCCGCATACGGCGAAGGCAGCGCCTCACTCGGAGAAATTATTGAGGATTCCTCCCGTTTTGACGAAAAGCTTATTACGAAAATCAGCCTTGCGGAAGCCGCCGGAAAGCTTGACGGCAGAGACAGACAGATTTTGGTGCTCCGGTATTTTAAAAATATGACGCAAAGTAAGGTTGCAGAAAAGCTGGGCATATCGCAGGTGCAGGTTTCAAGGCTTGAAAAAAAGATGCTTGAAAAAATGAAAAAACTAATGGCGTAACCGAAGTTACGCAATTATGTAAAAAGTTTTCGGGCGGATAATATCCGCCCGTCATAGCAGCATTTTAAATTACGCCTTATATGAATCTTTTAGCGACACCGTTCTGTTAAACACAATATGTTCGGGTGTGCTGTCCTTATCGGCACAGAAATACCCGTTACGCACAAATTGAAATTTATCTCCTGGTTTCGCGTTTTTAAGCGCCGCTTCAATCTTGCAGTTTATAACTTCAAGCGAATTTGGGTTTAAATTTTTTATAAAATCTCCGGCACCATCTTCATCTGACGGGTTTTCCACATTGAACAGCCTATCGTAAAGCCTTATTTCGGCGTCCGCGCAGTGAGCGCAGGATACCCAGTGAATAGTGCCTTTAACCTTACGTCCGTCCGGAGCGTTGCCTCCTCTTGTTTCGGGGTCGTAGGTGCAGTGAATAACGGTAATTTCACCGTTTTCGTCCTTCTCAACGCTCGTGCAGGTTACAAAATACGCTCCTCTTAACCTTACCTCTCTGCCCGGCGCGAGACGGAAAAATTTCTTTTCGGGGTCTTCTTTAAAATCCTCCCGTTCAATATAAATTTCTCTTGAAAAAGTAATCGGCGCCGTGACTTCCTTATCGCTCGGAGATGTCTGAACGGAAAGCTCCTCGGTTTTTCCTTCGGGATAATTGTCTATAACCACTTTAACAGGATTAAGCACAGCCATGGCTCTCGGCGCGTTAAGGTTGAGATAATCTCTCACGCAATGCTCAAGAAGTGCGAAATCAACAACACTGTTTGCTTTTGCCACACCTATACGGCTTATAAAATCAAGAATCGCTTCGGGCGGAAAACCTCTTCTTCTCATTCCGCAGAGAGTGGACATTCTCGGGTCGTCCCAGCCCGAAACAATGCCGTCTTCTACAAGCTTTAAGCATTTTCTTTTGCTTGTAAGAGTATAGTTTAAATTAAGCCTCGCAAACTCAATCTGCCTTGAAGGCTTATCAAAGAGCCCAACCTCTTTTAAAAACCAGTCGTAAAGCGGTCTGTGATTTTCAAATTCAAGCGAGCAAAGCGAATGTGTAACACCTTCCGCCGTATCGGAAATAGGGTGAGCGAAATCGTACATCGGGTAAACACACCATTTATCTCCCGTTCTGTGATGAGTCGCTTTTAAAATCCTGTAAATTACGGGGTCACGCATATTAAGATTCGGACTTGCCATATCAATTTTCGCGCGAAGAACCTTTTCGCCTTCTTCAAACTCGCCCGCTGTCATACGCCTGAACAAATCCATATTTTCTTCTATACTGCGGTTTCGGTACGGGCTTTCCTTGCCCGGCTCGGTAAGCGTTCCGCGGTATTCTCTTATTTCGTCGGCAGAAAGGTCACAGACGTAAGCCTTGCCCTGCTCTATGAGCGAAAGAGCGCATTTATACATTATATCAAAATAGTCTGACGCATAATAAACATTGCCCCATTTAAAGCCGAGCCACTCAATATCCTCTTTAATTGCGTCAACATATTCGGTATCTTCCTTTATGGGGTTTGTGTCATCAAGGCGCAGATTGCACACTCCGCCGTATTTTTCGGCAGCCGCGAAGTCAATCGAAATCGCTTTCGCGTGCCCTATATGAAGGTAGCCGTTAGGTTCGGGCGGAAAACGCGTCTGAACCTTGTCATAGACTTTTTCCTCCAAATCCTTGTCAATAGCGTCATAAATAAAATTTGTACCTAAATCAACCATTATTTTTTGCTCCATTCTATTGCTTTATCTATCCTTGAAAGCGCCTCTTTTTCGCCCAGCACCTGCATTATGGCGCATAAATCGGGCGTGTTGCGCCTGTCGGTCACGGCAACGCGGAGTGCCGTCGCGAAATCGCTGACTGCGCCTTTATAACTGTCCGGGTTTTTCTTATATTCCTTCGGATTTTTGGCATAACCCATGGAAAGCGCCAGCTCTTTAAGCTTCGCGAACCATGCCTCGTTTTCGTCCGCAGGACTGTATATCTTCTTGTACTCCGTAAGAAGCGCGTAAATATTCTCTTTCCCTATTTCGGGCATATTCTCATAAGTCGGATTAAAATCGTAAAAATACGCGCTGTACTCCTCAATATCGCTCCATTTCGCGATATCCTTCCTCGGTTTTTCTCCGCCTCGCTCAATGGCGAAAATTGCTTTTGCGTAAGAAGGGTTATCCGTCAGCTTTTTGTAAAGCGGTATGTTATATTGCTCCGCCCAGCTTGTCGCAAAATCGTATATTTCATCAGCGGAATACCTTGTAACGTCATTTTTCGCGACGTCGTTAAACTTATCAAGATCAAAAAGCGCTCCGCTGACGCTCATTTTGTCAAGAGAAAACGGAAAATCCTCATTTGGAAGCGCCGGATTATCTCTGCGCCATTCCTCATAATTTGAGTTTGCGAGCGTCAGAAGATATTCCGTAACGGCGTTTGTGGGATACCCCTGTTCATGGTAAAACGTAACAGCCGCTTCGGGGTCTTTACGCTTGCTGAGCTTTCTTTTACCGCCGCCGTCCTCTTTCATAATGGGCGAAATGTGAGAATATTTCGGTGCCTCAAAACCGAGAAGCTCAAACAACTGTAAATGTATAGGTGCCGAAGAAATCCACTCATCGCCTCTTATTACGTCTGTTGTACCCATAAGGTGGTCGTCAACGGCGTGAGCGAAATGATAGGTCGGTATGCCGTCGCTCTTTAAAACAACAATGTCCATATCGTTTTCGGGCATTTCAATTTTACCCTTTATTCCGTCAATAAAAGAAATCCGGTTTTCCTCACTTCCGGGCGAGCGAAGCCTTAAAACATAGCTTTTACCGGAAGCAATATTCTCCTTGACTTCTTCAAGAGAAAGGTCGCGGCATCTTGTCCATTTTCCGTAATAGCCCGTGCGCACCTTTTCCTTTTCCTGCTGTGCTTTTATACTTTCCATATAGTCCGCTCCGCAAAAGCACGGATACGCAAGCCCTTTGCGTACAAGCTCTTTTGCGTAAGTCTGATATATTTCCCGTCGTCTGCTTTGAACATAAGGACCGTAATTTCCGCTTTCTTTTTCAAAGCCGAGGACCCCTTCGTCCGGCGTTACACCAAACGCTTCAAGACCTTTTATGATTTCGCTTACGCCGTCGTCAATTTCACGTTTTTTGTCGGTATCCTCAATTCGGAGATAAAATGTGCCGCCGCTTTCCATAGCAACTCTTTTCGATATAAGCGCCGCGAAAAGTCCGCCGATGTGCAAAAAACCCGTTGGACTCGGCGCGAACCTTGTTACCTTGCCGTCTCCGCCGCGAGGCGGATATATTTTCTCATAATCCTGAGGTGTTTTTGTAATCTCCGGAAAAAGAAGCTCTGCAAGAGCGTTAAAATCCATTTTTTTCAATCCTTTCAAAGCGGGAGCAATTTTACGCTTGTCCCGAATTTATAAAAAATAATAATCGTTTAATATTTTATCAAAAAAATCAGTCGTTGTCAATCATCAAAAGAAGTTCTCTTACAATTTCATTTTCTTTAACCTTTTTAACCGTTTTGCCCTTTTTAAACAGCAGCCCGTCACCTTTTCCGCAGGCAACGCCGTAATCCGCTTCTCTCGCTTCGCCCGGTCCGTTTACGGCGCAGCCCATAACCGCGACGGTTATGTTTTTTTCGCAGGTTGAAAGCGCTTTTTCTATTTTTTCGGCAAGGCTCGGCAAATCAACATTCGTCCTGCCGCAGGTGGGACACGAAACAATATTCACGCCCACCGGCATAAGCTTTAAGCTTTTTAAAATCTGCCTCGCGACGATAACCTCCTCTACGGGGTCCCCCGTGAGCGAAACTCTTATGGTGTTTCCTATACCCTGCGAAAGTACGCTGCCTATACCGACCGCCGATTTTATGCTTCCTGTCTTAACCGTTCCCGATTCGGTGACGCCTACATGAAGCGGAATATCCCATTTTTCGGAAAAAAGCCTGTACGCTTCAATGGTATTTACAACATCTGACATTTTAAGTGAAACAACAATATTCTCAAAACCGTTATCCTGCAAAATTTTAATATGCCGCTCTGCGCTTTCAACAACCGCCCCGGGCGTCGGACCGTCGTATTTTTCAAGGAGTTCACGCTCAACGGAGCCCGAATTTACACCTATTCTTATCGGGATATTTCTTTCCTTTGCCGCTTTAACGACCGCCTTGACGCGCTCCGCATCGCCGATATTTCCGGGGTTTAAGCGTATTTTATCCACACCGTTTTTTATGCTTTCAAGCGCCAGACGGTAATCGAAATGAATATCCGCGACAAGCGGAATTTTTATCCTCCGCTTTATTTCCTTTAAAGCCTCCGCCGACTGCATATCGGGTACGGTTACACGTACAATTTCACAGCCCGCCTCCGTAAGACGCTCTATCTGGTTTACGGTAGCGTTTATATCGGCGGTTTTGGTGTTCGTCATACTTTGAACGCTTACGGGCGCGCTTCCTCCGATTTTTACGTTTCCTATATTAAATTGTCTTGTGTTTTCTCTTTTAAACAAAACGTTTTCTCGCTTTCCTTGCTTTTATTTTACTCCCATTTTTCCGCCCTTTGTGCCGCCGTGCAGTTCAAGAAGGTTTGTGTCAAACGAAAACGTGAGGTTTGCCTTTTCCCTTGCGCGCCTCAGCGCAATGGAAACGAGTTCGTCCATAAGCCCCGTAAAGCTTAAACCCGTCTTTTCCCAAAGATAAAACGCGAGCGAGCCGGGAATGGTATTGATTTCGTTTACGTAAATTTCGTTTGTATCTCCGTCTATCATACAGTCGATTCTCGATACTCCGGCGCAGCCG
The DNA here is from genome assembly GCA_902784805.1 of uncultured Ruminococcus sp. Classification (GTDB taxonomy): domain Bacteria; phylum Bacillota; class Clostridia; order RUG12999; family RUG12999; genus RUG12999. Next base: position 19,108 of record CACZWD010000013.1, on the reverse strand, counting down.
AGAGCCTTAAATGTGTCAACCGAGTAGCCCTGAATTTTCTTTGTGGTATCGTCATCAAGCTCGGCGGGAATAATCCTCTTTGTGCTTGCCATACCCTTTGAAGCACCCTTCGCTCCCTCTTTATATTTTTTATCATATGACAAAAAGCCGTCCGCCGCGACAGGTTCTTCACATACCGAAGCCTTTGCGGAGTTAAAGTCACCGAGAACGCTGCAGTTTATTTCCCTTATTTTTGTTATGGCATGCTCCGCAAGAATTTTTTCGGCATAACCCGCCGCTTCGTCAATTGAAGCTATGAGCTCATCTCTGTCCTTCGCGATTGATATTCCTATGCTTGAGCCGAGATTTGCGGGTTTGATAATCACGGGATAGCCGAGTGTTTCTATTTTTTCGATAACGGCGTCTTTATTATCAAACCATTCACGGCTGTAAAAGCATTTGCACAGCAGCACGGGGATACCCCTTGCCGCAAGCACGTCCTTCATCGCGATTTTATCCATGCCGAGCGCCGATGAGGTTACATCGCAGCCCGCATACGGAACGCCGAGAGTTTCAAGCCAGCCCTGTATTGTGCCGTCCTCCACGTTTGTTCCGTGTACAACCGGAACGGCAACGTCTATTTTAACAGGTTTTTCTCTCGAAAAAACGGTTTTTTTAAGTTTTTCCATTACAACGCCGTTTCCGTCGTTATAAAGAACCGCTTTTTCACAGCCTTCAAGCAATGTCTTCATATTTTTGTAATTTTTAATATCAAACAGCTTTTCTCCCGTGTACATAACTCCCTGCTTTGTTATATAAAGCGGAACAACATTGTACTTTTCCGCGTCAAGAGCGTGCATAGCCTGGTTTGCCGAAATCACGGCAACCTCGTGCTCGGTTGAACGTCCTCCGAAAATCACACAAACATTTGCCTTCATAGTTTCATTTCCTTTCGATAAATATATTAAATTAATTTTTCATTGTACAGGTCGGGAAGGTCGTTTTCAAAAAGAACGGTGCTTCCGCTTCCGGCAAGACTGTTCATTATGGCAAGCGCCTGCGAAAGGCTGTCCGCGACGAAAAGCCTTTCTTTATCAAAGCCTGCCTCGTCAAGTCCTGCCGCTATTGCTTCGGTCTGTTTTTTGCCGACAAGTATTATATAATCGCATTTTCCTTTGCAGCTAAGCGCGAACTCACGGTTAAGCTCCGCTTCTTTTTCACCCGCCTCAACAATACCGGGAGTTATTAAAATCCTGCCGCCTTCAGGGAAGCTTCCGAGCACTTCGACCGCGGATTTCGCGCCTTCAATGTTTGAATTAAATGCGTCGTCTATTACGGTAATGCCGCCGGGCTTCCGTTTAAGCTCAAGCCTGTGCGGAACAGGCTCAAGGCGGCGCACGGGATAAACCACGTCACGAATATCCATTCCGAGCGTAACGGCGGCGGCGGCGGCTCCGACAATGTTCAACACGTTATGCCTGCCGAGAAGCTTGCTTTCAAGCTCTGTGCGTTCACCTTTATCGGAACAGAGCGTAAACCTTACGCCCTGCGGACCGTAAGAGACGTTTTCCGCCCAGAAATTTGCTCCGTTTTTACGCTCAACCGAGTATTTTACCGCTTCGGGAGGAGCGTTAAGCGCTATATATTCATTTTCAATATTTAAAATCGCTTTCGATTTGTCGGCAAGAGAGCCTACAAGGTCAAACTTTGTCGCGATAATATTTTCAATGGATTTAAAGGTTTCAAGGTGCTGCGGTCCGATTGAGGTTAAAAGCCCGTACTGCGGCTTTACAAGGTCGCAAAGCTCCTTTATGTCCTTGCGGTATTTCGCGCCCATTTCACACACAAAAATCTCATGCGTGGCTTTAAGGCTGCCTCTCACCGTCTTTATAACACCCATTGGAGTATTGTAGCTTTCGGGAGTCATAAGAGTATTGTATTTTTCGGACAAAATACGCGTCAGAATGTATTTTGCCGAGGTTTTACCGTAGCTGCCCGTTATGCCGATAATTTTAAGATTTTTCGCGCTCTTTAAAATCCGCGCGGCATCGTTGTAATAATGCCTGTTTACGGCAAGCTCAACAGGTCTGACAAGCCCGTTTGCCGCCGCGACAAACACGTAATTAAAAACAGTCATTAAAATAAGCGCGTATAAAAACGGATATACCGTCATATATTTAATACTCAGATAAACCGTGACCGCGGATATTAAAACAAAGAGTACCGCGCAGGCGGCAATAAGCCGTTTTACCCTTGCAGTATAAACAAGCGGTTTTTTCGCGTTTTTACCCGAATATTTTTTCATGGGAATAAGCCCGAGCGATACAAAAAACAGCGCCGCCGAGGAATTTACAAGCTGAAAAAACGAATCATAATACAAAAAAACAAAAAACAGCACGATTGTCAGCGCCATAGAAATAAGCTCGGCAAAGGATAAATTTCTGAAAAGGTTTTCTTCTCCCCATTTCAGAAAATCCGTGCTTAAATAACTGCTCTGCTGAAGCATATGCAGCCCGAAACGGGTTTTTCTCAAAAAAAGAAAAAGCGTCAGCAAAAGAAAAACAATATTTAAAATCAAAACAAAATTAAACATTCAGACTTCCTCCATATCTTTCGCGCAGAAGTTACGCACAATGTTTGAAAACCAGCCGATATTTTCAAGAAAAGCGAAATGTCCGCTGTCGGGCATAACAATAAGCCCGGCGTCGGGAATAAGCTTTTCCATGGTTTTGCCGTCCGAAAGCGGCGTAGCGTCATCGTTTTCACCCCAGACAAGGAGAGTCGGCGCGTCAATATCCGGCATAAGATATTTAAGGTCCTCGTTTATTGCCCTTACCATAACGGCACGCATTTTATTGCTTGCGGAGGCATAGTCCTCGGAGCCGTATTTTTTTTTCATTTTTTCTTCGTAATCATTACCGAAAAAACCGATGATTTTTGAAATTTTTTTTGACAGCTTATATGTATAAACCTTTGCGTAATAATCTATGCCTCGCTTCGGTTTTATTCCCGCGCAGCCCGTCAAAATCATTTTGTTTACCGGAATCAGCTTTTTACCCGCAAGTATCAGCGCAATTCTCCCGCCGAACGAATGAGCGAGAATAACCGGCTTTTCAATGCCGAGCCTCCTTACAAATTCCGCGATAAAACCGGCATAGGAATATATATCCCAGTCATCGCCCGCAGGCTCGTCGGAACCGCCGAAACCGGGAAGGTCAAGGTTATAAACCTTCATTTTTTCATTAAAACACTCTGCCGCGGGGCGCATAACTTCAAGACTTGCGCCCCAGCCGTGAAGAATAATCACAGCTTTTCCGCTTCCGCTTACTTCGTAATGAACATTCATTCCGTTAATATTTATATCCAAAACCGCACCTCCGGATAAAATTCATCATTGGGAGCCTCTAAATATTCGACGTATTTAGATTGCGAAGAGATTTTTTCGTCAGATGAAACAAAAAGCGAAGTGAATACTTTGTGTATTTACGAGCATTTTTGTAAAATATGACGGAAAAAGATCCCGCAAGATGAATGCACGAGAATTTTTAGAAGTGACCTATTATATATTATACTCCATAAATTGGCATAATTGCAAGTGTTTATTAAATTTTTTTTAATTACATATAAGTTTTAATACAAAAAACAACAAAAAATAAGCCGATGGGAGTCCATAAATGTTAAGTATTTCACAAAATTTTATTTCATACCGCAAAACGGTTGACGAAAGGGATTTTAAGTGATATAATATCATTGGAAATTTTTTGATTTTAATATATATTCCTTATTATCGAAAGGAGGATTTTTATGCTTTTGGCTGTTAATTTCGGCGAAACAATGATTTCATGTCTTATAGGTATCGGAACGGTTTTTGTTGGGCTTATCAGTATAATTTTAATATGTAAAATTATGGGCGCGGTGTGCCTTGCGCTGATTAAAGACGAACCGAAAAACAATTCTGCGGCTATACCTTCGGACAGCGGAAACATACCGAACAAACAGGAATTTATTGCCGCTGTTTCCGCGGCAATCGCGGAGGATATGGGGAAGGATATAAACGGTATCCGTATTCTCTCCGTAAAAAAACTTTAAACAACTTTTGTCAATAAAGAAAGGACAGATTTAAAAATGAAAAAGTATATTGTAAACGTTAACGGAACAAAATATGAAATTACACTTGAAACGGTTGAAGGAGATGCGGCGGCATCCCCCGCGGCGCAGGCAGCTCCGGCTACTTTGACGGCGCCCTCGGGCGGAGAAAAGGTTTCGGCTCCGATGCCGGGTACGATTCTTGACGTTAAGGTATCAAACGGCGCGTCTGTTAAAAAGGGCGATGTGCTTATGGTACTTGAAGCTATGAAAATGGAAAATGAAATTATGGCTCCGGCGGACGGAAAAGTTACGGTACTTACCTCAAAAGGCGCGACCGTTGAATCCGGTACGCCCCTTTGCGTGATTGAATAAAAGCAAAACCTTGAAAGGACGATTAACAATGAACAAAAAACGTATTTCCGCTTTTTTTGCTCTTCTTATAATATTGCTCGGCACAAGTATTATCGGTTTTTGCGCCGGACAAACCGAGCAGAAAAAAGCGGACGAAACCGAATTTGTCAAATCTGCCGTTTATAGTGCCGAGGCACAGACGCTTACCGTAACAGTGGCGAATAAAAGCAGCGAAACAATAGCGAATTCCTCCGTTGCCATAAGCTCACAGGACGCGAACGTAAAAATTAACGGCACCGAAGGCGCCGTTACGGGTGAAATTGCTCCCGGCGGCGAAAAAAAAGTTATTTTTGACGTATCAATTCCTTCATTTAAAGAGGGCGGAAAAAATCCTGTCATAGACTGTACAATTCAATATTATATAAATGACGAAGCCGTAATAGAAGCCGGCAAACAGCTTTCGCAGGATGATATTGTAACTCTTAATTTTACCGATATTTTAAATAAAAAAGGCGGCAACGCCATTCTTGGCTTTGTCCGTGAAACGGGCTTTTCAAAGCTCGGCGCAGACCCCAAAACGCTTATAATGATGCTTATAGCCTTTGTGCTTTTGTATCTTGCCATTGTAAAGAAATTTGAGCCGCTTCTGCTTTTGCCGATAGCTTTTGGTATGCTTTTAACAAACCTTCCCGGCGCGGGAATGTTTCATGAGGAGCTTTTCGCCGGCGGTCACGTGCATTGGGACCTGTTCAACGCGTCAAACTCTGTAAGTCCCGGTTTGCTTGATTATTTGTATCTCGGAGTTAAGCTTGGAATATATCCTTGCCTTATCTTTATAGGTGTCGGCGCAATGACGGATTTCGGTCCGCTTATTGCGAACCCCGTAAGCCTTCTTCTCGGCGCAGCGGCACAGGTTGGTATATTCGCGACCTTCATCGGCGCAAGATACCTCGGCTTTACCGAAGCGCAGGCAGGCTCTATCGGTATAATCGGCGGCGCTGACGGTCCGACGGCAATTTTTGTTACCACAAAGCTTGCTCCGGAGCTTTTGGGTCCCATCGCCGTTGCGGCATATTCGTATATGGCGCTCATACCCGTTATCCAAACGCCGATAATGAAAGCGCTCACAACAAAAAAAGAGCGTAAAATCCGTATGAAGGAGCTTCGCAAGGTATCAAAAACCGAAAAAATTATTTTCCCGATTGTCGTAAGTGTTTTCGTTGCGCTTTTAATTCCTTCGGCAGGCGCGCTTATAGGCAGCCTTATGCTCGGCAATCTTATGCGTGAGTGCGGTGCCGTTGAAAGGCTTTCAAAAACCGTTCAGAACGAGCTTATGAACATTGTTACAATATTCCTTGGCATAACGGTCGGCGCAACGGCAACGGCAGGTACGTTTCTGAGCCTTCAGACCATTAAGATTATTGTTATGGGCGTTGTGGCTTTCGCGGTAGCCTCGGCAGGAGGAATACTGCTCGCGAAGCTTATGAATCTTTTCCTTCCCGAAGGAAAGAAGATAAATCCGCTTATCGGCTCGGCAGGTGTTTCCGCCGTTCCTATGGCGGCACGTGTTTCACAGAAGGTCGGTCAGAGCGAGGACCCCGGAAACTTCCTTCTTATGCACGCAATGGGACCAAACGTTGCCGGCGTTATAGGCTCCGCCATCGCGGCAGGAGCGCTGCTCGCAATGTTCGGTTAAATTTATCAGAAAGGAATAATGTTTTATGGCACATAAAGTATGTATTACAGATACAATTTTAAGAGATGCCCACCAGTCGCAGGCGGCAACCCGTATGCGCACGGAGGATATGCTGCCCGCGCTTAAAACGCTCGACAGTATCGGTTATTGGTCGCTCGAATGTTGGGGCGGAGCAACCTTTGATTCTTGTATGCGTTTTTTAAACGAAGACCCGTGGGAAAGGCTCCGCACACTTAAAAAAGCTATGCCGAACACAAAGCTTCAGATGCTTTTCAGAGGTCAGAATATTTTAGGATACAAGCACTATGCGGACGACGTCGTTGAGGCGTTCTGCAAAAAATCCATTGAAAACGGCATAGACGTGGTAAGAATTTTTGACGCGCTTAACGACCCCAGAAATCTTGAAGCCGCAATAAAATTTGTTAAATATTACGGAGGGATGTGCGAAACCGCAATAAGCTATACGGTAAGCCCCGTACACAGTGAGGATTATTTTGTTAAGCTCGCCATGCAGCTTGAAAAAATGGGCGCGGATACCATATGCATAAAGGATATGGCGAATCTGCTTCTGCCCTATGACGCTTACAGTCTTGTTAAAAAGCTTAAAGAAAATGTCGGCGTTCCGATACATCTGCATACTCATAATACAGCGGGAACGGGCGATATGACAAACCTTATGGCAATTCAGGCAGGCGTTGATATTGTTGACTGCGCGCTTTCGCCAATGGCAAACGGCACAAGCAATCCATCAACCGAATCGCTTGTCGCGACTCTTAAAGGTACGGAATATGACACAGGTCTTGACCTCGGCAAGTTAAGTGAGGCGGCGGCTCATTTCAGAAAAGTCGCAAATAAAATGAAGGCTGAAGGCACCCTTGACCCGAAGGTACTGAATGTTGATTCAAACACGCTTTTATATCAGGTGCCCGGCGGTATGCTTTCAAACCTTATTTCACAGCTCAAACAGGCTAATGCCGAGGATAAATACTATGATGTTCTTGCGGAGGTGCCGAGAGTACGAAAGGATTTCGGATATCCGCCTCTTGTAACTCCCACAAGCCAGATTGTCGGCACACAGGCTGTTTTAAACATTCTTTCCGGCGAAAGATATAAAATGATAACAAAGGAATCAAAAGGTCTTTTAAAGGGTGAATACGGCAAACTGCCGGGTGAAGTCAACGAAGAAGTCAGGAAAAAAGCAATCGGTGACGAGGAAGTTATTACTTGCCGTCCCGCCGACCTTTTAAAGCCCGAGCTTGACGCTTACCGCAAGGAAACAAAAGCTTTCGCAAAGAGTGAAGAGGACGTTTTAAGCTACGCGCTTTTCCCGCAGGTCGCGAAAAAATTTTTTGATATCCGTGACGGCAGGGCGCAGGCTCCCGAATCAAAAAAAGCCGCTTCCGTTCCGGCTGCACAGAGCGATGCTGTAAGAGTTTTGTATGTTGACGACCGTTCGTAAAAAATAAAAATGTTTAATGATTTTATAAAATTAACAGAAAAAACTTGACAAATTATCTAAAATGTTGTATAATACATTTGTTAAGTTTACCTTTGTCTAATTCTCGTTAATTGTAAACGGCGAGGGGAGGGGAATCACATGTCAGAAATCAGACTCAAGGAAAATGAATCCTTGGAAAATGCTATTCGTAGGTTCAGACGCCAGTGCGCTAAATCAGGTGTGCTCAATGAACTCAGAAAAAGAGAGCATTATGAAAAACCGAGCGTAAAGCGTAAAAAGAAATCAGAAGCAGCAAGAAAAAGAAAGTATTAATCTTAAAGCGGTGAATTTATATGTTAAAAGAACAGCTTGCAAGCGACCTTAAAGAGGCAATGAAGGCAAAGGACGAAATCCGCAAAAACGTTGTCCAGATGGTTCGTGCCGGTGTTTTGCAGGTCGAAAAAGATAAAAGAATTACTCTTGATGACGAAGGCGTTATTGAAGTAATCGCGAAAGAAGTCAAAAAAAGAAAAGACGTTTTGCCTGACTTTGAAAAAGCCGGTAGAACGGATTTAATTGAAGCAACACAGAGGGAAATCGAGATACTTTTATCGTATCTTCCTTCGCAGCTGACCGCAGATGAATTAGACAAAACAGTAAGCGAAACCGTTAAAGAAGTCGGCGCTTCCACCATGAAGGATATGGGAAAAGTTATGTCGGCGCTTATGCCGAAGGTAAAAGGCAGAGCCGATGGAAAAGCGGTTAATGAGCTTGTAAAAAAATATTTAAGCTAAATTTTTAAGAGCCGGGCGATTATCGTCCGGCTCAAATTATCTGCCGCTGTAAAAATGTAATAAACCCTAAATCAAATAATAATTTAACTTCCGCTTTTACAAGTATTTGCGCTGTACCGCAAAACACTTTACTTGCGGTTTCGGTGTTTGTGTCACTCATTCAAAAGTATCTCATTCATACTGCCCGTTCTGTATCCCATTAAATCCATAGCTATATAACAAAATCCAAATTCCCTTAATTTTTGGTATATATTTAATCTGTTTTCAATCAGCTTTTCCATATCCTGCGGCAACACTTCAATTCTTGCCGTATTTGTATGTATTCTCACTCTGAGTTGATTAAACCCCAAAGAAAATAAATATTTTTCGGATTGTTCAACCATCTTTAATTTTTTTTCGTCTATTTGCTCACCGTACGGAAAGCGTGACGCAAGGCAGGCAAGAGACGGTTTATTATATGTTTTAAGCCCAAGTGCTTTTGACGCCTCCCTGATTTCCTTTTTTGTAAAACCGACCGTCTTTAATGGGCTTATTATATTCAGCTCCTCCATAGCCCTCATTCCCGGTCTGTAATCGCCGGCGTCGTCGGCGTTTGAGCCGTCTGCGACAGTTTGGATGCCGTATTTCGCGGAAATTTCTTTTATATTTTTAAATATTTCTTTTTTACATATATAACATCTGTCGGGAGAATTTTCGGCAAACCCTGTAATGGCAAGCGGATTTATTTCACATATAATTTGTCTGATTTTTTCGCTGTTACAGAAATCATACGCTCCGGACAGTTCGCATTCTGTAATAAGGCAGGATTTTACCGTTACCGCAATAACATTATCACCCAATACTTCTTTTGCCGTTTTCAGTAGAAATGTTGAATCAACGCCTCCCGAAAAGGCAATCGCAACACTTTTCATTTCTTTTAAAGCTTGTTTTAAAAGCTCATATTTTCTTTTTATCTCCACGCCGCAGCACCTCGCCCTCAATCAGGTTTCTGACTTCTCTGAGCGATAAATTGTTTTCGGAAGCAATTTTGGCGACATCATCATAGTCCGCTTTTGTTTTTTCCGTTCCGTAGCCTTTGGAAGTCTTAATGTTCACATATCCAAGTGATGTTTTGATTTTTTCTTCACTGCGGCTCATAACATAACGCTCGCATATGTTTTTACGCACGCCGATAGTTGAGGTGTTTTTAAAAATCAAAGAAATCATTTCATTTTCAAGCTTTTCCGGGCAAAGACAAGTAAGCATTATTCCCGGTCTGTTCTTTTTCATATTAACAGGTGTTGTAAACACTTCAAGCGCGCCTGCGCTGAAAAGCCTTTCGACGGCAAAAGCTGTTTCTTCACCCGTCATATCATCAAGATTGCAGTTAAGCTCGACAACAATATCCTCTTTCTCTTTAATTTCACCAAGAATAGCCCGAACACAATTTGCGTTTTCAAAATCTTTGGTTCCCATTCCGTATCCGATTTTTAAAATCTTCATAACGGGCATATCAATAAATTTATCGGCAAAATATTTTAACAGCGCTGCCCCTGTGGGGGTACACAGTTCGGACTTAATGCTGCCGCTGTATATCGGAACATCTTTAAGAATATAAGCGGTTGCGGGCGCGGGAACGGGCAGGGTACCGTGAGCGCATTTTACCGTGCCGCTGCCGACACATACGGGAGACACAAATATTTGTTCCGGTCCAAGCTCGTTAATCAACATACATACGCCTGTAATATCAGTTAAAGCGTCCATAGTCCCGACTTCATGAAAATGTATTTGTTCGGCGGGTTTCCCGTGTACAAAGCCTTCCGCCTCCGCTATCAATTTATAAACCGATAAAATATCATTTTTAACCTTTTGTGATAAATCAAACCCTGCCACAATATTTTTTATATCATTAAATGTGGTATGAGCATGATGTTCGTGATTATGATGCCCGTGCATATGGTTATTTTCACAAACACCGTCAACCGACACATTTATATGCGTACCTGTAATTCCGCATTTTTCAGACTTATTCTTTGTAACCTTAACACCCTGAATATTAAGCTTATTTATTCTTTTTATAAAATCATCGCTGTCAGGGTGAATTTCACACAATGCCGACATAAGCATATCACCGGCTGCGCCCATTGTACACTCAATATACAAAGCTCTCATTTTTATAATCCTTTCATTCTGTTTATCATACTTGCCTGATAGCCCGCGCCGAAGCCGTTGTCGATATTGACAACGCTGACGCCGCTTGCACATGAATTAAGCATTGACAAAAGTGCCGCAATGCCTCCGAATGACGCTCCGTAGCCCACACTTGTCGGAACGGCAATAACAGGACAATCGGCAAGACCTCCTATAACGCTTGCCAAAGCTCCTTCCATTCCCGCAATCGCTATAATTACCCTTGCCGTCATTATTTCATCTGTGTTTGAAAGCAGTCTGTGTATTCCGGCAACCCCGACATCATATAAACGAACAACATTATTTCCAAGCATCTCGGCTGTAACAGCTGCTTCTTCCGCAACAGGAATATCGCTTGTACCTCCGGTTGCCACAACTATTTTCCCGATTTTCTCTTTTGGCATACTGCCTATAATGCCGATTTTAGCTGTTTCTTTGTAGTCAAGCTGAATTTCTTTACCTATTATCCCGGCTTTTTCTTTATCAAGCTTTGTGATTAAGATATTTTTTTGACCGTTATTTATTAACGCTTGTGATATTCCTATAATCTGTCCGGGTGTTTTCCCCGCTCCGTAAATAACTTCAGAGGCACCTTGTCTTGCCTTGCGATGAAAATCCGGTTTCGCGTATCCCAAATCCTCAAACGGCTTATTTTTTATTTTGAGCACAGCATCACTTACCGATATTTTTCCGTCCGCAAGGCTTTGCAATATTTTTTGTAAATCATTATTTTCCATAATTGACCTCTTATATACTTACAGGGCTGTGACAGAATGATTTTGCCACAGCCCTGCCGCTTTATTTTTTATATTTCAAAAGTGCCGATTTCACTCTATGTTCAGGGTCCTTTACAAGAAGAATGATTAACCATATAACAAGTGCCAGGACCGCTACGGATAGTCCGAGATATGTATCATTTAACATATCCGCGGAAGCAGGAGTAAAATATTCCTCGCCAAGATCGATATATTCGGCAACCGCATCAACAAGCCACATAAGTGACGCGCCCCAATATATTAAAGCTAACGTACCGATTCTCATATTGCTTTGAGGGTAAAGATACCAGATTATTGTTGTAACAACCGCCATAAACAAGGTTATAAGAAGTGTCATTATTTTTTGCCTCCGCTTACAGCTGTTTTTGCTGTCTCTCTGTTTTCAATAGAATTTGTCACCAAAACCATACCTGTCCATACTGCTGTTACCAATACCGCCATTGCTACTCCGGAGGTTGCCATTTCGTGAAGCATTTCCGCCGCATCAACAGGATTTGCCGCCTTTGTTAAAAACGGAAACCACGGCGTAACTTCTCCATGCCATATATGTTCAAAGGCAAGCAATGCCGAACCGCCCCAAAGCATATTGTTAAGCCAATTCATTTTTTTGATAAAAGGATTAGCCTTTATTTTTTCATTTCCTTTTTTATCCGCGTTTTTCTTTACAAAAGTGGTTACAATCGCTTCTGCTGTAGGTACTATAAAACAAGCCATTTTTATTCCTCCCTTTTTGGTTTTATTATACCGCAAACAAAAAAAAATGTCAATACAAAAGTTATATGCTTTTGCGCTTTTAACGGGATTTTTTATAAAAATCCGAACGGCATGGATGCACCTGCGCCGAAGGCGCAAAATCGCAAAAAGGTGGTAGCGAAGCGGAGGCGTTATGCCTGCGTTTACAAAGGCATAGCCGTAGCAAGCGTGCCTTTTTGCGAAAGAGGAGGAACGACAGCGCGTGTGACTGATTTTTCATTTAAAAATCGGAACGAAGCAAAGTCCGTTCCGACGTGGTGGAGGCGAAATGTACTTTGAGGGTTTCGCTAACGGCATTAAAGCTTTTCTTTTTCAATTTCAGCTAATGTCTTTTTATTTTCCGTTTTCCATTCAGTACGACCATTTGCATTTCTGCCCATTACAATCGCTGCCGCCAATGATGGACTTGTAAATGTATAGTCACTGACAAATTCGTAATTTGCGCTTATTATATTTTTTGACAAAAGTTTATTTCGTAATTTAATTAAGCTTTCTGAAATACTAGCCGTTACATCAGAGGCGATTTTAGAACCCTTAAAAACGACAAACCCATCATCAACTAACCTTCAAAAACCGCTTTATACCGAAAATGCAGATATAGCCGTCATTAACGAGGATTTGGATATGATCGACACGGCATTAACGCCTACTGTCACGGCCACAAATGCCCCGTCAAGCAGTTCTGCGGGCGGCAAGCTGTCTGTTGTCCTCGGTTGGCTTGCAAACCGCATAAAAGCCATAACGGGACTTTCGTCGTGGCAAGGTACTCCGCCTGTGACTCTTTCGCAATGCAAAGACCATATCCAAAACGGAACACACGCAAATGCAACATCATCGGCAAGCGGTTTTTTGAGTGCAGCAGACAAAACAAAACTCGATAATGCAACCGATTCCAATACGGTGAGCCGTCTGATGATGCGTGATAGTAACGGCAGAGCAAAGGTGGCAGATCCGTCCTCTACATACGATATTGCGAATAAAAACTATGTTGATACGAACTTTGTAAGAAAGAATGCTGATACTACGATGTCTGCAAAGCTCACGGCTTATTCAAATACAGCATATACTACGAAGCAGGTCAGAAATATCGTGTTTTGGGCAAGCGGTACCACTCCGCCTTCAACGAGTAACGGTGACATTGTCATCAAGGTATTTTGAGGTGATACGATATGGCAACGATTAATTTTACCTATAATTATCCGTACACCTACTACAGCGAAAGCAAAGGTCGATTTACATGGCACTGGTCGGAATCAAGTGTTACTCTTAACAGATGCTATACTCACCCTGTTCAGTTTAATTCATCGATCCCGAAATGCTCACATATTAACTTCGACCTTGAAATTGAAAACACGGGAAGTGGAACAGTTCTCGGCAGAAGCTGGGACTTTTTCATTTACAGAGACGGGTACGGTTGGTATGAGGTTATGACCTTCACCTTGCCGGATGACGGAAAATATACGATTGACACCGATATAGGAAATTATAACATCTCGCAAATTGCCTGTGTACCATCTTCAAATCCGGGTTCAAGCAGAACATGGACTAACGGGTGCAGCATAAACAGCATCACGCTCACCGAAACTCTTGAAGCAAATGAATTATCGACAGGTATGTTTCAATACGGTATCTTTACCAACCGTTCGGGCGTAAAAAAGGGTTTGACGGAAGTTTATGCAAATATAGGCGGTTCGCTTGTTAGGGCAACAGATATTCTCGTTAATATAAATGGTAATCTTGTCTCAATCGCCCCTGTCTATTCCGCATACTTGAAAACCGAAAGCGAAAGGATGTATTTGTATAAATTTGTCCCACCCTCTGACGGGACTTACAGAATACAAAACAAACGCTTGTCCGGCGATCACGAGATACGGTTCTATGACAGTGCCTTTACACCGCTTTATGACGGATACTTTTACGGACGGAGTTTTTCCTTAACAGGAGGCTCCGTTTATTATATAACTCTTACTCATTATTTCAACGCAGATGAAAGCGAAAGCTATCTGCAAATCTACAAGGAGGATTGATTTTATTATGAAAGAATTATGGAACACTGTGCAGTTAATATTGGCTGCTGTGGGCGGTTGGCTCGGATGGTTTTTGGGAGGATGTGACGGACTTTTGTATGCCTTGATTGCCTTTGTCGTTATCGACTACATAACGGGCGTGATGTGTGCCATTGTGGACAAGCGGTTATCCAGCCGTGTCGGTTTTAAAGGCATCTGTAAAAAGGTGCTTATCTTTGCACTTGTCGGTATGGGACATATCCTTGATACGCATATCATCGGGTCCGGCTCTGTTTTGAGAACGGCGGTTATCTTCTTTTACATTTCCAATGAGGGCGTATCCCTTTTGGAAAATGCTACATATCTTGGACTGCCTGTACCTAAAAAGATTAAGCTGATACTTGAACAGCTCCATGACCGCAGTGAAAAGGAGGACTGACAATGCAGTTAATTGAAAGCATTATGACGAAAAACCCGTGCTATACGGCAGGACGGAAAATCTCTGTTAAAGGACTTATGCTCCACAGCGTAGGCTGTCCGCAGCCGAATGCACAAGTCTTTATAGGGAACTGGAACCGTACCGATTACAAAACCGCCTGTGTCCACGGCTTCATTGACGGTAACACCGGCATCGTTTATCAGACGCTCCCTTGGAATCACAGAGGTTGGCACGGTGGCGGTTCTTCAAACAACACCCATATCGGAGTCGAAATGTGTGAGCCTTCCGTAATCAAATATACGGGAGGTTCCTCTTTTACCTGCTCCGATAAGGCAAAGGCGCAGGAAAGCGTGAAAAAGACCTACGATTCTGCTGTCGAGCTTTTTGCAATGCTCTGCAAGAAGTTTAACCTTAATCCTTTGAAGGATATTGTTTCCCACCGTGAAGGTCACGCTCTCGGTATTGCTACAAACCACGGCGACCCCGAACACTTATGGAAAGGTGTCGGGCTGAATTACACAATGGACGGCTTCAGAGCCGATGTTAAAAAGAAAATGGAAAATAAGGAGGACGAACCTATGACTACCGAAGAAAGAAACAAATTCAATGCGCTTGTTGATGCAGTCGGTACTCTTGCCGAAAAGGTCGATAAGCTGGAGCATAAAATGATTTATGCCTGTGTTGATGACAATATGCCCGATTGGGCGAAGCCTACCATCACTAAGCTCATTAACAAGGGCTATCTCAAAGGGGATGAGGAAGGTAAACTCAACCTTGACGATAATATGCTCCGTATGCTCGTCATCAACGACAGAGCCGGGAATTACGGCGAATAATACTGTTACAAAATACTGCCTGTGAGGATTTTTTCCTTGCAGGCTTTATTTTTTTGCTTGTTTTTCGCCCAAAGAGACATTTGATGTCCAGTGGTTAGTGAGGAAACCCTCGGATTGGAGGAATCACTATGACTGTCGAACAGAAAAAAATAGTACGCAATATGCGAAACAAGCTCTACAACTATGCGGAAATAGCCGATGTTCTCGGACTTCCAGTCAATACGATCAAGTCCTACTGTTACAGAAACTGCCTTAACACCGAAGAACTTCTGAAAGAAGTGATACCGTGTAAAAACTGCGGTAAAGCCATCGTTTCGCAATCAAAAACAAAACCTCGTGTTTTTTGTTGCGATGCCTGTAAGATTTCCTGGTGGAAAAGTCACAAGGAAGATCACAAAAAAACAAGCGAGATTTCTCTTGTATGTAAGACCTGCGGAACCGAATTTACGGCATACAAAAGTGCCGACAGAAAATACTGCTCACAGCATTGTTATCAGAGGAGGAATTGTAATGGATAAACTTGATTATTACAAGGCGTTAACTTCATACAAAACCTCAATGAAACAAGCCAAAACAATGTTCGAAACGGGGTTAATATCCGCTGATGACTACTCTAAAATTGATACAAAACTTGCACAAAAATACGGTATAAATTCGTGTAGTATATTTGCCGACAATCGCTTGATATATGCCGAATATGACGGTATCATACCACACAAGGAGGTGCAAAACATCAATGAAAATAACTGAAATAAAGGCTGTTCCGGGTCTTGTGGAAAAGAAAAATGTTGCAGTCTATGCCCGTGTTTCAAACGGCAAGGATGCGATGCTTCATTCGCTCTCGGCACAAGTCAGTTACTACAGCAAACTCATACAGTCCCATAACGATTGGGAGTATGTCGGTGTGTACACCGACGAAGCACTCACAGGTACAAAGGATAATCGTGAAAATTTTCAAAGGCTCATTGAGGACTGCAAAGCCGGAAAAATCGACCTTGTTATTACTAAGTCGATTTCAAGGTTTGCAAGAAATACGGTTACACTTCTTAGAACCGTTAGAGAACTCAAGGAACTCGGAATCGGGGTGTTTTTTGAAGAACAAAACATTAATACCTTAAGTGCCGACGGTGAACTTATGATAACGATTCTTGCATCGTATGCCCAAGAGGAAAGTCTGTCCGCAAGTGAGAATGTTAAATGGCGTATTCAAAACGATTACAAACAAGGGGTTCTTCCTTTGATGATTCAAAACATATACGGCTACAAAAGAACCGCTGACGGAGGATTGGAAATCATACCCGAAGAAGCGGAAACTGTAAGGCGGATATACAGTTTGTTTTTGGACGGTTTTGGTATGCTGAAAATCGCAGATAAATTAAACAAACTGGGAATCCGAAGCAACTCGAATGACAGATGGACGGACAAAAAAGTCCGATACATTCTTTCAAACGAAAAATACATTGGGGACTTGCTCCTGCAAAAGTCTTTCAGAACCGACCATTTAACAAAACGAACCAAGAAAAACAGGGGCGAAAAACCGCAATATTATGTAGAGAACAACCATGCGCCGATTATTTCAAAAGAAATGTTCGAGGCGGTTCAGCTTGAATTTGAACGGCGCAGAGAAAAGCATTACAAAATATCCGAACCGCAAAAGTATGCCTTTACGAGCAAAATACAGTGCGGAAACTGTGGTAAGCATTACAGAAGAAAGGTCACTGCCACGGGGGTGGTTTGGATATGCATAACCTATGACAGGAACGGAAAAAAAGAATGTGCTTCAAAGCAGATACCCGATAAAACACTATGTGCCGTGACCGCGGATGTGATTGCCTCGAAAGAATTTCATGCGGAGCTTTTTGAAAAACTGATCGAAAAAATAATTGTTCCGAAGGCAAACCACTTGCTTTATGTTTTCAAGGACGGACATACGGTTGAAAGAGAATGGCAAGACCGTTCACGCAGTGAGAGTTGGACCCCACAAATGAAAGCACAGGCTCGGCAGAAAACGCTGGAAAGGAGAAACGCAAATGCAGAAAACAATAAAATATATTCCTGCGACCAAGAATAAATTCGCATCAGTACCAACAACCTCAATTGCTAAAAGGAAGGTTGCGGCATACGCACGTGTTTCCACCGACAGTGACGAGCAGTTCACAAGTTACGAAGCACAGATTGATTATTACACAAAGTTCATAACCCAACGGGAAGATTGGCAGTTTGTCAAGGTTTACACCGATGAGGGCATTTCGGGTACAAGCACGAAAAGAAGAGACGGATTTAAGGAAATGATACAAGATGCCCTGAACGGAAAGATAGACCTCATTGTTACAAAGTCGGTCAGCCGATTTGCGAGAAATACTGTTGACAGCCTTGTAACAGTGCGAAAACTGAAAGAAAACGGCACGGAGATATTTTTTGAAAAAGAAAACATTTATACCTTTGATTCCAAGGGCGAACTGCTGATTACCATAATGTCGAGCCTTGCACAGGAAGAAAGCCGGAGCCTTTCGGAAAATGTCACCTGGGGGCAAAGGAAGAGCTTCTCGGACGGCAAGGTAAAAATGAACTTTAAGAGATTTCTCGGTTACGAAAAGGGCAAAGACGGAAAGCCTGTCATAAACGAAGCGGAAGCAAAGATTGTGCGATTGATATACAGACTTTACATGGACGGCAAAACACCGAGCGGTATCTGCAGAGAACTTGAAAGATTGGGCATTGCCACTGTTTCCGGAAAACCAAGATGGAGCGGATCGACGGTACGGAGCATTTTGACAAACGAGAGATACAAGGGCGATGCCCTTCTGCAGAAGAAGTTCACGGTTGACTTTTTGACAAAGAAAATGAAAGTCAACGAGGGCGAGGTTCCGCAATACTATGTCGAGGACAGCCACCCCGCTATTATTCCGAAATTGGAGTTTGACATCGTCCAGGCGGAAATGGCAAGAAGGCAGAAGCTCGGCAAGGCATACAGTGGAAACAGCATTTACTCGTCCAAAATCGTATGTGCCGACTGTGGCGGATTTTACGGCTCAAAATTATGGCATTTCAAGGACAAATATAAATGTAACATATACCAATGCAACAGCAAATTCAAAAACTCCGAAAAATGCAAAACACCGAACCTTACCGAAGAGGAAATACAGAACATTTTCATTGAAGCATATAACATAGCAATGAAAGACAAAACAAGGGTGCTTGAGGACTGTGATTTAATGATTGAAACCGTATGCGACTGCACGGAGCTTGATGCGAAGATTGAAACGCTCAACGAAGAGCTAAATGTTGTATCCGAATTGGTCAGTCAATGCATAAACGAGAACGCACAAAAAAAGCAATCGCAGAAAGCCTACGATAAGAAATATAACAGCCTTGTTCGCAGATACGAAAAAGCCGAAAAAAGGCTGAATACTGTTACGGCAGAAAGAACCGAACGCACAAACAAGGAGCGTGAAATGCAGATTTTCATTGAAGCCCTGCGTGATAAGCCGGAGTCGATAACGACCTTTGACGAGGAACTTTGGATAACACTGGTTGAGAAAGTTGAGGTTTCACACGATAAAAAGTGCATAGTTCACTTTAAAAACGGGGTTACAGTGCAGATTGAAATGATGAAATAAGGGGCTTCGGTTCTTTATTTTTTACGGAGAAAACAAAGGGTTTTAGGCAGTGTTATGTACATATAAAGAATCACACTTTGTTTGTTATGTAAAATTCAGAAATTTTTCTAAAAATCTTTACTTTTTGGCAATTGTGTGTTATAATTATTATGCTATATTATG
>CACZWD010000012.1 GCA_902784805.1 uncultured Ruminococcus sp. | reverse complement strand
GTGCAGGATTCGGCGGTAGAAATTTTAAGCTTTTTTTCTTTAAGAAAATTAACAAGACAAATCGCTTCTTCTTCTCCGTTTAAATCAAAAACTTCGTCTTTTAAAACCTCCATGGGTTTCATATATATCACTCCGTTTCTTGCTTAGAATTTTCTGTCGCAAAGATACTCCGCAAGCCACGCGAGAAATTTTCCTTCCTCGCCGAGACCTTTTACCGTCTCTGCCGCCGCCGCGCTTAATTCTTTGGCGTATTCCTTTGAACCGTCAAGCCCCATAAAACCGATAAATGTGTTTTTATGATTTTTATTATCGCTGCCTATGGGCTTGCCGAGAGTTTTTTCATCTCCCGTAATATCCAATATATCGTCAACAACCTGAAACGCAAGCCCAATTTTTTCGGCGTATTCCCTTAAAACCGCCGTTCCTTCGTTTTTGCCGCCGCAAGCGACATATCCGCTTAAAAGTGCCGCCGAAATAAGCGCTCCCGTTTTATGACGGTGAAGGTACAAAAGCAAATCTTTGCTTATCTCTTTTCCTTCGCACATAAGGTCAACTGTCTGCCCGCCTATCATACCCTCCGTGCCGCTTGCCTCTGCAATTATCTCCATTGCTTTAAGCGTATCGCTCTCCCTGCCCTTACTTTTTAACATAAGCTCAAAAGCGCCGTTTAAAAGCGCGTCACCCGCCAAAATCGCGGTAGCCTCATCAAATTTTTTATGGCAGGTGAGCTTGCCTCTCCTCATATCATCGTTATCCATAGCCGGAAGGTCGTCGTGTACAAGTGAATATGTATGTATCATTTCCATAGCGCAGGCAAAGGGCATAACGTCTTTTTCCGCGCCGCCCGCGAGAAGCCCTCCGGTCAGGCACAAAACACCCCGCAGACGTTTGCCGCCGCCAAGCAGGCTGTAACGCATAGCCTCATATATTTTGCTTTGATAATTGTTTTTAAGAGTGACATATTTATCAAGAGCGGTTTCAACAGCGTCCGCGCGCTCTTTATAAACAGCATCAAAATTTTTTCCCATTATTCCTCGCTGCTTTCTATAATTTTTATTTGCTGTTCGGCGTTGTCCAAAATTTTGTTGCATGCCTTTGTAAGCTCAACGCCTTTTTTAAAGAGGGCAAGCGCCTTATCAAGCTCCGTTTCGCCGCTTTCAAGCTGCTTCGCAATTTCGTCAAGCTCCTTAACCGCCGTTTCAAATTTTATTTTCTTTTCAGCCATTTTTAATCATTCCTTTTTCGGGCTTTTTAATTTCCGTTATTTCCGCCGCCGCTTTGCCATCGGCAAAAACAAGCTCAATTTCATCACCTTTTTTAAGACCGGCAACTTTCTTTACGGTTTTGCCGTCTTTAAATGCCGCGGCGTAGCCTTTTTCCATTATTTTCAAAGGGCTTGCGCCCTCAAGCCGTGCCGCCGCAAAATTAAGCTTAAATCGGCTACTTTCCGTTTTGCTTTTTACAAGCATATATATTTTATCAAAAGCGGCATCGCAGAGTGTCCGCTTTGTATCAATATTATCCGCGAGCCGTGAGAGAATTTTTTCCTTATCAAAATAACTGAGACGCGCGCGCCGTTCTGAAATAATACCTTTAAAAAGGCTTAAAATTCTATCGTTTAAAAAGCTTATCTGCGCCTTGATTTCCGTTACGGGTACCGCCGCAAGCTCCGCTGCCGCCGAAGGTGTCGGCGCTCTGAGGTCGGCAACAAAATCACATATTGTAAAATCCGTTTCGTGTCCCACCGCCGAAATGACAGGGATTTCACTTTCAAAAACCGCACGTGCCACCGTTTCGTCATTAAACGCCCAGAGGTCCTCGATGCTTCCGCCGCCTCTGCCGACAATAAGCACATCAACAGGGCATTTTTCGTTAAAATATTTTATACCCTTTACAATATCCTCCGGAGCGTCCTCGCCCTGAACAAGGGAGGGATATAATATAACTTCGCCTATCGGGTATCTTCTGCCGAGAATATTTTTAATATCCTGCACGGCAGCGCCCGTAATTGAGGTTACAACGCCGATTTTTTCGGGATACGGCGGAATTTGTTTTTTATATTTTTCATCAAAAAGCCCTTCCGCTTCAAGCTTTTTTTTAAGCTGCTCAAACGCGACGTGAAGATCGCCGAGACCGTCCGATTTCATTTCACGAATATATGCCTGATAGCTTCCCGCCGCTTCATAAACCGAAATTCTTGCTCTCACAAGCACTTTCATACCGTCCTCCGGGCGAAGCTTCAGCCTTAATGCATCGCTTTTAAACATAACGCATTTAAGCGTGGAGGTTTCGTCCTTTAAGGTAAGATATAAATGTCCCGAATAGTGCGCCTTAAAGTTTGAAATTTCGCCTCTTATCCAGATATCCGATAAAAAAGGCTCGGCTTCTATTATATTTTTTAGAAATCTGTTAATTTGTGAAACAGTATAAAATTCGCTCATTATCTTAGCAATTCTCCAATCAACGCGATGCCGCAGGCATTATCTGTAGAATATGTTTTATCGGCAAAAAGTATTTTATATTTTTCGCTTTTCATCATATTTCGCAAAAAAGCGCTCGCGCTGACACCGCCGCCCATAATTACTGTTTTAAACGGCTTTTTCGCGTAAATAAAGTCAAGCGCTTTCATAAGTGATTCGCCTATACACTCAAAAACGCCTCTCGCAATTTCCTCTTTTTTACCGTTCTCGGATATATATCGCATAATATAACTTTCCGCGCCGCTGAAATGAATGTCCGTGCCTTTAAGCGTTACAGGCATTTTCAAGCCTTTTTTCGCCGTTAAAGCAAGGTCGTCAAACTCTTTTCCGCACGGAAAGCTCATTCCCATAAGCACGCCGCAGCGGTCAATAAGCTGCCCCGCGTGAAGGTCAAGCGAGCCACCCGCAATTTCAAAATCAAAACCGGTATCTGTTGTTTTGGTTAGTAAAAGCTCGGTTGTGCCTCCCGAAATATGTACCGAAACAAACTCGGAATCCGTTATTTCCTCACCGCAGCTTTTAAGCGCCGCCATTATATGCCCTTCCTGATGAGATGTAAAATAAAGCGGAATATTAAGCGCCGCCGCTATACTCTCCGCAACAGCGCAGCCCGCGGTAAACACAGGCATATATGAGCCTTCAAGCGGTCTTGGAAAGCGGCTTGCGATTACACCGTCAAGCTTACTGAAATCGCAGATATCCGCCGCTTTTTTTATAAGCTCCGGCAACGCTTTAATATGCTGAAACACGGCTTCGCTTTGCCTTAAACCTCTGTTTCCCTTTATAACTTCAAGCGGTTTTCTGTTATCGCAGATTATTTTTTCACCTTCGCATACCGCAACGGAGGTTGTGTAGCAGCTTGTGTCAATTCCGAGAATCATTTTCGCTATCCTTATCATCAAAACCGCCCAAAATACCGTTTGCGTATTTCGCGGACTCGTGCGTATCGTATCTTTTCAAAAGCTCGACAATTTCATTTACGGAAACGCTGTAAGGAATGGTGTCATCATAAAGAATTTCATAAAGACCAAGCCTTATGCCCGCAAGACAAAGCTTTGAAAGACGCTCTTTTTTCCAATTCACGGTTTTTTCGGAGATTATTTTATCAATTTCCGCCAAATTTTCCGTTACACCCTTAACGGCGTTTTCAATATACGCGCGGTCTTTTTTCCCAAAAGCCATTTCATCAAGGCGGCTTTTTATATCGGGAGCTTTTGATTCGTCAAACTGCCATGCGAAAATGTGCTTAAAGGCTATATCTCTCGCAAGCCTTCTGTTAAATTTAGGCTCTTCGTCAAAGCCTTCAAGCTCAATTAATTTGTCCATTGTTTATCTCCTGTATAACAAAAATCGGTATTGCTTAAAATTGTATTAAGTTTAAAGCAATACCGCAAAATTTTAACAAATTTTAAAAGAACAATCAGTTTTCGTCAGTAACGTCAATATCAATAATTTCACTTTGCGCTTGTTCCGTGTCAGAAACGGTTTCTTCAGGCACAGATGCCGTTTCTTCTTTAAAATCAATACCTTCAACGCTTACGTTCACTTTTCCGACTGTAATGCCTGTCATTGATTCAATCACGGTTTTTACGTTTTCCTGCGCTTTCCATGCGACCTCGGGGATTTTTACGCCGTAATTCACTTTAACGTGCAGCGTAATATAAGCCGCCCCGTCCTTCATATCGACATCAATGCCTTTTGAGGTATCTTTTTTGCCAAGAACGGCGGCGGTAATGTTGCCGACAATGCCGCCTATTAAATCCGCAATGCCTTCAACTTCCTTTGCTGCCTTAGCGGCAAGCGTGGCAATTACATCGTCCGAAATTTTTATATTACCGGTATATTCGTTTTCATAATTATTTTCCATAAGTCCTGCCTCCTGACATTATTATCATATGATATTATTATACCACTTATTGTCTAAAAAATCAATAGTTTTCCTTTAACCTCAAAAAATTTTTTTAAATGAAAAATCAAAAGATTTTTCGGTATTTTTTTATATTTTTCGGCATAATAATATCATACAACAATAAAAAAGTGAGGTAAAAATTTATGTGGCAAAAAATAAAACCCTATGTAGTTTCTGTTTTAATCGCGCTTGGCGTAGGCGGGCTGGCGGCGTTTATCACGTCGGGCAATATGGATTTGTATGACAATATTGTAAAACCGCCGCTTGCTCCTCCGTCATGGCTTTTCCCGGTGGCATGGACAATTCTTTACGTGCTTATGGGTGTGGGCAGTGCTATTATTTACACAATGCGCTGTCAGGCTAATCCGGCGCTTCGCTCCGGCGCGCTCCGAATTTACGCGCTAAACCTGATTGTAAATTTCTTTTGGAGCATAATTTTCTTTAATTTACGCGCTTTTCTTTTCGCGTTTATCTGGATTATGCTTTTATGGTTTATAATTATTCTTATGATTTTGAGTTTTAAAAAAGTCAACAAAACCGCGGCGTATCTTCAAGTACCCTATCTTCTGTGGGTTACATTCGCGGCGTATCTTAATCTTATGATTTATATCCTTAATTAACAGACGACAGCAGAGGCTGAGAAACAAAGGTATATTACGTCCTTTAAATCTCGCTCAAGTACAAAGGTACGTCAGAGGTTTGAGCCCGACAAAAAGCAAGCAGCGGCGCGGTTTCAGAAAAAACCGCGCCGCTCACATAAAATCAATAAAAAATGTAGTTTGGCGGAAATAATAAAATTGCTTGCGTCAGACCGAGTTTGTCAGCGCTCTGAGCCCGCCTTGAAAAAGGCGGGCTCTCAAAATATATCAATATTATGCTGTGACAATTTTGCTTGCGTCCTGAAGACCGAGATATTCAATCGCTTCCTCACGCATTTTATATTTGAGGATTTTTCCTGCCGCGTTCATCGGGAATGAATCAACAAAACGAATATATTTCGGAACTTTGTGTTTCGCAATGTGTGACACAATAAATTCACGGAGGACTTCCTCGGTAAGCTCGCTGCCCGCCTTTGGTATAACGCACGCCATCGCTTCTTCGCCGTACTGCTTGTCGGGCACGCCTATAACCTGAACATCGCTGACATCGGGGTGAGTATAAATGAAATCCTCAATTTCTTTTGGATAAAGATTTTCTCCGCCCCTTATAATCATATCCTTAATTCTGCCCGTAATTTTAAAATATCCTTCCGGAGTGCGTCTTGCAATATCACCCGAATGAAGCCATCCGTCCTCATCAATCGCGGCTGCGGTTGCGGCAGGCATTTTATAATAGCCCTTCATAATGTTATAGCCTCTCGCTACAAACTCGCCGTCAACGTTATCGGGAAGTTCCTCATTTGTTTCGGGGTCAACAATTTTACATTCAACGCCGAAAATAGGACCGCCGACTGTATTTACACGTGTTTCTATCGAATCTGTGGTTTTACTCATTGTCGTTGCCGGTGAAGCTTCCGTCTGACCGTAGGTTATGCATATTTCGGGCATATGCATTTTTTCAATTACTTCTTTCATTGTCTGTATCGGGCAAGGTGAACCTGCCATAATGCCTGTACGCATACTTGAAAAATCAGTCTTTGCAAAGTCCTCATGACCGAGCATGGCTATAAACATAGTCGGCACACCGTGGAAACAGGTTATCTTTTCTCTGTTTATACAGTCAAGCCCTTTTCGGGGTGAAAACGCGGGTATAGGGGACATGGTAACACCGTGTGTCATTGAAGCAGTCATTGCGAGTACCATACCGAAACAGTGGAACATAGGAACCTGAATCATCATTCTGTCCGCTGTGGAAAGGTCCATACAATCTCCTATTGCCTTACCGTTGTTTACAACGTTATAATGCGTAAGCATAACGCCCTTAGGAAAACCTGTTGTTCCCGATGTATATTGCATATTGCATACATCGTGCTTATTAACGGCGGCGCTGCGGCGGTAAACATCTTCAACCGGAGTGTCTGCCGAACGCGCTACCGCTTCGTCCCATGTAATTCCTCCCGGCATTTCGCAGTCAACCGTGATTATGTTGCGAAGGAACGGAAGCTTTTTGGAATGAAGCGGCTGTCCTTTCGGAAGTGATTTAAGCTCCGGACAAAGCTCCTGCATAATTTCTATATAATTGCTTGTTTTATAGCCGTCAATCATAACAAGCGTATGCGTATCGGACTGCTTAAGCAGATATTCGGCTTCATAAACCTTATATGCCGTATTTACGGTAACCAGCACGGCACCTATTTTTGTGGTCGCCCAAAAGGTTATGTACCACGCCGGAACATTTGTTGCCCATATGGCTACATGGTCGCCCGGACGGACTCCGAGAGATATAAGCGAACGCGCGAAAGTATCGACATCATCACGGAACTGCGCGTATGTCCTTGTATAATCAAGCGTTGTATATCTGAAACAATATTGGTCGGGAAACTCCTCAACCATTCTGTCAAGCACCTGAGGAAACGTAAGGTCAATTATGGTTTCTTTCGGCCAGACATATTTTCCTGTACCTCTGAGATTATCGTAAAGCCTGCTTCCGTGAACCGAACCGCCGCAGTATTCCGACATAAATTCAATAAATTTCGGGAAAATTATACCGGCGTCACAAAGGTCGGGTGCCCAGCGCTTAACCCATTCAAGCGTAATATACCCTTCATAGTTTATTGAACGAAGCGCAAACATTATATCATGAAGCGGCAAATCGCCCTCGCCGGGAATCTTATAAATAAGCTCGCCGCCTTCCATTACGGAATCCTTCACGTGGACGTGTTTTATGTAAGCACCAAGGTTTGTAAGCGTGGTTTCGGGGCTTTCTCCAAAAAATCTGTAAGGGTGATGAACGTCCCAAAGCGCCGCAACGTTATCACTCGCGATTTCGCTGAGAAGCGCCGCGAGCCTTGCGCTGTCGGCATAAACGCCGTTTGTTTCGACAAGCAGTGTTATACCGCTTTCTTCAGCAAAAGGCACAAGCTCTTTAAGTCTTGATACGGTAGCCCTGTCATCAACCTCTCCGTCCGGAGCGGCTTTAAGGTCACCTAAAATACGGATATATTTTGCTCCGACACCTTTCGCAACTTTTATATAATTTAATATTTCACTTTTTGTTTCTTGCCATTCATTATCAAATTTAATGCAACCGCCTGTCGATAAACAAGGAATTTCGATTTTTAGCTTTAGTAGCTTTTCGGCAGTTTGCTCATATTTATCGGGAGCAAACTTCAATGCCGTCAAAGCCAAGGTCCTTCGCCATGGAGAAAATGTCTTTCCAGTCATAGTTCGGACAGCAAAGTGTTGAAAATGCTAATTTCATTTTCTTTCATCGTCCTTCCTTAAAAAATTTGCAAGGTATAAATTTTAAAAAGCGCCCGACCTATGTCAGTCAGGCACACCGCATAAACCTTACTTTTCATATTTTACCACGTAAAAACCGCTTTGTCAATAGAAACAGCTTATTTTTAATATTTTTGTTACTTTAAACGTCCGCCGCTTTGTCGCTTGGATAAAGGCTCCGGAATACTATTCTGTTAAAATTTTTTTTAAAAATTTACCCGTTTCAGATTTTTTAATCTTCGCGACATCTTCGGGCGTTCCTGTCGCTATAACTCTGCCGCCCTTGTTGCCGCCCTCCGGACCCAGGTCGATTATATAATCCGCTGTTTTTATCACATCGAGGTTATGCTCAATAACAATAACAGTATTTCCGCTGTCAACAAGCTTATTTAAAACCTCTGTAAGCTTATGCACATCGGCGGTATGAAGCCCCGTGGTCGGCTCGTCAAGAATATAAATCGTTTTCCCCGTTGCTTTTCTCGCAAGCTCCGTAGCGAGCTTAACTCGCTGCGCCTCGCCGCCCGAAAGCGTTGTGGCGCTTTGCCCCATTTTAATATATCCGAGACCTACGTCCTCAATAGTTTTGAGCTTGTTTTTAATCCTCGGAACGTTTTCAAAAAACTCAACGCCTTCGGAAACAGTCATATCAAGCACATCGGCAATATTTTTGCTTTTATATTTTACTTCAAGTGTTTCACGGTTATAGCGTTTACCCTTGCATACCTCGCACGGAACATAAATATCCGCAAGAAAATGCATTTCTATTTTTACAATACCGTCGCCCGAACACGCCTCACATCTGCCTCCGCTTAAATTAAAACTGAACCTTGAAGGACTGTAACCACGCATTTTCGCGTCATTTGTGGATGCGAAAAGATTTCGTATATCTGTAAAAACACCCGTATATGTCGCAGGGTTTGAGCGCGGCGTTCTGCCAATCGGCGACTGGTCAATGTTTATTACCTTATCGAGATATTTAAGACCTGTAATATCTTTATGCTTGCCGGGCTTAAGTCTTGCTCCGTTAAGCTCGTTCGCAAGCCTTTTATAAAGTATTTCGCTTATCAGAGAGCTTTTACCGCTGCCCGACACGCCCGTAACGGCTGTCATAACTCCAAGCGGAAACTCAACATCAATATTTTTAAGGTTATTTTCGGCTGCGCCGCAGATTTTTATTGATTTTCCGCTGCCTTTTCGCCTTTTTGAAGGAACAGGAATCTTTTTGACACGGCTTAAATATTGCCCCGTTACGGAATTTTTATTTGCCTTTATATCATCAACCGTACCTTCGGCAACAATTTCACCGCCGTGAACGCCCGCGCCCGGACCGATATCCACAATCCAGTCCGCGGCATACATGGTATCCTCATCGTGTTCCACAACAATGAGGGTGTTTCCAAGCTGCTGCAAACCTCTCAGCGCCGCAAGAAGCTTGGCGTTATCCCGCTGATGAAGTCCTATGCTCGGCTCATCAAGTATATAAAGCACACCCATAAGCCCGGAGCCTATCTGTGTGGCAAGGCGTATTCTCTGAGCTTCGCCGCCCGAAAGCGAGCCTGCGCCCCGGCTTAAAGTCAGATAATCAAGCCCGACATTTACAAGAAAACCCAGCCTTGCTTTTAGCTCTTTTACAATTTGATGCGCAATTTTTTCTTCACGTTCTGTTATTTTTAAGTTTTCAATAAACTTTTTGGATTCATCGACAGGCATATCGCAAAACTCTTTTATATTAAGCCCGCCCACCATAACGGCAAGAATTTCGGGTTTTAATTTCGCGCCTTTACATTCACTGCACGGCGTTGTGCTCATATAAGCTTCGATTTCCGACCTTGTCCATTCGGAGGTGGATTCATGGTATCTTCTTTCCAGGTTATTTATTATGCCCTCAAATTTTCCGATAAATCTTCCGGAGGATTTTTTATGCTCATAGGTGTATTCAAGCTCCTCCGGCGTACCGTAAAGTATAGCGTTTACAGCTTCCTCGCTCATTTCGCATATCGGCGTATCAAAGTCAAAACCGTAACGTTTTGAAAGTGAGGAAAGATACATATATGCCATAGATTTTTTATCATTAATGCTGCTCCAGCCGCTTGCCGTAATTGCGCCTTCTTTAATTGACAATTTCGGATTTTTAATTATAAGCGCCGGGTCAACACCCATAACAAAACCAAGCCCCGCGCAGTGAGGACACGCGCCGTAGGGATTGTTAAACGAAAATGCTCTTGGCGTAAGCTCCGGCATACTTATTCCGCAGTCTGGACAAGCGTAGCTTGAGCTGAAAACCCGCTCGTCACCGCCCGGAAAGCTGATAAACACAAGCCCGTCGCTTATTCCGAGTGCTGTTTCAATCGAATCTGTAAGACGACTTTTAATATCACCTCTTACGGCAATACGGTCAATTACAATTTCAATATTGTGCTTTTTTGTTTTTTCAAGCTTTATATCCTCATCAAGCTCCCGCGTTTCACCGTCAATTCTGACTCTGACATAACCGTTCTTGCGCGCGGTTTCAAGTATTTTCGCGTGTTCTCCCTTTTTACCCCTTACAACAGGAGCAAGCACAGTAAATTTTGTGCCTTCGGGATACTCCATAATTTTATCTGTCATCTGGTCAACCGTTTGCTGCTGAATTTCCTTTCCGCATTTCGGGCAGTGCGGAATACCTATTCTGGCATAAAGAAGCCTTAAATAATCATAAATTTCCGTAACTGTTCCAACGGTTGAACGAGGATTTTTTGACGTGGTTTTTTGGTCGATTGATATAGCGGGAGAAAGCCCTTCTATATAATCCACATCGGGTTTTTCCATCTGCCCCAAAAACTGTCTGGCATATGACGAAAGCGATTCGACATAGCGCCTTTGCCCTTCGGCATATATGGTATCAAACGCGAGAGATGACTTTCCCGAACCCGAAAGTCCGGTTATAACCACAAACTTATCTCTCGGAATTGTAAGATTGATATTTTTAAGATTATGCACTCTCGCGCCTTTTATCCTTATATTTTCAAGTGACATACTTTTGCCTCTCTTATATTTTTGTATTATTTTTCAAGTTCTTTTATTTTATCCCTAAGCATGGCGGCATATTCAAAATCAAGCTCTTTCGCAGCGTGCCGCATTTCTGCGGTAAGCTGTTCGATAAGCTTAACCTTTTCTGATTTCGTAAGCTTCTTTTTGCGTTTTTCGTCCTCGCCCGGTCTGCTTATTTCTATAATATCCCGCACTTCTTTTACTATACTTTTCGGAATTATTCCGTGCTCTTTGTTGTATCTGTCCTGAATTTCACGTCTGCGGTTTGTTTCGTCTATCGCTTTTTTCATTGACGGCGTTACCGTATCGGCATACATAATAACCTTGCCGTCGGCATTTCGCGCGGCTCTGCCTATTGTCTGAATAAGCGAGGTTTCGCTTCTTAAAAAGCCTTCCTTATCCGCGTCGAGAACTGCCACAAGCGACACTTCGGGAATATCAAGCCCTTCACGAAGCAGATTTATACCTACAAGCACATCAAACTTTCCCATTCGGAGGTCTCTTATTATTTCCATACGCTCAATGGTTTCAACATCGGAATGTAAATACCTTACCCTTACGCCGTGTTCGGTAAAATAATCCGTCAAAGCTTCCGCCATTTTCTTTGTAAGCGTGGTAACAAGCACTCTTTCGTTACGCTCCGCTCTCTCAAAAATTTCACCCATAAGGTCGTCAATCTGTCCTTCCACCGGACGGACGCTTATTTCGGGGTCCAAAAGCCCTGTGGGACGTATAATCTGCTCGGCAATCTGTGAGCTTCGGCTTTTTTCATACTCCGCGGGAGTTGCCGAAACAAAAATAACCTGATTTATTTTGCTTTCAAACTCATCAAAATTAAGCGGTCTGTTATCAAGCGCGGAAGGAAGCCTGAAACCGTACTCCACAAGACTCGTTTTTCTTGCTCTGTCACCGTTATACATAGCCCTTACCTGCGGAATTGTGACATGCGATTCGTCAACAATTAAAAGATAATCTTCGGGGAAATAGTCAAGCAAAGTATGCGGCGTACTTCCCGGCTCTCTGCGGCTGAGTATTCTCGAATAATTTTCTATGCCCGAACAAAAGCCTATTTCGCGCAGCATTTCAATATCGTAATTTGTGCGCTGCTCAATACGCTGCTTTTCAAGCAGCTTGCCCTGCTGCTCAAACTCTTTGCAGCGGCTTTCAAGCTCCTGTTCAATATCCTTTATGGCAAGCTCCAGCTTGTCCCTGGGAGTAACATAATGCGATGCCGGAAAAATAGCGACATGACTGAGCGTCCTTGTTACATTTCCCGTTATCTGCTCAACTTCGCTTATGCGGTCAATTTCCTCGTCCCAAAACTCAACTCTTATTATTTTATCACTCGCGCCCGCCGGGAAAATCTCAACAACATCGCCTCTTACACGGAATTTTCCTCTCGAGAAATCAATGTCGTTTCTTTCGTACTGCAAATCCACAAGCTTTAAAAGCAGTTTGTTTCTGCCATAGCTCATACCGGGACGCAGTGATATAACCATATTTTTATAATCTATCGGGTCACCGAGAGAATATATACAGCTTACCGACGAAACAATAACCACGTCACGGCGTTCAAAAAGAGCCGCCGTTGCGGAATGACGCAGGCGGTCAATATCGTCGTTTATGGAAGAATCTTTTTCTATATAGGTATCTGTCGCCGCAATATAGGCTTCCGGCTGATAATAGTCGTAATACGAAACAAAATACTCAACGGCACTATCCGGAAAAAATTCCCGAAGCTCGCTGCAAAGCTGGGCGGCAAGCGTTTTGTTATGAGCAAGCACAAGTGTCGGGCGCTGCACCTTTTCAATAATATTTGCCATGGTAAATGTTTTTCCGGAGCCTGTAACGCCCATAAGCGTCTGGGCTTTCATATTATTTAAAACGCCGCGCGCAAGCTTATCTATTGCCTGCGGCTGGTCGCCTGTCGGCTTATAGCTGCTGACCACTTTAAATTCTGACATACTTCTCTCCTATCAAATCAAACATTTGTTCGGTAAATATTATAGCATATCCCTAAGGAATTGTCAAGTAAAATATACAGATTGAAATCTGTGCGTCCTCGCTTATTCAAACCACAAGGCATTCATAGCATTGGGCTTTCCGTTCCCGTCATATGTGCGGATAATGAGTACCGGCATAGGATATAAACGGCTTCCGAGCCGAAATTCTTTTACAATTTTTCGCTCCATTCGCTTTCTTTAAAGCCCACCAAAACAAAATCCTTACCTGTTAAAAGCGGTCTCTTTACAAGCATTCCGTCCGTTGCAAGCAGTTTTAACTGTTCTTCCTCTGACATTTTGGGAAGCTTGTCCTTCAGCTTCATTGACTTATACAAAAGTCCCGATGTGTTAAAGAATTTCTTTAACGGAAGCCCGCTTGTTTTATACCAAGCGGCTAATTCCTCAAAACTCGGATTATTCTCTTTTATATCACGAAGCTCATATTCAATTTTGTTGTCGTCAAGCCATTTTTTTGCTTTCTGACAAGTCGTACATTTTGGATAGCAAATAAATTCAAGCATAGTTATTCTCCTTATATTACGCCCTAAAAGCTTTCCGGTACAAGAGCCAGTTTATTTATAGATTCATGTGCGCGTACAAGCGAATCATAAACCGCTAAAACATCTTCCGAATCCCAAGTTCTCAAAGATTTTTCGTCAATCACTCCATTACTCTCACTAATTATTTTAGCAAGTTGTGCTTCATCTGCAACAGCAACGACGGCTTGTACTGCCGCATTACTTTGAGCTTTTTTCAAATTCAAAATCAAGCTGTCAATAGAGCCTCTAGATTGCACTTCAAATACATATATAGCTTTCCCCATATTACCGATTTTTGCTTCCCAAACAGCATCCACAACAGCACCCGTTGTGATTTTCACTTCAGAACGACTTTCAAATCCAAGCAATTCACCAATGGCAACAAGCTTTTCTTTAATCTCGTCGTGCAAGGACTTTGAATCTTTATCACTTACGGTTTTATCTTTTTGGGTAGTGGTTTCATCTGTTTTAACTTCTTTTTTCTCTGCAAGTGGAAGAATTTCATCCCACATAAAATAGTCAACCGCTAAAAGATCATAATCTGCTGTGCCTGCTTCTTTTAACTCTTTAGAAATACCTTTTGCAATTTCACATACTTCAGAATACTTCTTCCCGGTATATTGATAGTTATATTTAGGCATATCCGGTATATCAAGATAAGAAAAACAAAGAATAGTAGTTTTATTAAAAATAACATATTCTTCAGGGTTTGCATATGTAAGTAATTCGCTTATTGTAGCAGGTCCTATGCCTTTGATGGATTTTAAAAATACATCCCAACGTTTTTCAATAGGACTTGTACCATAAAGCAATTCGGCGAGTTCACTTTTCAGAGTGTCAAAACCATTGTCATCAATTAGCTTATCCGCAATATATTTTTTATTTCCCCAAATAAGCATAGACCAAAGCTTGCTTATATATTCGTAAAATTCATCCTCTGTCATTTTCAAGAGTTTATCTCTGGTAAATGACTGATAATATTTCTTGCGTTCTTGTCTCTCTGCCCAATTTTCCTCGTAATATGCAGAATTATTTTTCTGCTTGTTTGAAAACTCAGATACAGCAGTTTTTAGTTTTCGAGTATTCATTCATTTCCCTCCTGCGATAGTTTAAAAATTTTATCATAACAAAGTTATATAACCATAATGTAATCTGCCTTAAAATCATAAATCCTCTGTCAATCAAAAGGTTTCTAAGCATATTATAATCAACCGCCATTTTTATCACCGTTCCGAACGACAAATTTTACAAACATACATAATATATTATATCGGATTTTTACCTAAAAGTCAACATTTTTGACTGATAACAAACCTGATTTTATCTGAATGCTGTAATATGCTGTATCTTTTTACTTAAATTGCATTTGAAATTACCGTCGCCGATATGTTATACTAAATACGGCGCAATCAAAACAGGAAAGAAGGTTTTATTATGAAGAAAAAAATTACTTTTATTTTTGCGGCTATTATGCTTATTACGTCTTTTTGCGCATCCGCAGCCGGCACGCATACGGTTGCTCCGGGCGATACAATGTGGAAAATTGCCGTAAAATACAAAGTGGGCTTGAGTGAAATTATAGCGGCAAACAAGCAGATTACAAATCCTGAGCTTATTTATCCGGGACAGGTTTTAAACATTCCTTCTCTTGACGAGAATATAACAAACTATGAAAAAGAGGTTGTAAGGCTTGTCAATGAGGAACGCGCAAAATACGGGCTTTCGGCTCTTACGGAGGATTGGGAGCTTAGCCGCGTCGCCCGCTATAAATCGCAGGATATGAAGGACAAAAAATACTTTTCTCATACAAGCCCCACCTACGGCTCCCCCTTTGAAATGATGAAAGCTTTTGGGCTTTCTTACCGCTACGCGGGCGAAAACATCGCAATGGGGCAAAGAACTCCGAAAGAGGTTGTAAACGCCTGGATGAACTCTCCGGGACACAAAGCAAATATTTTAAATGCTTCATATAAAAAAATCGGTGTGGGATATGTCACGGGCGGCAACTATTGGACACAAATGTTTATAGGCTGACGTGATAAAAAATCTCTCTTTTCATATAAAACAGCAGGTGAAATGCGCGAAAAACATTTCACCTGCTGTTTTAAAATAAATTATATATCGTTCCGTACAATATC
This sequence comes from uncultured Ruminococcus sp., assembly GCA_902784805.1. GTDB lineage: Bacteria > Bacillota > Clostridia > RUG12999 > RUG12999 > RUG12999. The sequence continues at coordinate 63,784 of CACZWD010000012.1, read as the reverse complement.
TTCAAGCGTTTCGCCCTTGACAGCAATATAATCCTTTTCGCCGTCAAGCATAACTACGGGCGGCTTGCCGATACGGTTATAATTCGACGCCATGGAATAATTATACGCGCCCGTTGTAAGAACTGCAATTATATCGCCTCTTTCGGGCTTTACAAGATTAACGTTTTCCTGAATTATATCTCCGCTTTCACAGCATCTTCCGACAACAGAGCATTCAAAACCGACTTCTTTATCTGTTTTTGAAGCGTTATAAACGGTGTAATCGGATTTATAAAGCGCATATCTCGGATTATCGGGCATACCGCCGTCAATCGAAACATACGATTTAAAGCCCGGTATGATTTTTACCGTCCCTGCCGTGTAAAGCGTCATTCCGGCATTACCAACAATACTTCTGCCGGGCTCCATGAGGATTTTCGGCATATTTATTTTAAGCGCCGCCGCTTTTTCTTTCATAGCTTTCGCAAGCTCGCCTATACTCTTTTCTATATCAAAAACGGGGTCGCTTTCGGTATATCTGACACCGTAACCGCCGCCGAGATTAAGCTGTTCCGCTTCAAAACCGAGCTTTGCCTTAATATCCGCTATAAAATCCAACATAACAAGCCCTGCTTTGAAAAACGGCTCTGTTTCAAAAATCTGCGAACCGATATGACAATGAAATCCGCAAAGCTTTATATTTTCCATTCCAAGCGCCTGCTTCGTTATTTCAAGCGCCTGACCCGTTTCTATTGCCGAGCCGAATTTTGAATCCACCTTGCCGGTTGATATTGCCTCAAATGTATGCGGGTCAATTCCCGGCGTAATACGAAGCAAAACATTTTGTTTTATTCCCTTTTTCCCGGCTTCACGGTCAATTGCCGAAAGCTCCTCTATATTATCGGCAACAAAATAACCGATGCCGTTTGAAATAGCGAATTCAATATCAAAATCCGTCTTGTTGTTACTGTGAAAATAGGCGTTTTTAAGGTCAAATCCCGCTTTTACGGCGGTATATATTTCACCCGCCGATACAACGTCCGTACCCATTTTTTCTTCGGTCATTATTTCGTAAAGCCGCTTGAACGATGCCGCTTTGCTCGCGAAAAGCGGAAGCGCGTTTTCGCCGAAATATTTTTTAAAAGCGTTTTTATAAATCCGGCAGTTTTCTCTTATTTTATTTTCGTCCATAAGGTAAAGCGGCGTGCCGTATTTTTTCGCAAGAAGCGTAACATCTCTGCCTGCAAAGGTGAGATGACCGCCTTTTTCACCTATATTATCACAAATAAACATTCCATATCAGACCTTTCGTTTAAGATTTTACCATATCGCTCATATTATATATGCCGCAAGGCTTATCCTGCAAAAATACCGCGGCGGCAAGCGCACCTTCGGCAAAAAGCGCTCTTGAGTGAGCCTCGTGCTTTAAGGTGATTGTCTGCGTGTCGGTGCCTACCCTGATTTCGTGAATACCGACAATATTCCCCATACGCACAGCGTGTATGCCGATTTCGCCTTCGTTTCTTTTTTGCTGACCGCTTCTTCCGTAAACAAAATCCGCGTCTTCACGTACTTTTTTTATTTCATTCGCAAGAAGCAGCGCTGTTCCGCTCGGCGCGTCAAGCTTACGGTTGTGATGAGTTTCGATTATTTCAATATCGGCGTCCGGCATTGTTTTCGCCGTGAGCCTTGCAAGCTCCGCAAGAAGTGCAACTCCGAGCGACATATTCGCGGAAAAAAATACAGGTACGCTTTCCGCCGCTTTTTTTATATATGAAAGCTCCTCCTCGGTCTGTCCCGTTGTCGCGATAACAGCGGGGAGTCCGCTGCTTACGGCAAAATTCGCAACGGCAAGCGCCGCAGAATGGTGTGAAAAATCAACAAGGCAGTCCGCATCTACATTCACTTTTTCAAGCGAAGAAAAGGTCGGATAGCTTTCAGCGGCGGGAGGGTTAATATCAACCGCGGCGGCAAGGGTACAGCCCCTTACGCCGTCAAGCAGCATTTTTACAACTTCTCTGCCCATTCTGCCGTTTGAGCCGTTTACTATAATTCTCATGTTTTTCAATCCTTTTTATTATTTTATTAAACCGTGACCTCGCATAATGGAGTAAAGCTTTTCGGCATTAGCCTCCTCCATGGTTGTGAGAGGAAGGCGAAGATAGTTTTTACAAAAGCCCATTTTTGCGGTTGCCGCTTTAACGGGTATGGGGTTAACCTCGCAAAACAGAGCGTCAATAAGCGGCAAAAGGTCAAGCTGAAGCTCCGCGCTGCCTTTAACGTTACCCGCGAAAAACCTTCTGCATATTTCGCACGTCTCTTTCGGCATAATGTTTGAAAGCACTGATATAACGCCTTTGCCACCGAGAGAAAGCACGGGAAGCACCTGGTCGTCATTGCCAGAATACAAATCCATTTTACCTCTTACAAGATGCGCGATTTCCGCAATCTGTGAAATATTGCCGCTGGCTTCTTTTACGGCAACAATGTTATCATGCTCGGCAAGAGCCGCGCAGGTTTTCGGAGCGATATTCACACCTGTTCTGGACGGCACATTGTAAAGAATAACAGGCTTTGTGCTTTCGTCCGCGATTGTTGAAAACATTTTTATAAGACCGTTTTGCGTCGCTTTATTATAATAGGGCGTTACAACAAGCACGGCGTCCGCTCCCGCTTCACACGCAAACCTTGTAAGCTCAAGCGCGAATTCGGTGTCGTTACTGCCCGTTCCCGCAATAACGGGAACTCTGCCCGCCGTCCTTTCGACAGCGTATTTTATCGCGTCCATATGCTCCTGTTCGCTAAGCGTAGAAGCTTCGCCCGTTGTACCGCAGGCAACAAGAGCGTCAACGCCGCTTTCAATCTGCCAATCGATAAATTTACCGAAAAGCTCATAATCCAAAATCCTCCTGCTAATTATTACGGTTTAAAAAAAATAGCCGTTTATATGCGGCTATCGTTACTCCTTTTATGCCGTACCGGCATGGCACGGTAAATATTTAAAGTACGATAGCGCTCCGCGGCATACCGCCGCGACAGCAAAATGAATCTTATTTCATTTTGCCAGGAAAGTTACTTTCGCGTTAACCTCCTTCGGCACCTGCACCTTTCGGTTTAAGCCACGCTCGGCGAAACGAGCTTTAAGGAAACCCTTAGGGCAAAAACTTACTTTTTACAAAATGCACCTCTACCAATGACTATATTTTAACATATATATAATCTTTTGTCAATAGAATGAGATAAAATTTTTAAATTTTTTACTCTTTTGTGTAATTTTTCTCTAAAAAAACTTTGACATTTTATAAGTTTTATGGTAAAATATATTTGTAGGAGTATCTTCTTTGATACTGTTTTATTTGTAATTTTGAAAGCGTTGGTGATAGTTTTGTATAATGTAGGCGATAAGGTGCTGTATCCAATGCACGGAGCCGGAATAATTGAAAAAATCGAGAGCCAGGACATTCTCGGCAACGTTAAGGATTACTATGTCCTTAAAATGCCCATGGACGGCATGAAGGTGAAAATTCCTGTCGATAATGCCGATGTAATAGGCGTGAGAACTGTCATAGATACAAAAGAAGCCGACGCTGTTTTTGAATTTATCGAAAAATATCAGGGCGAATTTAACTCCAATTGGAACAAGCGTTACCGTGAAAATATTGCTCATATAAAAAGCGGTGATGTTTATGAGGTTGCGGGCGTGGTAAAAATGCTCATGTGCCGCGATAAAGAAAAGACTCTCTCATCCGGAGAAAGAAAAATGCTTGTTAGCGCAAAACAAATACTTATTTCCGAAATAATGCTTTCAAAAAATGTTTCTTCCGACAAGGTTGAAGATAAGCTTAAAAAAATAATTGACCGCGCGGTCGGAAAGTAGGCTTTTATGATTTATACAGCTCTTGCCGCCGGCGGCATAGGAAGGCGTATGGGTGCTGCCATACCGAAGCATTTCCTTGAAATAAACGGAAAGCCCATTATTATTTTAACCGCCGAAAAATTTTATGATTTGTCCGACAGGCTTTTTGTCGGCGTTTCGGACAACAAAAAAGCTTATACAAAAGAGCTTTTTGAAAAATTTAATCTTTCGGAAAAAACAGAGGTTGTTACGGGCGGCGAAAACCGTATGGAAACAATATACAATATTTTAAACGAAATTGAGGCGAAACGCTCTGTGACTGACAATGATATTGTCATAACTCACGACGCTGTTCGCCCTTTTGTCAGTAAAGAGATAATTCTTGAAAACATTAATCTTTGCGAAAAGTATTCCGCTGCCGGAACTTTTGTAAAAACCGTTGATACAATCTGTACGTCGCAGGACGGCGGTTTTGTTTTGTCCGTCCCCGAAAGAAGCTCGCTTTACAATGTTCAGACACCTCAGACGGTTAATTTTAAGCTTTTAAAAAATATTCTTGAAAAACATATAAGTGATTTTGAAAAATATACCGATTTATGCGGGCTTTTGTGCAGCGAAGGCATAAAAACGGCAATGGTAAACGGCGAGTATTCAAACATCAAAATAACTACCCCGTCCGATTTGAAATTTGCCGAAGGTTTTACAGAAAAAAACAAAAAAGAAGGTTTGTAAAAATGCGTGTTGGCACCGGCTACGATGTACATATTTTAACCGAAGGCAGAAAGCTTATAATAGGCGGCGTGAACATACCCTACGAAAAAGGCTTGCTCGGTCATTCCGATGCAGATGTGCTTGTTCACAGTATCGCTGACGCTTTGCTCGGCGCCGCCGCGCTCGGCGATATAGGCGGGCATTTCCCCGACAGCGACCCGCGTTACAGCGGGATAAACAGCCTTATACTTTTAAAATATGTCGCTGAACTTTTAAAAGAAAAAGGATATATAATCCGCAATATTGACAGCACAATCTCATAGATGAAATAAAATAATACATTTACATATTTGAAAGGAATGGTCAAAAATATGAAGGTTTCAAGGTTACTTTTACCCACACTGCGTGAGGTGCCGTCGGAGGCGGAAATATCAAGTCACAGGCTTATGCTCCGCGCAGGGCTTATGAGAAAGGCGGCAACGGGTGTTTATTCGTACCTTCCGCTTGGTGTTAAAGTGCTGAAAAATGTTGAAAATATTATACGCGAAGGCATGGACAGTCATGGCGCGCAGGAACTTTTGATGCCCGCCATACTTCCGAAAGAAGTGCTTGAGCAGTCGGGAAGATGGGACGTTTTCGGTCCCGAAATGTTTCGCCTGAAAGACCGCGGCGGACGTGATTTTTTTCTCGGTCCGACGCATGAGGAAATGTTTACAATTACCGTTCGCGATGAAGTGCGCTCATATAAAAACCTCCCGATGACGCTTTATCAGATACAGACAAAATACCGTGATGAACGCCGCCCGCGTTTTGGCGTTATGAGAAGCCGTGAGTTTATAATGAAAGACGCTTACAGCTTTGATCTGACCGAAGAAGGGCTTGATAAATCATATAAAAATATGTATGACGCCTACTGTGAAATATTTAAAAAAATGGATATGGATTTTACCGTTGTTGACGCCGATTCCGGCGCGATGGGCGGCAGCGGCTCACAGGAATTTATGGTAAAATCGGACGTCGGCGAAGATACAATCGCGTATTGCGAAGCCTGCGGATATGCCGCGAATGTTGAAAAAATGGCGGGCGTACCTACCGAATGTGACTGCCCCGAAGGCGACCTTGAAGCAGAAAAAATATATACGCCGAATGTTAAAACCATTGATGACCTTACAAATCTTTTCGGCTGTAAACCCTCTTTGTTTGTAAAAACTCTCATTTACCGTGCCGACGATAAAATTGTCGCGGTTATGGTAAGAGGCGACCGTGAGGTCAATGAAACAAAGCTTCAAAACTATCTCGGCTGCCTTGAACTTGAAATGGCGGAACCTGCCGCCGTAACGGAGGTTACGGGCGCGGCCGTGGGCTTTGCGGGTCCGATAGGCATTAAATGCGATGTGCTTATGGATATTGAAATCGAAAAAATGAAAAACTTTATAGTAGGCGCGAACGAAACCGATTATCACTATAAAAATGTATGTGTGGGGCGCGATTTCACCCCGACCGCCGTGCTTGACCTCAGAATTGTTACGGACGGCGACAGTTGCCCGAAATGCGGCGGAAGCATTAAAACCGCTCAGGGCATTGAGGTGGGGCATATTTTTAAGCTCGGCACAAAATATTCAAAAGCGTTTTCATGTACCTGTCTTGATGAAACCGGTACTGACCGCACCGTTATTATGGGCTGCTACGGCATTGGAGTAAACCGCTGTATTGCGGCAATAATAGAACAACATTCCGATGAAAACGGTATTATCTGGCCGGTAAGCGTTGCTCCGTATAAAGTAATCGTTGTTCCCGTAAACACCGAAAATGAGGTTCAGAAAGAGCTTGCCGATAAAATTTACGAAACCTTTAAAAGCAAGGGTATTGAGGTTCTTATTGATGACCGTAACGAGCGTCCCGGCGTGAAATTTAAAGACGCCGACCTTATCGGTATTCCGATAAGAATTACCGTCGGTAAAAAAGCCGGCGAAGGAATTGTCGAATATAAGCTCAGGAGCGAAAGCGCTTCCGCCGATATGACGGAAAATGACGCTGTACAGGCGGCGCTTGACCTTATAAGCAGCAAAATATGAAATAAAATAGAGGGCGGATAATATATCCGCCCTCAGATTATTCGTTTTTTGGTTCAAGAGCTTTAGCGATTGCTTCGTTTATCTCTTTGAAAAACTCGTTTTTACGACCTCTGAGTATTTCCTTAAAGCCTTCCGCGGTTTCTTTCGCGCCGGCTCTGAACGATACGCTGAGAAGCTCATCGTCCGTTTCGTTATAGATCACTTTAACGCTAAAATCCGCGTCGTTTTGCGGAACAATTTCACAAATAAACTCGTTTGATTTATCTATTTTACGCTTTTCGCGCCTTATATAGCCTATAATATCGCACCGAAGCTGATAAGCAAGCCTTTTATGCATACTGTCAATCAGCTCCTTGCCGCTGACGCAAAGCTGATGCAGCTCATGCCCTTCATCATCAGCATATGTGTTTATATATCCCGTATCCTCAAGCTTCGCAAGGCCGCTTCTGTAATCGAAATAATTAACTCCTATATCTTCAACCATAAGCGTCGAAAGCACCGCTTCGGGCGTATCGCGCTTATAGGCGTCAATTATATATAAAATTGTCAACATTATTGTTACAGGTCTTTTAACAACCGGTTTCATAAAACGACCTCACTTACTATTTACTATATTAAAAAGGAGATATTATGAAAAAACATTTAATTATTTTTATTCCCCTTATTGTTGTTTTTCTGCTTTTTGCTTTTTTTAACTACCATTCTGTTCAAAGCATAAACTCGCTAAAAATTACATCCGTAACGCCAAAAAACAATATCGTTACCGTAAATGGCATAATAACCGTTCCGCATCGCAGCGCTATATCTGTCAAAACCAAAACGGAAGGTAATATTTGCTATATTACCGTAACCGCTCAAAATACGTTTTTCGGCACGCCAAAAACCGATTTTACGGCAAGCTTTAAAAATCTTAATAATTCTGTAAAATCCGTTTACCTTAAAGATTCAAAAAACATCTTAAAAATATGGGAAAACGCCGATTTCGGAAAAATTATCGAAAACACTTTTTTGCATAATTAAACCGACATATACATAAAAACTACTCTGCCTTTAATGTCAATTTCGTCTTCCGTCAAATCAAACGACAATGGCAAAAAACTGCTCTCGTCGGAATCGGGCTGAAACGATGCTATACCTCCGTCAAGCATATACAGCTTTCTTAAATAGTTATTGCCCTCATTGTCAACGGCAAGAACAATATCTCCCGTTGACGGCAATGACTGTTTTTTTATAATAGCAATGTCACCTTTTTTTATATTTGACCTCGACATTGAATTATCCTGTACAATAAACCCGAAAAAATCTCCTGATTTAAGGTTTATTGCGGGCATCATCATTCTGTCTATTTCATTGCCGGGCTCAAGCGGATTTTCGCCGTATATAACCTTATCATGTATGGGAATATATCTGCTCCCCGCCATATTTTCCGCTGCTTTGTTTTCGGGAGAGTATCCGAAAAAAGCGTTAAGGTCATCAACGCACAGCACCCTCGCTATTTCAAGAGCTTTCGGTATATCGGGTATGCTGACCGACTGTTCATAGTTTGAAATACTGCTCTTTTGCACGTTTATTGCCTCAGCAAGCTCTGCTTGTGTGACATTTCTTTCTTTTCTTACTTTTTTCAAATTTGCGGCAAAAATTCTTGCATTAGGTATTTTTTCGTGCATTTTTTTCACCTCCGAAACGCCCGAATATTTTTATATTAATATTTTATCATATTTTTTCCCTTTTTTCAAGTATAATATTACACATATAATTCACAATTTATTTAAGCTCTATTATAGTCACACCGCTGTCGCCCTCACCATAACTTCCGAGACGGTATGACTTTACAAATTTATTGTTTTTAAGATAAGCGTGTATTCCGCTTCGCAAAGCGCCCGTACCCTTCCCGTGGATAACCGATATTGTTTTGAGCGACGCCATAACGGCATCATCAATAAATTTGTCAAGCATTACTGTCCCCTCGTCAACCATCATGCCCCTTATATCAAGCTCCGTTACAGCAGTCATACTTTTGCTCCGCACATCTCTTGTTCTTTGATTCCTTACAGGCTTTAAAGAAGCTTCCGTTTCGTTTACGCGCCTTAAATCCTTTACATTTGCTTTAACCTTCATAATTCCGACCTGAATTACAGCCTCGCCCGAAGCGTTCGGAAGGCTTACAACCGTTCCGCTTTCGCTCATTGAAATTATCTCAACCGTTTCACCGAGCCTGATATTTTTAAGCGGCTTATTTTCGCCAAGCCTGTCACGGCGTTTCCCGAGCTTTTTGTCATAGCTCTCGCCCGCTTCACGAAGCTTACGGCGGACATTTTCCATTTCTTTCGCTCTGCCGGCGCTTGCCGACTCTTTCGCAATTTTTTCCGCTTCTTTTAAAATCGCGCTCATATCGTCTTTTGCCGACTGAACAATCCTTGCGGCTTCGGCTCTTGCCTCATCAAGAAGCCGCCTGTTTTTATCCTTTATTTCCCTGTTTGTTTCATTTGCGCTCCGAAGCTCGTTTTTAAGCTCGTTTCTTGTTTTTTCCGCTTCTTCAAGCGCAGCCGCTGTCGCTTCCCGTTTTGACTGAAGCTCCGCGATAACATCTTCAAACCTAACAGATTCTGCTGTCAGCCTTGCCGATGCGCCGTCAATAATTGTATCCGGAAGCCCAAGCCGTTTTGAAATAGCGAAAGCGTTGCTTTTGCCGGGCAAGCCTATAAGCAGTCTGTATGTCGGGCAAAGCGTTTCAACATCAAACTCACACGATGCGTTTTCGACATCATCTGTCGATATGGCATACAGCTTAAGCTCACTGTAATGTGTTGTGGCAACCGCTTCAGCGCCGAATTTTTTTACATATTCCAAAATTTCAATTGCAAGCGCTGCGCCCTCCTCAGGGTCCGTTCCCGCACCAAGCTCGTCAAAAAGAACAAGAGTGTTTTTTGACACCTTCCTCAAAATATCACAAATGTTTACCATATGCGCCGAAAAAGTGCTCAGGCTCTGCTCTATGCTCTGCTCGTCACCAATATCCGCAAAAACATCGTCCCATACAGGCATACAGCTGCCCGGTTTCGCCGGCACAAACAACCCGCATTGAGTCATAACGGAAAACAGACCGAGAGTCTTGAGCGTTACGGTTTTTCCGCCCGTATTTGGCCCCGTAATAATAAGCGTGTGAAAATCTTTTCCGAGGTAAATGTTTATCGGCACGACCTTTTTGGAATCAATCAGCGGATGCCTGCCCTCTTTTATATTAACATAACCTTTGCGGTTAAGCTGCGGCGCGTGACATCTGTAATCCACACAAAAAGATGCCTTTGCGAACAGCATATCTGTTTCTTTTATAACCTTCTGATTTTCTTGTATTTCTATTGCGTATTCCGCAACCCTCTTTGAAAAAGCCGCAAGAATTTTTTCTGTTTCATCTTTTTCCGCAGCGGTAAGCTCACGCAGACGGTTGTTTTCCTCAACCACTGCCATAGGCTCTATAAAAACCGTTGCCCCCGTTGCCGAGGAATCGTGAAGTATGCCGGGCACAGCCCCTTTACTTTCCGCCTTTACGGGTAAAACATATCTGTCACCGCGCATGGTTACAATCGGCTCTCTTAAATGCTTTATATAGCGTTCCGAATGAAGCATATCGTTTAAAATATCTTTTATTTTTGAGTGAATACCGCGCATTTTTCTTCTTATTGCGGCAAGCTCCGGGGAAGCGTCGTCGGCAATTTCCTCATCACTGATAATCGCGTCCGTAATATCTCTGCGCAGGTCTTTTATAACGGTAATCCTGCTACCGAGAGAATTTATTGTTTCAAGCTCATCTTCTGTTTCAAAATAGCTCTTGACGGCTTCCGAAATACGCAGTACTCCCGCAACCGCAAGCAGCTCTCCCGCGCCGAGTACGCCGTCCGCCTCGCACCTTTTAACACTTGCCGTGATGTCCGAAACAACGGATAACGGCGGCATAGCTCTCCTCGCGAGCATAGCTGTCGCGTCAAGCATTTGTTTTTGCCAAAGCGCCACCTCCGTAAAATCCGAAGAAGGCTTCATTTCCTTAATGCTGTCTTTAGCGGCGTCCGTAACGGCGCGTGAGGCAATAAGAGAAAGAATTTTATCAAATTCGAGTATTGAAAGTAATTTATCTGTCATATTAAGTTTCCTTGTGTTATACTAAATATTTCAAATATATTATATACCACTTTCACAAAAAAATCAAGCAAAAATCGGAACAAGCCCCATGTCTGTTCCGATTTAACATATTCGTCCGGAATTTCCTTTCAGAACAACTGTCCCGGCAATTTCAGCTTTTGCTTTTCGGGAAAGTTTTTGTCAAATTTTTCAACGTCCGAATCGCTTACATAATATCCGGAAGGCGTTAAATATACTCCCGTAACGCCGTCAAGATACCTCGGAATCAGCTCTCTGCAAAGGAAAAAGGACGAATCCGCTCCCTCCGGTAAATCATGATACCTTATACCGAATTTCCGGGCGTAATCAAAACCGCTTTTGCCGTAAAAATCAATATTTCCTTCAAACAAAACGGCTCCAAACCCAAAATTTTTCGCTTTTTCCAAAGAATAGTCAAGCAGCATTTTCCCATAGCCTTTTCGTTTTAATTCGGGTGTAATGCAAATCGGTCCCATTGTCAGAACGGGTACGTCCACGCCGTTATCAGCTTTGATAACGGTTTTCATAAACATATTCTGCCCGATAATTTTACCGTCCTTTTCCATTACAAAATCAAGCTCTTTTATAAAAGCGTTATCGTTTCTCAGCGTATGAATAACGTAATGCTCGCTGCAACCCGGACGGTAAACGTTCCAAAAGCTCTCTCTTATGAGGCTTTCAACCTCACGGTAATCCTCTTCTTTTTCCAAACGAATTACTATATCATCTCTGTTCATTATATTTCCCTTCTATCCACGCATCTAAAAAACTCAACTGCTCCTCTGTATGAAACCAATGCTCGCCGCCTTTCATAACGGTAATATTCGCGTTATGTCTTTCCGCGAATTCCGTGACCGTTTCAAAAGACGTCATATTATCCTCACTTCCGTACAGAATTTCGGTCGGCACATTCCATTTTATCGGGCGATTTCTGACATAACACAGGAAGTCCCACGATAAATCCTCGCCAAATTCCGTGTGAACAACGCCTTTTGTTTTAAGCTCATCTTCGGTCACATTCGACCACGCCATCATATTTTTAATCAGTTTTTCCATATCCGCAACCGGTGAAATAAAAAACGCTCTGTCTATCATATCATCAACGCCTGCGCTCATACAGAAAAACGCTCCGATGCTGTTGGCGATAACGGTAATATATCTGTATTTTCCGCGCAGCGGCTCAAAAAACTTCGGAAACTCCTCTTTTGCTTCCCACGGTGTTTTTGCCGCGTAATCAAGCCCTATAACCTCATAACCTTTCAAAAGAGGCTTATAATGCTCCGCTTCGTCTTTTGTTCCGCCTTTTCCGTGTATATAAACCGCAAGCTTTTCCATAAGCAACTACCTTTTCATTATTTTTCCACAGCAAGAATTACTCTTATTCTGCCGCCCGCGTTTTCCGCTTTATCGTAATAAGCCGTTATGCGGTATGCGGAGCTGTTTTCCACAAGGTCGTTAATCGGCATAACAGTGTAGCTTGTAAGGTTTTTGCTCCTTGTGTAAACTACGGCACTGTCGCTTATAAGATAATCCTTTCCGCCCGCAGTAACCGACGCTGCCGTTATCTCGCTCACGCTGTCCTTGAGTGATAAAAGCGAACTCATTGCCGTAAGCGCGCCTGCCGAAACCGCGCCGCCTTTAAATATAAATTTTGCGGGTGTGCCGGAAGATACCGCTGTAAAACCGCCTGTTACTGTAAACAAATTACCGCCAACATCAACCATGTAGGTTTTGTTTGTTTTATCGGCTTTTTGCACATAACCGTATTCATAAAGGTCTCCCGTAACATCAAGAAGTATAAGGTTGTTTATCTCTCCCGATGTATCTTTTGTGTAGTACAGCACGCTGTCATTATTGATTTTTACACCGTCAAGACGTTTTAAATATATTTTTTTGTACAAACTCGTGTCTCCTCCGCTTACGGAGCTTACATCAAGAATATTCGCGTTTTGAGATACGCGGCTCGTACCTATTGTCCCGGCAGCCGCGTTAACCGTTCCCGATACGCCGCTTGCGCTTCCTGCCGATTTAATAGCTGCTTTACCGTTTTTAAAATCTATGCGTACAACTCTGTTGACATAATTCGAGCTGTTTACCGATGTCGGATATTCGTTTACACGTCCGTCGGGCGTTACAAGCTCAATATAATAGCTGCTGTATGAATTTGAATTTGAATCGGTAAAGTTTTTCTTTCCGCTGCCTATTATATATCCGCATACACTGCTGTCCGCGCTTTGACCTGCGGGGACGGCGCCTGCCACTCTGCCGTCCTTGCCGAGAAGAAGCGTTACGGAATCTCCGTAATTTAAGCTTCCCGCCGAAGAAAGAGCGTTAAATGCCGCCGCTCCTTCAATTTCGTATGTTACACCGGAAACGGTAACCGTGCTTGGCATATCCTTATTCGGAGAAGCGCTTTCGTAAATTCCCGTTTTGGGGTTTGAATAAACGAACATCATTTTAAGCTCCGAAGTATAATAAGCAACGTCGTTTGCTTTAAGCTCCGACGACGACGCCTTTACGCCGCTTCTTATGATTGTTACGCCGTCAAGGCTGCTGCAGTACGGCAAGTACCACGCTCCTCCGCCGACTATCATCGGTCCCTGAAGCGTTGAGCCTTCCGTTATGCTTATATATTCTATGTTCCCTTTAACGTCCTTCATAAGCGTTACAACCGAGCCCATATTAAGCTTCTGCTTTGCCGCAGCAAAGGTCGTTACCGTTGCTCCCACATACGCTGTCGTGGCGGAGGGTACGGTAACTTGTGTAAGCCCGCCGCCCTCATAGCCGATTATAACGTCATTGAGCGTTGAATAAACAACCATTTTCTCGGTGTTTCCGCTGCCTGTCGGAATAAATGATATAATCTCATCACCGTTACGTATAAGCGTGTCGCCTCTTGAACCGATAAAATCACGATTTATACCGTCCGCAAGCTTAAACGTACCGGCGGTTGTGAAAACTTTACCTTCGGGAACGGTCGCGTCCTCATTTTTTGTCGCGATTAAAATTATCCCTTCCTTTATTTCGCAGTCAATAACGCCCGCGTATTTTTGCGCGCTGCCTTTGAGCTTTGTATCAAGAAGATTGTTAAGCAGTATAACGCACGCGCCCCTTGTAAGCGGCGAATCAAAACCTCCCGCTATATCCTTGGTAAGACCGAGGTTTTCCGCCGTACCCATTTGTCCGTAAGGCCATGCTGCCCCAAAATCGCTGTTTGTATAGCCGAGAAGCTTAAGCGCTACGGTTACCGCTTCGGCATACGTAACATAGTTTTGCGGACGAAAGGTTGAATCGGTATATCCCGAAACATAGCCGTTTGAAACCGCAAGACGCACATAAGGAGCCGCCCAGTGTGTATATGGAACATCCGAAAACGGTGAAACGCTGAGTGCCGATGAAGCAGCGTTTCTCACCGCAGACATTGCCGTTATCATTTTTGTGTATTCGGCTCTTGTTACAAGGTCGTTAAGTCTGAGATTTCCGTCCGGGTCGCCCTGCATTACACCGAGAGCCTTTAAAACACCTGTTTGCTCCGCAAGCGTATAAGCGCCGTCCGCAGAGACCGATGTGCAAAAAATTCCAATCAGCAAAGCTGCGGACAGCATAACCGCCAATATTTTTTTCTTCATAATAAAAATCATACCTTTCGTTTAAAAACTTATGTAATCAATCATATCTTAAAGCCTCTATCGGATTAAGCCTTGCCGCTTTCTTTGCGGGGAAATATCCGAAAATTATTCCGATTAAAACCGAGAAGGAGAAGGAAATCGCTATTGCCGTAAAGGATATTTTTGATGCAACTCCGAACAATGTGACGGCAAAAGATGCCGCCACTCCGAGCACAATTCCGAGAACACCTCCGAGCGCGCCCGTTGTAATTGCTTCAACAACAAACTGGCTCATTATATCCCACGGGGTCGCGCCGAGTGATTTTCTTATGCCTATCTCTCTTGTTCTTTCCGTAACAGATACAAGCATAATATTCATAATTCCTATGCCGCCTACAAGAAGCGATATGCCCGCAATGCCCGCAAGCGCCGTTGACATCATACCTGTGATTTCATTTATCTGGTCAATCATTTCCGACATTGCCATAACGGTATAAGCGTTTTCGTTTTGAAAAACCTTATAAAGCTCCGTCTTGATTTTTGAAACCGCCTGTTCGCTGTGGTCGGTATCGGTTGCCGAAAAATAATACATTGATACTCTGCCGTTCCAGGACATTTTCTGAGCAATTGTATAAGGCAAATAAATTACATCGTCCGCCGAGCCGGACTCGCTGCTCGCTTTTTCCTCCAAAACGCCGATAACCTCAAATTTTTTGCCGTTTATTTTTATGCTTTCACCTACGGCGCTTTGCCCGTCAAAAAGCTCTTTTTGCAAGTATGTACCTATAACGCAGACACGGTTTTTGTTTGTCACGTCCATATACGTGAAAAATCTGCCGTTTTCAATTTTTAAAACTCTTATTTTTTCAAAGTCCTCCGATACTCCCGTAACAGTTTTATTGTCAAGGCTGTCACTGTCGCTTTTAACCGTTCCCATAAAAGCAACACTCGGAGACACATACATAAGACAGTCTGAATTTTCTTCGACAATTTTCTGCATATCGGCAGGGTCAACACTTCTGTTGCTTCCTCTGCCGCCTACATTGACCGTTATAAGGTTTGTGCCGAGCTCGTCAAAAATCGATACCACATTACTTGTAAGACCGTTTACAATGCTGACAAGTATTATAACCGACGCCACGCCGATAATTATGCCAAGCATGGTAAGGAACGAGCGCAGTTTGTTTCCCATTATACTTTTTAAAGCAAGTGACGCTGCTTGTTTTATGCTCATTTAAGCCTGCGCCTCCTTTACTTCATCGGAAATAATTTTTCCGTCACTGATTCTCACAATTCTCTTTGTCTGCTCCGCTATACTGTTATCGTGAGTGATTAAAATTATCGTTGTTCCGTCACGGTTAAGCTCCTTTAAAAACTCTAAAACCTCTTTGCCTGTTTTTGAATCGAGAGCGCCTGTCGGCTCGTCCGCAAGAATCACAGGCGGGTTCCCCGCAAGCGCGCGCGCGATGGAAACACGCTGCTGCTGTCCGCCCGAAAGCTGGTTCGGAAACTTATTTTCCCTGTTTGAAAGACCGACTCTTTTAAGCGCTTCACGCGCCTTTTTCTTTCTTTCGGACGCGCTTATTCCGCGATATATTAAAGGTAGCTCCACGTTTTCAAGCACGGTAAGTTTTGGTATAAGATTATATTGCTGAAAAATAAATCCTATTTCTCTGTTTCTTATATGCGCCAGCTCTTTTTCATTCATTGTGCTGACATCCGTTCCGTTAAGAAAATATTCACCCGAAGTCGGTGTATCAAGGCAGCCGATTATATTCATACAGGTGGATTTACCCGAACCGGAAGCGCCGACAATGGCAACAAACTCATGCTCGTGAACTTCAAGCGACATACCGTCAAGAGCGTGAATTTCGCTTTCGCCTTCACCGTATATTTTATATATATTTCTAAGGTTAACCAATGCTGTCATTTAACAAAACTCCTTATCTGCCGCCCATATTTCCGCCGCCCGCACGATTACCTCCGCTGTATCCGTCGCCGGACGCGCCGCCCGCACGGTTACCGCCGCTGTATCCGCCACCGGACGTGCCTCCCGCACGGTTACCGCTGCTGTATCCGCCGCCGTATCCGCCGCCGTATCCGCCGCCGGGTGCTCCGCCCATACCGCCGGGACGACCCTGCATTTCCTGCATCATTCTCGCGAAATCGGAATTTCCTGCCTGTGCCGTAACAGCAACAATATCTCCCTCCGAAAGACCCTTTATTATTTCTACATTATTTTCATCCGACAGCCCAACTTCAACTCTTACTACTTCAAAGCCTTCGGGGACGTTTTTCATCATCCATTCGTTTATTTGGTTGTTTCTCTCTTTGGCGTTTCCTTTTTCATTTCCATTGGCGTTTTCTTTATTGCCTGTTTTATCCGACTTTTTCTCTTTATTTTCTTTATCCTCTTTATCTGCCGTTTGTCCGTCTTTTTTACGATAGACGATATTTCCTCTTTGAATTGCCGAAGAAGGTACAACAAGTACGTTTTCACGTGAATCCACGGTTATAACGGCATCAACATTCATACCGGGTATAAGGTCGCTGTCACCTTCCGTATCGATTATAACCTTTACGGGATAAGTGGTTACGCCGTTGGTTGATGTTCCGACCTCACTCACGTTATCTACGTGCCCTTTAAAGCGCTGTCCCGTTAAAGCGTCAGCGGTTACGCTTACCGCCTGACCGACTTTAATATTCGCGATATCAAGCTCATCAACGCTTATATCAAACGAAAGCTCCGACGGGTCGGAAATTATCGCCATAACCGTCTGCGCGTTTGTATTGTCTATCTTGTCGCCAAGCTTTGAATTTTTCTGAATAACCTTACCCGATATCGAGGATTTTATTTTATAATTTTCAAGCGTATCGTAAAGGTCGTCAAGATTAAGCTTTGCGTTGTCAAGGGCAATCCTTGATGATTCTACGCTGTTTACAAGGTTTGTGTTTTCGATTGTCGCGATTACGGCGCCTGCCGTAATTCTGTCTGCTTCGTCATATTTTAAATTCCGGATTTTTCCGCTTTGTTTTGCCGTTACGGTCTCGGAATTGTTATATTCAAAGCTGCCCGTATCCGTGCAGGCAAAGCTGCCGACTTTAGCGGTTGCCATGTTTCCTGGGACAATCGCGCCCGGATTATAAACCTGAATTTCAACGTTTGATACAGCAACACCGTCAGCGTTTACAAGATAGCCTGTAGATACGGACGACACACTTCCCGAAAGCTGCTCACCTGTCGCTGAAAGCACAACGGATGCGTTTTCGCCGACATAAATCTGCGCGGCGTCACTGCGTAAAAACGGCACTTTAAGCTTCATAACGGAAGAATCTATTATTTCGGCAATCGGTGTACCGTTTCCTACCTGGTCACCGTTTTTAACATGCATTGTTTTAACAACACCGCCTATAGGTGCCGTAATGTTAAGCTCGGCTATGTTTTCAAGCACCTCTTTATAGCTGTTTTCGGCATTTTTAAGAGTGTTTTTCGCGCGTGTTATACTGTTTTGCATATCGCCCGAATCAATTTCGTAAAGCACCTGGTCTTTTTCGACATAATCGCCTTCTTCAATATGGCAGGCGATAATTTCACCTTTTACAAGAGAGGTCGCCTGATATTGGTCAACGGTAATTACACCTTCACCCTCAATGACCTTTGTGACATTTCCTCTTGTAACCTCGGCAGTGCTTTGCTCCGTTTCCGCTTTCTTTTTTCCGAAAACCGAGCGCAGTACCGTAATACCCGCAATCAGCACGGCTGCGACAAGAAGTATAATAAGCCACTTCGGAAGCTTTTTATGTACTTTTTTTGCATTTTTTGGCTTGTTTTCGGGAGGTGTTTCGAGAATTTCGGGAAGAACCTCCGTTTTGTTTTCGTTGATATTTTCAGCCATATTTATAATCATTCCTTTCGTAAACACAAATAGTTTAAAGTTTAACATTCTAATTTTAACCTTTAATTGTGACAGTTTTATGATAAAAGAGCGGAAAAAATTGTTTTTTTTGTGTTTTTCATTATTCAGGGTTTTTCCGCATATTTATTTAAGTGAAAATATTTCGCACAAAGGAGCAGCTTCGTAATGAAACGAACCGTAATGTACATAACTGTTTATGCACTTCTTATTTTTTTTATTCCTTTTTTTGTTGTGTCTTTTTACGGAAATATGCCGAAACCTCAAACCGAGCTTTCCAAAAACTATATTAAACAATCCGAAACAAAGCTCGGAAAAAAACCGTATAAAATAAAAAGCTACATCGTTTCGGCGGACGAGGTCAGAGAATATGAGCTTGAAGATTATCTTGTGGGTGTTGTGGGCGCCGAAATGCCCGCTTCGTTTCCGGACGAGGCTTTAAAGGCGCAGGCAGTTGCCGCGAGAACATTTATAATATCACGTATTATGGCGGACAAGGGCGACGTGTCCGAACACAAGGGTGCGGCGGTCTGTACAAACCCCGCACACTGCAAGGCGTGGAAATCAACCGAGGAGCTTTGCGCCGCCTGGGGCGACAAGGCGGAGGAAAATCTTAAAAAAATAAAAACGGCGGTTAAAGCTACCGAAAACGAAATTATAGTCTATAACGGTGAGCCTATAACGGCGGTTTATTACTCTATGTCGGGCGGTAAAACGGAAAACGCCGCCGATGTATGGGGCGGCGAGGTCCCTTACCTTAAAAGTGTCGCCAGCGGCTTTGATGAAAACGCTCCGAATTTTAATTCGGAAGCTTCTTTTACCTTTGACGAATTTAAAGAAATTATTTTAAAAGAAGCGCCGGACGCGGTTTTCGGAGAAAATCCGGCGGAATGGTTTTCTGATGCCGCTTTGTCCGAAGGCGGCGGCGTTATGAGCATAAAAATCGGCGGAGTGGAATTTAAAGGCACAAAAATACGCACAATGTTTTCACTGCGCTCGCATAATTTTACCGTAGCGCCCGTTGGGGATAAAATTGTATTTAAGGTTAAAGGCTACGGTCACGGCGTGGGCCTCAGTCAGTGGGGCAGCAAATTCCTTGCCGACAGCGGCAAAAGCTACATTGATATTTTAAAATATTACTATACCGGCGTGGAGGTTGTGAAACAGTAATTATTTGAAGATAGCGGAAAGAAAAGTAAAACCGAGCCGGACGATTAAAATTTTAATTAAGTCTGTAAAAATGCTTGTATTTTAAACAATTATATGATATAATGATAAAGTCGGATTTCCGACAGGCAAGACTGAAAACAGTGTAAAAGCTGGGCGGTTATGCTGTCACTTCCCTGAAAGGGGGTGAGGCTTATGGATAAAAATTACATAATATCTTTTATGTTAATTTTGCTATTATTGGCTTTAACCATAAAAAAATAACGCCCACCTGCTGAAATGAGTGCGTTATTTTTTTAATAATCTCTTTAGCATAACCGTTTGAGGTCTTGCCTTTTTCTATATTTATTATACTATATTTGCATCAGAATTTCAACAGTTTTTTAAAAGTTTTTTATTTTTGTTAAACCTGCACAAATTATTTTATCTTTTTCTTGACTTCACGAAAAAGGTATTATTTTTCTAATTTAAAATTTATTTCATTCAAAAGAGATACTATTTTACCAATTCCGAGGAAAAACGTACCGCTTATAAGCCCCGAAAGAAACAGTATCATATTTAACTCATTCCCATAATCAGCTAATTTAAAAAAATTATAACCGCTTATTAAATAAAAAATTGCAGTAAGAATATATAGCACAATTTCAGCTATACATATAGGTTTTTCTTTATACCTTTGTATCTCTGAGATTTCCGCTTTTTGTTTTTCAATGTTTTCTAAATAATCTTTAATTCCGTCCATTTTTACCACTCCTTTCTATTCGCCATACGGCAATTGCTCTACTCTAACAGTTATTGTGATAGTTCCAAACCGATAACTTCCGTATTTAAACGTTATAAGCCCTCCGGGGTCGCTTGCGGTACGGGGCATTAAATCATCTTTTGTTAAAATTGCAAAAGACGAAAACAATAAACTTGTAAAATAAGTAGCATACGCAGACGGTGAAGTTCCTTTTCCAACGGGTTTTGTTTTTAATATAGAATTTCCGTCCGCGTCAATAACTTTAATTATTTCCACGGTTTTATCATAATCAATTACATATACATTTTTATTTTTATCTAATGTTTCGGCTAATGATAAAACAAAAGCGGTAGGATAATCTGCGTATTCATACCAATAATAAGTTTCTCCTAAATCATCAAATGTACCCGTATAAATAACTTCAATGTTCCAATCAAAACGGCGCAAATTGTCAAAAGAAGAATTAACAGGCATACCGTCCTCTATCCATACTTTCATTGCTTTTATATCGGGACACCATACAACGGTTGTGTTGTCAAAACAACTTAAATCATCAACATTTATTAATATTTTACCGTTTGATGTATCGGAAACATATCCATAAAAAGCCGAAAGTTGATAAAATTGAGGATTATTATAATACCGATAACTTTTATAAAAGACTTTAATATGTGTATCTGTAATTGTGAGGTTTTTTTGTCCTATCAAATACGTTTCAGGTCGAAAAGTGACTAATTCCGATATTTTCTTATCTTTATTTCTTGTAATTGTGAGACTTTGTGCATATTCATTCCATTTAACATTAAAACCGTAATTTTCTAAATCTTCTGCAACTATAAGCGTTAAATTTTTAAAATGATAAGACGGTATAGGATAATGGTTTATGTAAGTTGCAATATCGGTATAGATTGAGTTTCCCAAAACCGCCGCAGTACACATTTGCGGCAACAGGCATAAAATAATTAAAACAGATAAAATTTTCCTCATTTATATTACTCCTCCAAACTTAAATTACTTTTTTATTATATCATATATGCAGCGGCGCACCGTGCCGCGGAACATTGAAACAATAAAATCTACCTCACGGCAACGCCGCCTTTTTCATTAGTTGATTTTATTATATCATATACGCAAGGTGCTAACCGTACCAAAGTACATTGAAATAATAAAATCTACCTCACGACAACGCCGAACTTATATTCATTGGTTCTATTATATCATATTTTTATACTTTTTTCAACTATTTTTTGAATTAATTTTTAATTATTATTTTGCTTATATCATTAAATAATAAAATAAGGTAAAATTATATTATAAGGAGGTGCTGATATGGATTTTATAATAAAAAAACCTACAAGCTCCAACAGAACTGTAAGAATGCCCGATACATTGATTGAAAAAATAACAAAGCTTGCCGCCGAACAAGACGTTTCCTTTAATCAGGTGGTTGTGCAATGCTGTGAATACGCGATAAACAATATGGGCGGAAAGAAAAGTAAAACCGAGCCGGAACAATAAAAAAACAACGTCCGCTGTTAATGCCGGACGTTATTTTTTGGGAATTATTTATGCACTAACGGAACAATTTCCAACGTCAAACCAAGCGGACGAAGAAGCTTTAATACGGTAGTTAATTGCGGATCGGTTTTATTACTTTCAATTCTTGCAATAAACTCTTGTTTCATTCCGGTAAGCTCTCCCATTTGTGCTTGTGTAAGATTGGCATTTTGGCGCTCTTTCAGAATTTCACCGATAATTTTGACTTTTAAATCAATTTCATCAATATCTTCCTGAGATATTGAATTTAATTCTTTTTTAACCTCTGTCCATGTCAATTGTTTGCTCACTTTTGATTGCTCCTTTCCTTATAATCTTTCAGCATACGTTTTGCCTTTTCAATCTCTCTTATAGGTGTCTTCTGTGTTTTTTTTACAAAATGATTGAGCAACAAGAATTTATTGCCTATCACATGAACAAAAATAACTCTGTCACTTGTAGGTCGTAATTCCCAAAAATCTGTGCCTTTAAGCTGCTTAACAACAGGCTGTCCTATAAATGTTCCGTAATTAGATAAAATTTCAAGATATTCATATAGCTTTTTTAGCCGTATTCGATAGTCTTTACTCTTTTCGGCTTTTTTATCCATTTGTAATATCCATTCATAGACTTCGGAATAACCGTTTTTGTCCATATAAAATTCTATTTCAAACATTCTCATTTCACCATAATATATTATATAACTAATTAGTTATATTTGTCAATAAATTTTTAAAATTAATTTATTTTTGTTAAACCTGCACAAAAAGACCTCTTTTAACTTTTATTATTATTTTTTGTCGTGATATGTAAAATTTCCTATTTACAATCCCGGAATTATGTGATAAAATATATATGATTGGAGGGGTTATGCTTATGAATGAAATATGGATTGTGCTTCTGTTTATTGCGGCTGCCGCCGTAATAGTATATCTTTTTCCCGTTTTCTTTACTGATGATAACAATAAGTTTAAAAAGTACAGAAAGCTTAAAAGTGAACAGATTGATGAAATTCCAGACGAGGAGCTTGAAGCCGCCATTACCGAATGGCTTTTTGCAAAAATCGACAACAAAGGCACAACCGAATTTTCAATCGTAAACGCTCTTGCAAGGCCCTGCAAATATTTTTACAGCATATATGTCATTACGGAGGAAATCTGCAACGGCAGTATTGCGCAGTGCTGCATAAATTCCACACGCTTTTTTATGAAATATGCCGAAAACGGATTTAGGGATATCGGTGCCGAAAATCTTGCCGAAATTTTATCAAAAGCCAACGCTATTTTTGATGAGTTTTTAAAAGAACATGACGAAAAAATTTCTTCTCTTGCCGAAATATGCGGCATAAGTGAGCTTGATACTCTTACCGATGAATTTAAAAACAGCGCCGACCTTGAAAACTTGTCAACGCTTGTTATTGACTATATAAGAAAAAACGCCGAGTATTTCGGGGATTAGATTTTTTCCAACCTTCAAACAAAGGCGGCTTTATAAAAGCTGCCTATTTTTTATAAACCATTTTATTATATCCGGCATTTTCTTTTTTCTTTGTATCCCAACTACACACTTTTTCCATTCACCGCAGCCTTCACAGAAATCAATATCCAAATCAACCTCGCTGTAAAGCAATCTTTTTCCATCCGAGCCGATATATTTATTCATACAATCCAGACAAAATTCCGCCATAACAATTAACCTCTGTTTCATTAAAATTTTATATTGATAAGTCCATACTTTTTTATTTCCGAAATATTGTTTCTGTATAAATATTATACAGAAGGTTTATTTCTTTGTCAATACTTTTGGGAAATTTTACTTCTTTTTTAAGCATATATGGAAATAATATATTATAATAATAAAAAAAGAAAGAGGGTGTGGCTATGACTTTTGGCGAAAGACTTCGGTATTTACGTGAAGAAAAAGAGCTCAGACAAAAAGACATTGCGAACATTCTCAATACTTCCGCCAGAATGTACGGATATTATGAAACGGATAAGCATTTCCCCGGTGACGCGAATATGATACTTGCTCTTGCCGATTATTATAACGTTTCTCTTGATTATCTGTTTGGTGTAAGCAATATTAAAAACAACAAAATTTTAGACAGGTTTGAATCGGTTTTCTCCGGGCTTTCCGAGGAAAACAAGAAATCCGCTGTTGATTTTATGAATTTTTTATTGCATAATCAAAAATAAGTATTTTTTAAAGCGCTCTGTCAAAAAAGGCAGGGCGCTTTTTCAATAATCCGCTTATTTGCCGAAAGGGTTTGATTTTTGCGCGGGCGGATTAAAATCGGGACGGTCACAGCCTCCATCCTCGTCACGGCAGGAAACCGCATTGTTATCGCAGCAATGTGACGGCGGGAAAAACGAGTCAATCGGGAATTCAAGCTTTTCAAAGAAGGAGCACGGGTCGTCACCGCAGCCTGCGCTCACGCAGTTTTTCTGCGGAATACAGAAATCGTAACTCGGAATTAAAAGCTGGGTATTACGCTGAAGCCTGATAAATATGAAAAGCCCGAGAGTTGCGTAAACACGTTTCTGACCGTTTTCAACAAGACCGTCCGCAAATATTCCGCCGACAAGCTCCGGCACATTTCCCGGCGCGCCGCAGCATTTGCAGTCATTTACGGAATTGTGACAATCACAGCACATTTCGGTAAGCTTGCAGTCAAGCGCGACAGGGTCAATTGTTTCAACAATTGCGGTCGGCATATTCGCGTTTCTCGTAAGCTTTATGTTGCCGCAGCCCGAATCCTTTGAAGAAAATACATATGAGCAGCCCTCCGACCCGAACAGCATAGCGTTTTTGCAGTAAATGCAGAGTCCGTCAAGGCAGGTTCCCGTGCCGCAGCCCGTCGAAATTTCAACCGTTACCTTAAAATAGAATGTCATATTTACATTATAGTAACATTTGTTAAACTGAATTTTTTCAACATCCGTATCAACATAAAGCACCTGCGCGTCTTTAAGCCGTACATTATTGGCACGGTCAATAAGCTCCTGTGCCGCGCCGCTGAAATACACACGCAAATCCTCGGCACATTCTTTACTTTTGCAGGAGTCATAAATTTTGTCGGTCTGCACACAAACAGATTCGCTCGGTCTGCCTCCGTGCATACCGTTTCTTTCCATGGCCATAAAAATGCCTCCTTATATAAAATATGTATCTGCGTAGCAGAATCACTATTATATTATGCGTTGGTAAGTAAAAAGGTTCATATATTTTTAAATTTCTGTTTTTGAATTTTTTGAGAAATCATTGACAAATACGAAACTTTATGTTATTATAATTTTTGCGAAACAAATTTTAATATCAAAAACGAGGGATTTTTTGGCTTATCCGAAGCATCTGTTGAGTGCCTGAGACGAGCAAAAGAGATGTATCCGCAGACTGACTTGGAACGCATAAAAACAATGCCGTATTTGGATGAATTGCTTTCCGATAAGGATTTTTATGAATTTCTTGATGCTCTTTACTATTATGCGGAAGGGCTGTACGGAACACAGAATATGACAGACGAAATGAAAGAGCATTTTCGTGGGCTTGATATCGAGAAGTTATTTCACATGGCAACTTCAAATGTATATGCAGGAATTTATACAGAAAGAGATTGCAAAACTCTGACTTGACATTAAAACGGAATAGGCTTTAAGGATAAGTGTCAAACACCAAAGAAAGGAAACGCAAGTATGAATCTATCTCAAATAAAGCGTCAGCGCATGTTGGATTTTTTAGAAACATTACGAAAAGAACATACGGATGATGACTCCATCCGTGCGTTTACGGAAATAGAAAATCATATTCGAGACAAAAAATATGGTCTTGTATGGGAAGAGCATGAAGAGGTGGTTGATGTTAAACTTCGTACCCATATCCCTGTTTTTGCCGAAGATACTGAAAAGAAAATAACGGCATCCGAGAATGGAAAATATAACTTTATTCTTGAGGGGGATAATCTGCAAAGTTTATATCTGTTGCAAAAAACACATAAAAGATTAATCGATGTGATTTATATAGATCCTCCATATAACACTGGTAATGAAGATTTCTTTTACAATGATAATATGGTCGGAACAGAGGATACTTTTAGGCACTCAAAATGGCTTTCTTTTATGAAACGTAGGCTCGAAATCGCCTATGACCTTTTATCCTCGCGTGGTGTAATATTTATGTCCATTGACGATAATGAAATGGCACCATTAAAAATGCTTTGTGATGAGATTTTCAATGCTAAGAATTTTGTCGCTCAGCTGGTTTGGGAAAAAAAGAAAAAAGGGTCTTTTTTGTCAAATCAAATAACCAACATTAAAGAATATGTCCTTGTCTATTGTAAGGACAAAGATGACTTTGCGGGCTTGATAGGTGAAATAAATACTGAAACAGAAACATATCCGTGCATTAATGCAAGCAATAGACGCTCTATTTGCAAGGTATCAAAAGGTATAAAGAGTAACTATAGAGAAAAGAACTATGTAGTTCCGGCGGGTACCGTTATTTCGGATTCCACAATGAATATCAAGTACATCACTGACTTAGTTATTGAAAATGGTGTTGTAACGCAGGATTTTGAAGTCGAGGGTAATTGGAGATATAAAAGTGATGCCATGTATGAATACTCGATTAACCAAGAATTGTATATAACCAACGCTTTATATATTAGGAGAATAGTTTCAACTCCTCGCTACAAGACCATGAAGGATTTACTGTCCAGAGTTGGTAATGATGAAAACAATGCATATGATACCCCGATCAATGTAAATAATCTGTTTGATAGCGGATGGGGTTCAAACGAAGATGCGGACAATGAACTTATAGATTTCTTTGGTACGGAAAGAATTTTCAGCTATCCAAAGCCTGTTAAACTCATAAAAAAGCTAATATGCTCTACACGCATGGATGACGCAATAGTACTTGATTTCTTTGCTGGTTCTGGTACAACTTCACAGGCAGTTTTAGAGCTAAATGCCGAGGACGGCGGTAAAAGAGAGTTTATCATTTGCACTAACAATGAGGTTACAGACAAAAAGAAACTATCTTATTTTGAGGAGAAGGGCATTATTGATGCTCCTCCGAGAAAAGGCACAAAAAAAGAGCCTGAATGGAAAGAGAAATGGACAGCGTTTAAAACATCAGACGATTATCATACCGCTATTGCCACGGACGAATATCAGGCTCTCGGTATATGCCATAGCGTTACATATCCAAGGATAAAAACTGTAATCACAGGCATTCGCACAGATGGCACGAAGTATTCAGAAGGAATATCCGCTAATTTGAAATACTATAAATGCGATTGGACACCTCGCAAGCCAGAGGATTATCTGCTCAGCAATGCTCTATGCTTACACATCAAAGAAATGATAGAACTTCAAAACAGTATTGAGGTAGATAATGTAAAAAATGTGCTTATTTTAAATAAAAAAGATTTCCGCAAATATGTATTGAACGATGAAGCTTATACACAAATTGAAAATATCTGGGTGAATCAAAATATCATATTCAATTCCGAAGAAATGGAACGATTAAATGCACTCGACTTCAAATACATACCGAGAGAATTCTTCGGTCAGGAATTAAGGGAGGCGGCTGAATAATGTTTACTGCGAAATTATTTGATTTTCAGGCAAAGCACGAGGAAAATCTACTGGCAAAATGTGCAGACCATGAGGAAATTGTTCTTTCCGCTCCTACGGGTGCAGGAAAAACAGTTCTTGTATCAAAATTTATTGATGATTACCTTGACGAGAACCCCAACACGGTCTTTTTGTGGTTGTGTCCCGGTGCTGGTGGACTGGAAAAACAGTCTCAAGACAGTTTTAGAGAAGTAACATCCGGCATCCCGGACGGAGATGTTTACGCTTTTATAAACGAAAGCGACCCCCGTGGCAAAGTATTCTTTATCAACTGGGATAAAATAAATCGCACATCGAATGTTGTTCTCCGTGAAGGTGAACATCGTGACCTAATGGGAAAAGTATTATTTTGCCATACGAACAATATTAACATTTTTATGCTTATAGATGAGGAACATAAGTATCAGGCAACTGCAAATGAATATATAGGTAATATTCAGCCTGTTCATGTTCTTCGTATATCCGCAACTCCCGTCAGCAGAGGTGACCATACGGAAATTATACCTGACGATGAGGTTATTGGAGAAGGACTTATTGCAGCAGGAATTTCTATAAACGAAGGAGTTTCTAAAGCCATTGAAGAAAACAACAGTCTTGATGATGACCTTCTCCTTCTTGAATTGGCAGACAAAAAGAGAAAAGAAATACAGGCAGAATATGACCGCCGCGACTTAAAAATACGTCCGCTTGTCCTGATACAGTTTCCAAACGGTTATGATGAATGGATAGAGCGTGTAAAAAGAGCATTAGATGACTTGGGCTATTCTGAGAACTCAGGTCTTGTGGCTTCATGGTTTAGCGGAGACCATCCCGATAATACGGATGAAATAAAAAAATTAGACGGTCAATATGCATTTTTGCTCTTTAAGCAAGCTATTGCTACTGGTTGGGATTGTCCTCGCGCAAAAATACTTGTAAAACTACGTGAAGGCGGCACTGAACGCTTTAACATTCAGACCGTGGGACGTGTTCGCCGTATGCCGGAACGGACACATTATGAGTGCCCACTTATAGACAACTGCTATGTTTATACGCTTGACAGTGAATATGTCGAGGGATTAACAAACAGTATAGGCGATTCTTTCTATACATATTTATACAAACGGAAATTTGACGCTCCGAACATTATGTTGCAAAAAGAATCCCTTAACGGAAGCGACCGTTATGCCGTAAATCCGGAGGCTGTTGTAAAAGTTGTTCGTGAACAGATGCTTTCAGAGTGTGACCTTGACCATAACGGTAAGCTGGACAAGCACGAAATGGAAAGAAGCAAAGGCTATGTTTTTGGCACGAAACTTAAGACAGCAGCCATTGAAGGCGTTGCAAGAACCACCCATGACATAAAGTCATTAAACAGAATTTTTGGTGGCGAGCATCAAATAAGCAATCACGATGACGGTTTTATAATCCGTGATGCCAAGCGTCGTATAGCAAGGGCAATCGGAATTGATGAAAACATTTCAAATAATGCTCTTCGTGTGCTTTTTGGACCGATGGATATGCAAATGTCTCTGCTTTCAGAAGAAGAAATAGCGTTTGAAAGAGAGCATAAACTGATAGATGGGCTGAGTCTTCGGGAATACAACGCATTTCTTGTTAATAATAGGGAAAGGCTTATAGAAGTATTCAGCGATATCAGTGCCGACCGAATAGCAGATATTGAAGAAACGGATATCGTGACTGCCGATTGGTATATTCCAAGAGAACAGTACTACAAACAGCATAAGCGTATTCCAAGCACTAAAATCATGAATAAGAACCCATTTGTCGATTATGGCAATAACATACTCATTCAGCCAAACCGTACAGTTACAGAGATTTCTTTTGAAGATTGGTGTGAAAATTATGACCCCGTTAAATGGTGTTATAAAAACGGTGATAAGGGAGATGAGTATTTCAACATTGTATATCGCAAGGCGTTCAGACGTAATAACTTCTACCCTGATTACATAATTCAACTTAAAAATGGCGATATATGGATTATTGAAGCAAAAGGCGGAATGACTGCAGATGGCAGTTCAAATAATGTTGATAGATTTGCTCCCCGTAAATTTGATGCGTTAAAGGATTATGCTTCTCGTCATCCGGAAATAAAATGGGGGTTTGTCCGGGCAGTAGGAACACAGATTTATCTCTCTAACACGGTATGGTCAGAGGATGTTACCAACAGGAATGTATGGAAGCCAATAGAGGTGTTTATTCAATAATACTGATTCATTGAAATGAGGAATGCTTGTGGGGAAAAAGAAAATTGAAACTATTGTGTCGGAAAAAATATATCCTTTTTCTCTTAATGAAAAAGGGAAATCTGATATTGGTCAACTCGTTGCAAAATATCCATACGAATTGCTGAAAGAGTGTATAGATATCGGTGTTGCTTCTTATTTTCGATATGATGAAAATGGTTGCGTTACAAAGAAAGCTGTAAACGAGTTTTTAAATAAGCTTGGAGGTATTGCCTATAACAAATCACTTTCTCCGATTGAACAGGAAATTAAGCACATAAATAACATATGCAAACGAGCATATCCGTATTGGAATGATTCTAATGCAGAAAACATAATGATACAATACATAGGTGCGCTTAGAAAGGCAGGTTGGACTGAAAATCAAATTATTTATGATTTTCAAACTGAAGTGAACAGAATCAGCATATCTTCAAAAAACTGGAGCCAATGGTCTTCAATTATGAAACATTGGATTGACGATATTAATCATTGGGATGATGATACGAAAATCGAACAAGATGGTACAATTCTTTCAACAGTAATTTTTGAAGGACTTTCGCCAAACATTCAATCTTTGTGTAAACAGATAAACGCAAGCTATGAGAATAATCTATATGATTGTACAGCAGTAATGATGCGAAGGCTGTTAGAAGGACTTCTTGTTTTGTCTTACCAAAATAATAATATTGAATCTGATATTATGGATAAAAATGGATATCATTACACCCTTGATAAAATAATAAAAAATGCAGCACAAAATTCAACATTGGCACTCTCTGCAAATTCTAAAAAAGATATGGCTCTTTTTAAAGAACTTGGAAATTATTCTGCTCATAAAATTTGGTTTAACTCTAACAAAAAAGATATCGAACCAAACATTTTGAAATATAGGGCAATTATTGAAGAATTAACTTACAAAGCTGGGCTAAAATAAAATATTATACACAATTGTATTAGTATATTTAAAAATCTCATTATGAATAAAAACACAGAAAATACCACATCAAAGGCTTAAAACCTAAGATGTGGTATTCTTTCGTTTCCGCTTCGGAGAGTGCCGCTATAAATTCATTTTGTAAAAATCCCTAACTTGCACTCCCTTCACGGAAGGCATTTATTTTTTTGCGAATATAAAAATATTTTATCTTTATACCTGTTTTTATACCTGTTTTTACAATAAAACTTGAAATTTATGCCGAAATGTGGTAAAATATAATAGTACAGTATTTTTATCTGACAGATATAAAAGGGATTGATAATCAAATGAAAGTTACGGAAACCCTTAATGAAAAACAAACCGTCGCCGCCGCGTTGGAATTCGCGGCAAAGCTTAAAGCGGGTGATATTGTCCGTCTGCACGGTGAAATCGGAGTCGGCAAAACCGTTTTTGTGCGAGGCGTTGCCGCGTATTTCGGCTGTGACGAGGACGTTTGCAGCCCCACTTTCGCCATTATGAATATCTACGGCGATAATCCGCCGATTTACCATTTTGACCTCTACCGTTTTGAAAACGAAGATGAACTTTATGACGCGGGGCTTGACGAGTTTCTGGACGGCAGTGGCATAAGTCTTGTGGAATGGCCCGAACTTCTTAAAAACTATCCCGCGAAAAGATTTATTGATATTACTATTGAAAAGGATTCCTTAAAAGGCGAAAATTTCAGACGTATTACCGAAAATTTAACCGGAAGGAGCGAGCTTAAAAAATGAAAATTTTAGCGATAGATACCTCAAGCCTTGTTTGTTCGGCGGCTGTAATTGATGACGGCGCGCTTCTCGGCGAATATACACTTATAAACGGGCTGACACACTCACAAAAGCTCATGCCTCTTATCGACTCGCTTTTAAAAGCTCTTGCGCTCAGCATAAAAGATATTGATGTTTTTGCCGTAACAAACGGTCCCGGCTCTTTTACAGGTCTCAGGATAGGCATTGCCGCCGTAAAAGGCTTTGCCTTTGCCGAAAAAAAACCTGTGATTGCTGTCAGCACACTTGAGGCTATGGCAAGAAACGTACAGTTTACCGACTGTCTTATCTGCCCCCTTATGGACGCGCGTGCCGGGCAGGTATATAATGCCGTATATAAAAGAAACTTAGTTTCTTCTGGAAATAATTATTCTTTAAAAACCGTTGTTCCACCGAGAGCGGTCGGAATAGATACCGTTATAAACGAAATGAAAGCTCTTAAAAACAAAAAAGTGCTTTTTTTGGGTGACGGAGTTAAACCAAATCTTGAAAGGCTTAAAGAACTTGGAAAAACCGCGGTTTTCGCGGGCTTTAACAATAACTCTCAAAGAGCGTCAAGCGTTGCGCTTGCAGCGTATGAAAAAGCTCTGCGGGGCGAAACGGCAAGCGCCGACACGCTTAACGCGGAATATTTAAGAAAATCTCAGGCGGAAAGAGAAAAAGAAGCAAAGGAAAAATAATTTTTTACGAAAAGAGGTACGGTTTAAAAATGAGTAAACTTATCGCAATAGGCTGTGACCACGGAGGCTTTGAGTTAAAAGGTCAAATTTCGGAGCTGCTTACGGAACTCGGTTTTGAAGTTGTTGACTGCGGCTGTTTCAGCAACGCAAGCGTTGACTATCCCGATATCGCGAAAACGCTCTGTGAAAAAATCACCGGCGGCGAATGTAAAAAAGGCATACTAATTTGCGGAACAGGTATAGGTATGTCAATCGCGGCAAACAAAATAAACGGCATAAGGTGCGCGCATTGTACCGATACCTTCAGCGCGCAGATGGCGGCAGAACACAACAATGCGAATGTAATCGCTTTGGGTGCGAGAATCACGGGCAGTGAGCTTGCGAAATGCATTGTTAAAAGCTGGCTTAACGCCGATTTTCTTGGTGGAAGGCATGCTGAAAGAGTAAATAAAATTATGGCTCTTGAAAAATAGCCGCACACGCTTTTTCGTCAATTTTTTAAGAAAGAACGGTTGTAAATTATGAACAGATATGATTGGATTGTCGGCGAAGATTTATCCGACACGCCGCAGGTCAGAAGGCTTGCGCGCGAAACGGGCAAAAATCCCGTCACCACGGCTCTTGCGTTTTCAAGAGGCATTGAAAGTGCAAAGGAATTTGAAAAATTCTGCGCAAAATCCGTGGATGATTTGCTCTCTCCGTTTTTGATGAAGGATATGGATAAAGCCGTAAACCGTATAAATCTTGCTCTTGAAAATGAAGAACATATAACAATTTACGGTGATTATGACGTTGACGGCATAACCTCCGTTTCCGCGCTCCTTTTGTATCTTCGCTCAAAAGGCGGCATTGTGAATTATTACATACCTGACCGTTCTTCGGAGGGCTACGGCATAAATACAGGCGCGCTTTGCAGCTTGTTTGAAACGGGCACAACGCTTGTTATAACCGTTGATACGGGAATTACCGCCTGCAAAGAAATTGACGCGATATGTGAAATGGGTATGGACGTTATTGTTACCGACCACCACAGATGTAAAGAAACCGTACCCGACTGCTGTGCGGTCATTAACCCGACACAGCCGGATTGTTCATATCCGTTTAAAGCTCTTGCGGGAGTCGGCGTTGTATTCAAACTGATTTCAGCCCTTGAAGGAGGAAATCAGAAAAAAATTCTTGATATGCTGGGTGAGCTTATTGCTCTCGGCACAATTGCCGATGTTGTAAGTCTCGAAAGTGAAAACCGCATTATCGTAAACTATGGTCTTGAGCATATAAAAAACACAAACAATATAGGTCTTAAAACGCTTATAGACTATATCGGTATCGGCGATAAGGTTTCAACCGTTTCGGGTATAGGCTACGGTCTTGCGCCAAAAATAAACGCCGCGGGAAGAATAGGCGATGCCTGCTACGGCGTAATGCTTCTGCTCAGCAAAAGCAAACCTGAGGCCGAAAAGCTTTCAACGCTTCTTATGGAGGAAAACCGGCACCGCCAGGAAATTGAGAAAGAAATTTTTGATGATGTAATAAATATAATAGAAAATGACAAAAGCTATAAGAAAAAACCTGTTCTTGTTGTGTGGGGAAAAGAATGGCACAGTGGCATAATAGGTATAGTTTCATCAAAAATATCCGATAAATATTCAAAACCGTGTCTTCTCATAACCGTAAATGAAGGCATAGCAAAAGGCTCGGGCAGAAGTGTTGAGGGATTTAATCTTTTTGAGGCAATGAGTGCCTGCGGAGATATCTTTATAAAATACGGCGGACACGCTCTTGCGGCGGGGCTTACGCTTCCGGAAGAAAATCTTGAACTGCTTGATGAAAAAATCAACGCATACGCTGAAGGACTTCTTCCGCCCGAAGGGAAAAGAGTTGTTCTTAAAGCCGATTTTGAAATTCCGAGTAAATATATATCTGCCGAGGTCGCGCGGGAACTTAAGATTTTTGAACCCTGCGGAACGGGCAATCCGCTTCCGGTTTTTACTGTCGGTGCATGCAAGATTATGGGTTACAGGCTTCTTGGAGACGGTAAGCATTTGCGTTTTTCTCTTGAAAAAAACGGAGTTTATTTTGACGCTATCGGGTTTGGTATGGGACAGGACTCAGACCTCATAATTTCCGGCGATACCATTGATATAATCGGCAATCTTACGCTTAATACATGGAATGATATAAGCCGTGTGCAATTTGTTTTAAGAGATTTTAAATATTCGGCATTACAAAAAGAAACCGATGCTGTACCCAAAAGGCTTGATTTCGCGCGTCTTTACAGCATTATAAAGGGAAGCTGCAGGAATGATTTTCTGCGTATAAAAGAGGCGCTTTTGGCAAGAAGGCTTTCACTTGCGGAGGGATGTTATTTCCCTGAGCAAAAATTGCGGCTTTGTATGGATATCTTTGCCGAAATGAAGCTTCTCACTTATGCCGAAAACAACGGAATATATGATATATATATTAAAAATACAGCAGGGAAGGTTGACCTTGAATCTTCAATCACACTTAAAAACTTTAAAAAAGAGAGAGGTATTAAAACCGAATGAGTATGGTAAACACAAATCCGGATGAGCTTTTCGCCGACCTTTTAAATAAGGCAAAAACGCTTTATTCACCGGAGGATACAAAAGAAATAAAACGCGCGTATGAATTTGCGGAAAAAGCTCATAAGGGGCAAAAACGGCTTTCGGGCGAAGCCTATATTTGTCACCCTCTTGAAGTCGCGCGCATAATTGCCGACCTCTCGCTTGATAAAGATACCGTTATTGCGGGGCTTTTACATGATGTAATCGAAGATACGGAGGTTACACACGAAGAAGTCGCGAAGCTTTTTTCTCCCGAAATTGCAGATATGGTTGAAGGCGTTACAAAGCTTGGAAAAATTAAGTTTACAACCCAAGAGGAGGAGCAGGTCGAAAACTTACGCAAAATGTTTATTGCGACCGCGAAAGATGTTCGTATCGTGCTTGTAAAGCTTTGCGACAGACTTCATAATATGCGTACATTAGACGCGCAGCCCCTTCACAAGCAGCTTAAAAAATCGCTTGAAACCATTGAGGTTTACGCTCCCATCGCCGACAGACTCGGTATTTTTAAAGTTAAAGCGGAGCTTGAGGATTTGTCCTTAAAGCATCTTGACCCTATTGCTTACAATGAGATCACATCTCAGGTTGCCGAAAAATTAAGCCGTAATGATGATTTTATTCAGTATAATATAGATAAAATAATGAAAAAGCTTAACGAAATCGATATAAAAGTTTTATCTATTGCCGGCAGAGTTAAGCACAATTACAGCATATTTAAAAAGACTTTTATGCAGGGCAGAACAATTGACGAAATTTACGATATTTTTGCGATTCGTGTAATTGTCGAAACCATTTCCGATTGCTATGCTGTGCTTGGCGCTGTTCATGAAATATACCGTCCGCTTCCGGGCAGAATAAAGGATTATATCTCAATGGCAAAGGCAAATATGTATCAGTCGCTTCACATTTTGAAATTCAGATACGCACACAGGAAATGCACAGAACTGCCGAATACGGTATCGCCGCGCATTGGAAATACAAACAGGGCTTAAAAGGCAAAACCACGGGCGATGACGAAAAGCTTGCATGGATACGAAAGGTTATGGAGCTTCAGGATGAAGTTCCCGACAGTAACGAATTTATGCGCGCTTTAAAGGTCGATATGTTCAGCGACCAGGTATATGTTTTTACGCCGAAAGGTGACGTCGTTCCGCTCCCGAAAGGTTCATGCCCCATTGATTTCGCGTACAGCATACACTCGGCAATCGGCAACAAAACAATGGGCGCAAAGGTAAACACGGTCCGAGCCGTGACTGGCTTAATATTGTAAAAACAAGCAGCGCAAGAACAAAAATAAATCAATGGTTTAAAAAAGAGGGCAGAGAGGAAAATATTTCCCTTGGCAGAGATATGCTTGAGCACGAAATAAAAAAGACCGGTTACACCGCTCAACAGCTTATGATTCCCGAAACCATTGAGCAAATTTTGCGTAAAAACAATTTTCAGACAACAGACGACTTATACAGCGCAATCGGTTTTGGCGGAATACCTGCCGCAAAGGTCGTTCAGAAAATGCGGGAGGAATATAAACGCCGTACAAAGAAAATCGAAGCTCCCGCTGTCGGCAGCCGTCACAGCGCAAAAAACCAAGGCGGTGGCAGCGGTGTTATTGTCGAAGGGCTTGAAGGTTGTCTTGTACGTCTTTCAAAATGTTGCAGACCTATTCCGGGCGATGATATTGTAGGCTACATTACCCGTGGCAGAGGTGTATCAGTCCATAGAAGAGATTGCGTAAATGTTAAAAACATTGATTCCGAACAGAGTGAAAACCGTATAGTAAACGTCAGCTGGGAAAACGCTTCTCCCGCCGAGCGCTATTGTGCCGATCTTCTTATTGTCGCTGATGACAGAACGGGGCTTCTTGCTGATATAATCAATATTATTTCAACCATGAAAATACCTTCAAATGCCTTTAACGCAAGAGTTAATAAAAATATGGAGGCTCTTGTAAATGTAGGTGTTGAAGTTAGCACCGCGGAGCAAATTGACGAGCTTATCGCAAAGCTTAAAAATGTCAGCGGCGTTATTTCCATTACAAGAAGCTTACAGTAGGAGATTTTATGAAAACAACAATTTATCTCATTCGTCATGGCGAAACCGAGGCGAATTTAAGTAATACTTATGTCGGTCATACTGACGCGATGCTTACCGAAAAAGGACGTTTACAAGCGAAAACAGCGGCGGAATATTTAAAAAACATTCATACGGATTTTATTTATTCGAGCGATTTAAGCCGGGCTTTTGAAACTGCTATTTGCACAGCCTCTCTTAAAGGTATGAAGGTTATAAAAGACGTTCGCTTCAGGGAGATGTACGGAGGCAAATGGGAAAACTTAAAAATAGAAGATATTGCTAAAAAATTTCCTGATGAATACAATATTTGGTGTAATGATATAGGAAGGCTCCACTGTGTGGGCGGCGAAAGTGTAGGCGATGTACAGAAAAGGATTGTTTCAGCGCTTACGGATATTGCCGAAAAGCATAAAGGCAAAACAATTTTTGTTTTTTGCCATGCCGCCGTAATACGGTTTACTTCCGCAAAGCTGTATGGCATGACTCCGGAAGAAACAAAAGGTCTTCCGTGGGCCTCAAACGCTTCCTGCACTATATTGGAATATGAAAACGGTAATTTTGTCGTAAAAGATTACGGATATGACAAATATATGGGCAAGCTTACAACATATGTAAATTTCTAGTGTAATAGTAAAACTGCCTCCTATGAAAGGAATGATTAATATAATATGGCGCTTTCAAAAATTTTCAGCGTTAGCCTTCTGGGGCTTTCGGGCTGTATGATAGAAACCGAAGCGGATATTTCACAGGGACTCCCGGCTTTTGATATTGTAGGGCTTCCCGACGCCGCCGTTAAGGAATCAAAAGAACGGGTACGCTCTGCCATATCAAACACAGGCTTCGAATTTCCTTTAAAAAGGGTTACAATAAACCTTGCTCCCGGCGATATGAAAAAAGAAGGTCCCGGTTTTGACCTTCCTATTGCCGTTTCAGTGCTTGTAACAGACGGACAGATTATTGCGAAAGACACAGACGAATACGCTTTTTTCGGTGAGCTTAGCCTCGGCGGCGAGCTGCGTCCCGTAACAGGTGTCCTTCCAATGGTTTTATGCGCAAAGGAAAATGGTATAAAGAAATGCATACTTCCTGCTGCAAACGCGAGGGAAGCTGCCATTGTCAATGGCATAAGCATATATGGCGCGAGAACACTTGCGGATGTTGTCAATCATTTAAGCGGCGAAGCTGAAATTGAACAAACATATGTAAATACGGAGAATATTTTTGAAAAAAACTATAATACATATCTTGATTTTTCGGATGTAAAAGGTCAACTCAACGTCAAACGAGCGCTTGAAATCGCCGCGGCAGGCGGGCATAACTGCCTTATGATAGGCTCTCCCGGTTCAGGTAAAACAATGCTCGCGCAAAGACTTCCCGGTATTCTTCCCGAAATGAGCTTTGATGAAGCAATAGAAGTCACAAAAATACATTCGGTTGCCGGAACATTAAAAAACGGTACGGCAATCGTAACTTCAAGACCTTTCAGAAACCCTCACCATACAACTTCATCAATTGCGTTGTCGGGAGGCGGCAGAGTTCCCCGTCCGGGTGAAATCAGTCTTGCGCATAACGGCGTGCTTTTTCTTGATGAGCTTCCTGAGTTTCATAAAAACGCTCTTGAAGCATTGCGCCAGCCTCTTGAGGACGGAGAAGTAAATATTTCAAGAGTCAACGCAAGCATAACCTATCCTTGCAGATTTATGCTTGTTGCGGCAATGAATCCTTGTCCGTGCGGATATTTTGGCGACAGCAAGCGCCGCTGTACCTGTACT
Organism: uncultured Ruminococcus sp.; assembly: GCA_902784805.1. Classification (GTDB taxonomy): domain Bacteria; phylum Bacillota; class Clostridia; order RUG12999; family RUG12999; genus RUG12999. Next base: position 25,321 of record CACZWD010000012.1, on the reverse strand, counting down.
CCCGCCCAGATAGCAAAATACCTTGGCAAAATAAGCGGTCCGATGCTTGACAGAATTGATTTACACATTGACGTTGCACCCGTTGAATATGAAAATCTCGCTTCAAAAGAAAAACAAGAATCCTCATTGCAAATACGTGAACGTGTAAATACCGCAAGAAAAATTCAGCAAAAACGTTATGAAAATGAAAACATAAACTGTAACGCACAGCTGACCACAAAGCTTATTGAAAAATATTGCCCGCTGGGCGATAGAGAAAGCTCCATTCTCTCCGAAGCGTTTAACCGTATGGGACTTACAGCAAGAGCATATACAAGAATTGTAAAAGTGGCAAGAACAATCGCGGATCTTGAAGGCAAAAAAGATATTTCGGCGCTCCATATTGCCGAAGCTCTGCAATATCGTTCTCTTGACAGAAAATATTATAACAGATAATTTTATAACAAAAAAACCCGAAACACAAAAACGTGTTTCGGGTTTTTTTATTATTTTAATTTTTAGTCGTCAATAGTATTATCGGTTGCCTTTTCATATAAGGCAATAATTTCCTCGGACGGAGCCTTATCAATAAGCGAAACAATTACGCAAACTATCAAGCTTATAACAAAGCCCGGTAAAATCTCGTATATACCAAGATCGCTGAGAAGGTTAAGCCAAAGAAGGTCGCAAACAGCACCCGCAATTATACCTGCAACCGCGCCTTTATATGTAAATCGCTTCCAGAAAAGCGAAAGTATAACAGCCGGACCAAATGCCGCGCCAAACAAGCCCCACGCATTTTCAACAAGATTCATAATTGCCTGCGCGCCTTCACCTTTGTTGCTTGCTATAAAATATGCAATAACGGCAACTACTATAACAACAATTCTGCCTACCCAAAGAAGCTCTTTATCACTTGCGTTTTTCTTTATAACAGGTTTATAAATATCACTTGTAAACGACGAGGACGCCACAAGAAGCTGCGAATCCGCTGTTGACATTGACGCCGCTATTATTGCCGCTAAAAGTATTCCCGCAATAAAGCCTGGGAAAACAAGCCTTGAAAGCACTATGAAAACGCGTTCTTGATGACCTGCCAAAAGAAGCTCCGTACCAACAACAATTCTACCAAGATATGCTATAACAACTGAGGCGCCAAGGCTTAATATTACCCAAATTATAGCAACCGTCGCGGATTTTTTAATCATGCTGGGTTTTTCAATTGACATAAATCTTACAAGAATATGGGGCATACCGAAATATCCAAGCCCCCACGCAAAGCCTGAGATAATATCCTTCCATGAAGCACTGAATAAATTAGATGTAAAGGCATATGTTGTGCCGTCCGCCGAGGTTATAGTGTTGCTTAAAACAGAAAAATCAAGCTCTTTTGTAACAAGAATAACTATCGGAACTGCAAGAAGTGCTACAAGCATTAATATTCCCTGAAAAAAGTCTGTCCAGCAAACAGCTTTAAAGCCGCCAAGAAAGGTGTAGATTATAAGTATCGCGGCAAAAATAAACATTGCTGTTCCAGCGTTAAGATTTGGAAACAGTGCCGTAAACACTTTTGTTCCCGCACTGAAAGCGGAAGCAACATAAAGAGTAAAGCTTATTAAAAACACAACCGCGCATATTATGCGAAGCGTCGGGTTTGAAGTCATAAAGCGATTTGAAAGATACTGCGGAAGCGTTATAGAATCGCCCGCCGTTTTTGAAAACTTACGAAGCCTTTTCGCTACCAAAATCCAATTAAGCGCTGTTCCTATCGCAAGACCAATACCAATCCATGCCTTGCCCATACCAAAAGCAAGAATACTACCCGGCAAACCCATCAAAAGCCAGGCACTCATATCTGAAGCCTGCGCACTCATTGCCGCGACCCAGGGTCCCATACTTCTGCCGCCAAGAAAATAATCCTTCTCGCCGGTACCCTTTGATTTTGTGAAAAAGTAAATTCCTATCGCAAGCACGACAACAAAATAAAGCGCAAACGCAATAATTTCTCCCATTAAATATCATATCCTTTCTTTTTTAGCAAATATTATATTATTTTTTTTTTATTATACCACATTTTTTACTAGACGTCAATACAGAATAAAGTACAGAATATATTTTTTATTTTTTTAAAAATATGCTTTATAACAGCTTTTAAAAAAAGAATAAAAATTGACATATATTAATACAAAAATACCGTACTCTTTTTAAAAGAGTACGGTAATAGTTTCTAAGCGGAAATCATATTTTTGCCTTTAAGCTGCAACCTCAATCTGTCGGCAATCATAGCGATAAACTCGCTGTTTGTAGGCTTACCCTTGCTTGTATGAACCGTGTAGCCGAACAGTTTATTTATCGTATCTATATCCCCACGTTCCCATGCGACCTCTATTGCGTGACGTATTGCCCGTTCAACCCTTGAAGATGTTGTATCATATTTTTTCGCGATACCGGGATAAAGCTCTTTTGTTACAGCGTTTATTATACCCATATCGTCAATTGTCCAGATTATTGCTTCACGAAGGAATTGGTAGCCTTTAATATGCGCCGGAACGCCGACAAGTTTAATTATATTACTTACCATGGCTTCGATATTCGCTTCTTTGTCCTCTTCAACTTTGTTTTTAAAAATATCTTCAAGCTCATGTGACTTATCAGTTTTGTCGCTTGATGTAAACATAAGTATTCTGTCCGCAATCTCACCGGAAGACACCGTTTTTGAAAGGAAATAATCCGCGCCCATTGAAGCGACCTTTCTTATTGCAGCTTCACTTTCATATGCCGACACGACAAGAATAAACGCCTTGCCCGATATACGCGACAGCACACCGAAGCCGTCCATAACCGGCATAATAATATCAAGCACAACAACATCGGGCATATACATCGAAAAATACTCAAGCCCTTCTTTACCGTTTACCGCACAGCCGACTATATCAAATTTACCTGTCTTTTCAAGCTCATTTTTAAGCCCCGCGGAAAACTTCTCATTGTCATCAACGATTAAAACTCTTACTTTACTCATTTGTATTCCTCCTTTTTTGTTCTGTATCTCTATTATAATACAAACTTTTGTTAAATTCAAGAGTTTTGAACATTTTTTATTTTTTTCTATGTTTTACACTAAATTTAATTTGTTTTTTTGTATATTTTATACTTTATATGCGCAATTTTTATTATATATTGTCGTGTGTTGTCATTAAAAACCGCATTAATTCCGCATTTCGACGCATTTTTTCTTTTTTGTTTATTTTTCCACTTTTCTTGTACTTTTTGAGTTGTTTCTTAAAAACCTTGTTTTCGGGCGGACACACAGGTCCGCCCCTACGAAGACAATGTGAAAATGCGGTCGTAGTGGCGGAGAAATACATAATGCAAAATGCAGAATGCAGAATTAATTTTCAATTTAATTGTAACGACGGATTACCCTCTTCGTCACGGCAAAGCCGTGATACCTCCCCCTCGTCGGAACAAGCGGTAAAACGTTCGTTTGGATTTTTACAAAATCAAAATAACCGCTGTTCCTCCTTATCCGTAAAAAAGTGGTAGCGACAGCGAAGCGTCGCGAAGGCGTTTACAACTGAGCAGCATTCGCAGAGCAAGCTTTTTTGCGGAGAGGAAAAACAACGGAAAGGACGGATGTTTTTCTTACAAAGAAAAACGGAGTTTAGTGTAGTTTGTTTCGACGAGGAGAGCTGTCGAACAAAGCGAGACTGAAAGGGCGTAACTTCCTATAAAAGTGCCGCAGGCACAATACCGAAAAAGGTTGGTAGATAACAAAGCGACAGCGAGCGCATTTATAAGCGAGCCGAGCGACTTACCGTGACCTTTTTCGGAGAGGAGAAACAGTGGAGCGAGTGACTGATTTTTTGAGAAGCAAAAAATCGGAACAGGCGTAACTTGTTTCGACGAGGAGAGCTGTCGAGCATAGTGAGACTGATGAGGTGTTGCGGCTTTGGCGCGGTTATTTTGCAAGTGTTAAAAACAATATTTGCTTTGCTTTTCCACCTCATCCACCGCTGCGCGGTCCCCCTTCCCCTCAAGGGGAAGGCTTGAGGGGCGGTATTGTAAATGATAAAAAAACCCGGAGGGCAAGCCCTCCGGGATTAAAACTAAGTTTTAATTTTTAGATTGTGTTGTAATTATTTTACGAATACTACAACTTCCATAGCTTTATTGTTTTCATTAAGCCTTGCAAATACGATAGCTTCATTATCATTGATATCCGCTACTATACCTTCATCAAGAGGATGATTCTTCTTTGAATTATCAAATACAGTTACGAATGTCTTATCCGATGTTAAGAAGGAGTATTTATCCGGATCAGCAGCATCTACATTAAAGCTTGAATTCGGAGCATCTCCAAGGTAAACCTTGCTGTTCTTTACGCCAAGAACATAACCTGCAATAAATCCGCCTTCGTCATCGCCTTTTGTTACAGCATTAGATACTTTTGCATCTGCATATGCCGGATTGATTACATTGTCAAATCTTACTGCTGTAGAGATTACATCGCCAGAGCCTGCTGTTACAAAGAAGATATCACCTTTAACAATGTTGTTCTTCTTGCTGCTGTTCTTAAGAGTAAACTGTGCACCCTCTGTTACCTTAGCACCTGTAAGATCAATCTCATAAAGCTCTGTTACATCTGTATCCTCAGAAGCCATATACTGAACTTCCTCACCATTCTGGTAACCTGTAAGAAGTACATAATCATCATCATCTACAGTTGTTTCAGAAACCTTAGATACGATAAACATCTTGCCTTCATAATCAACAGCTGCTTCGATATTACCATACATTACACCTATCTCATCATCATCGCTGATGTTATAAAGTGTAGCTGTATAAGTGTCATCCTCTTTAAGAGCACTCTTAGAGATTATTCTGATCTTGTTTTCATCAATGTCTGTGTTTGTCGGCATTGGATCAACCTTGCAAGAGAAGATCTTTGTGCTGTCTGTTACATAGTAACCTGCATAATCGCCTTCGGTATATTTACCGTTGTTCTTTGTAGCTACCGAATCATCGGTCAAAGCCATAATTGCTGCCGTACCTGTAGCAATGTCTCTGATTGCGCCGGAAGAATTTGTCTTGTAAGCAATTATGTCATTAACAACAAGGTCAACCGAGCGGCTGTCTGCTGCTGCGCAATGAAGATCTTTACCTATGCTGAACGGGTCAACATCGTCGCCGGTATTAGGTTTAGCAATTGTGCTGAGCTTCTTACCGTTTACAGTAGCGTTAAGGTCGATTGTTGACCAGGTTCCGTCTGTTGTAAGAACTCTTACATCACCGCCGTTAATTTCGCCGCCGCGTGAATCAAGTGTAACAAGCGTAGCGAAACCGTATTTGTAGTTGGATTTAACTGCCGAGTTATCAACATAGATGATCTTACCGTTGATGTTAAGGTAGTAGCTTCCTTCCGCTGACGGAGCAAGATATTTACTATTTACTTTGTCAAGATAATCATATTCGCTGCCGTCATCAAGAGTAATTGTCTTTTCTTCCTCATCCTGGCTCTTAACTGTACCTTCAATAACTTCGTTGGTTACATAAATTGTACCCTCTGTAAGATTATAATTACTGTCAATTGTTGTAGCCTTAACGTTAAGGATATCGCCTTCTTCAATGTCAGCAATATCTATTTCTTCGCCGTCCTTGATTACAGAAACAACAACATCATCATCATCTGTATCAACAATAAGCTTAGAAAGTCTGGGAGTTATTGTAAGGTTTTCTGACGTGAATGTGTATTTGCCATTCTTATCTACTTTAACGGTTTTAACTACCATATATTTGTAGTCTGTTACAACTGCCATATCATAGTAGCCGTCGCCATCTGTATCTTTAAGCTCGATTGCGTAATCTTCACCATCAAGATAATCGGTAACAAATGTGCCGTAAGTTACTGTACCTACCGATGCACCGTTAAGATATACAGCAACATCATCAGCAAGTTTGAAGGTAGATGTCTTTGTCTGGTCAGCGTTTGTGTAATAAGTTACTTTCTGGTTGTCATTGCTCTTATAATCAGCAGAATCAACTGCAAGAGTTTCTACAACGTTAGACTGTTCAACAAATGAAGCGATTGTGTAATCGTCATCATCAGCAACATAAATAATTACAGGAACGTTTATAGAATCCTTTAAAGCAGGACCAAAGCCGTTAAGCTCTTTGCTTGTGATGTTGCCGTTAGAATCAATTGTCCATTTGTCTTGGTCATCTGTTTCAAGGTATTTACCTGTTGCATTGTTGCTGCTTCCAACATAAGCAAGGCACTGTTTATCAATGCTGATGATAGCTTTGTTAGCTGCAAGGTCAACGTCTGTAACTTTACCTTTTAATTTGAAGAAGCCAAGGTCGTCAAGAAGCATCTGGTCGCCTGCTGCCCATGTAGCGTTAACGCCTATACCGCTCTTTTCCATTTTCGGAATTGTAAGAGCCGCGTAAATGAGTCTTGCGGTTGTGCCTCTTGTTACAGCATCATTAGCTCTGCCCGGGATGCCTGTTGTAAGCTTAATCTGGCTTGCAGCTGACATATAGTTGTTGGGCCATTCGCCAAGCTCTGATACAAGGGGTTCATAACCAAGAGCCGAAACAAGCATTCTTACTATCTGAGCGTAAGTGAGTTCAGCGTTCGGAGCAAATGTGCCGTCACCCATACCGGATACGATACCGTTTGCTGCTGCAACTGATACATAACCCGATGCCCAGTGGTCAGCCGGAACGTCAGAAAAATCTGTAGCTGTGCCGGCAGCCGCTTTTGCAGCTTCCTCAAGACCTAAAAGTCTGAGTACGAAGGTTGTACCTTCTGCCCTTGTAAGTGTTTTGTCAGCATTAAAGTTACCGTTTTCATCGCCTACTGCAAGGCCAAGGTCACTGATAACGTTTACTGCTTCTGCGTAGTTGGCACTGCTGTCAACATCCGGGTAAGTTTTAGCGAAAGCTATAACGCCCACGATCATTGAAAGTGCAAGTACCATTGCGAGAACTTTAGTTAAGTTTCTCATAGTGTTTCCTCCTTATAAAATTATAAATTTTTTATTACCCTTACGGATTGGCATAACCCTTTGTTATGCTTTACATAACGAATTATACCACGACCATAAGCATATGTCAAGAGAAAAGTTAAATATGTAATATAAATGTAAAAGTATATACTTTTATTACAAAATATATTACAAACTCTTGTCATAGCAGGTAATTTATCTAAACCGACAGACTTTTTTTCTGTCGTGTTTATTCGGTTGTCAAATGAAATGACGTGTTTCTTCCTTATATAATATATATTATATTAAACACAAATTCAAAGGACACAGCACTTCTATTATATTTATTTTAGCACATAAACCCCAAAAAATCAATACTTTTTTAATATTTTATGAAAAATATACCAATTTCCCCATTTTTTCCGCTTTTTTTTTGACAAAGTTAAGCTTTTTCAGAGCTTTTTGACGTCTGAAAATTCACCGTAAAGCCTGTCGGACATATAATCCGTAATTTTCACTTCTCTTACTATATTATGAAGCTTCTCTTTTGTTTTAACATATACTTTTAAATAATTTGTAGTGTGTCCGGTATAAAAGCCGTCCTCCTCCTGTTCAAAAAGCACCGATACTGTTTTGCCGAGCTGTTTGCGCGCAAAGCCGTTGATACTTTTGCTGTTAACCTGCTCCATAAGCGCCGCGCGGTCTTTTTTGACAGAGTTATCAATCTGACCTTCCATTTTTGCCGCCCTCGTGCCGCGCCGCACCGAATACGGAAAAATATGCATTTTCGCGAATTCGACCTTTTCCGCAAAGTCACGGCTTTGCATAAACTCCTCCAGCGTTTCGCCCGGAAAACCGACCATAATATCTGTTGTTATTGCCGATCCCGGAAATGCTTTTTTTAAAAGATATACCGCGTTATAATACTCCTCGGCTGTATATCTTCTGCCCATACGCCTGAGCGTTTCGTTGCAGCCGCTTTGAAGCGAAACATGAAAATGATTGCAAAGCTTCGGAAGCTCCGCGCTGTGCTCCGCAAGCTCTGTCAAACGCTCATTCATTTCAAGCGAGCCAAGACGTATTCTTTCAAGCCCATCTATTTCGTGCAGCATTTTTATAACGTCAAATATACTGTTTTCACCTGTCTCCTTACCGTAAGAGGTCAGATGAATACCCGTCAGGACTATTTCCTTATAGCCGCCCGAAACAAATTTTTCCGCCTCCGCGCGGATATTTTCCATGCTGCGGCTCCTTATATGCCCTCTGGCGTAAGGAATAATGCAGTAAGCGCAGTAATTGTCGCAGCCGTCCTGTATTTTCATAAACGCCCGTGTTTTATCGGTATGACAGGAAACAAAGGTTTCTTCAAAGGTTTTTTGCAGCATAATATCATCCACGGCAAAAATTTTTTCTTCCCCCTTTTTCTCAACAAGCATGACAAGCTTATCTTTTCCTGCCGTACCTATTACTATATCAATTTCGGGGATACTCCGAAGCTCCTTTTCGTGAGTCTGCGCGTAGCAGCCGCACACCGCAACAACGGCGTTTTTATTTGTTTTTCTTGCTTTGCGGATTTGCGTCCGTGATTTTCTGTCCGCGACCGCCGTCACTGAGCAGGTATTTATAACGTAAACATCCGCCTTTTCGTCAAAATCTTTTATTTCATAGCCGCAGCTTTTAAACTTTTGCATAATTGCTTCCGTTTCGTACTGGTTAACCTTACAGCCAAGTGTGTAAAAAGCAACGGTTTTTTTCATTTTACGTTCTCCTCTTTATTTTAACTTTGCGGTAGTTACGGTGTTGCGCATAAGCACGGCTCTTGTCATGGGTCCGACGCCGCCCGGAACGGGAGTTATCGCCCCTGCGACCTCTTTAACGTTCTCAAAATCCACATCGCCGCAAAGCTTGCCGTTTTCATCACGGTTCATTCCTACGTCAATTACCGTAGCGCCCGGCTTTACCATATCCGCCGTAATAAGCTTTGCCCTGCCGACCGCCGCAACCAGAATATCCGCGCTCCGACATTCTTCCGCAAGATTTTTGGTTTTTGAATGGCAGATCGTTACCGTTCCGTTTTTATGAAGCAGCAGCATTGCCTGCGGCTTACCTACGATATTGCTCCTTCCCACAACAACACATTTTTTACCTTCAACCTTTGTTCCCGCTTCCTCAATAAGCTCCATAACTCCCGCCGGAGTACAGGGCAGAAGGTCGTAATCCCCAATCATAATTTTTCCGACATTTGATGGGTGAAAAGCGTCAACGTCCTTTTTTGGATTAATACGGTTTATTACCGCCTTTTCGTCAAGATGCGAAGGTAACGGAAGCTGAACTAAAATACCGCTTATTTTTTCGTCTGCGTTAAGCTCATCAATAAGCTTTTCAAGCTCCTCCTGCGTTGTCTTTTCGGGCAGCGCGTACTCTCTTGAATACACGCCTATTTCATCACAATCACGGCGCTTATTCCTAACATACACTTGCGACGCCGGATCCTCTCCCACTATTATAACGGCAAGCCCCGGAAGCCTACCTTCCTTTTCGAGACGCTTTACTTCTTCCTTTAAGCCCTCTTTTATTCGTGCCGCCAGTGCCTTTCCGTCTATTATTTTTGCCATTTGTATAACCTCCGATTTCTGAATTTTTATTATATTTGGGTTTTATCAGACATTCTTTTCCGAAACCTATCAGGTCCGTTCTTCCCGCTTTTACAAGCGCTTTATGCACAAGCGCGTAATTTTCCGGTCGTTTAAACTGCAAAAGCGCTCTTTGCATTGCTTTTTCTTCGGCAGTTCTTGCCACATAAACGTGCTGTCCCGTCCGGGGGTCCATGCCCGTGTAATACATACAGGTCGAAATCGTCCCCGGTGTCGGGTAAAAATCCTGCACCTGCTGAGGGTTTATGCCCTCTTTTTTAAGATACAGCGCAAGCTCAACCGCGTCGGCAAGCGTGCTGCCGGGGTGACTTGACATAAGATACGGCACAAGATACTGCTCTTTCCCGAGCCTTTTGTTTGTTTCCTTATAAAGCTTGCAAAAACTCCCGAAAACATCATTTTTCGGCTTTCCCATAAGCTTTAAAACGTTATCGCTGACGTGCTCGGGCGCGACTTTAAGCTGACCGCTTATATGATGTTCGCAAAGCTCGTTTAAAAAAGTTTTATCGCTGTCCGCCATAACGTAATCAAAACGGATACCTGACCGCACAAACACTTTTTTTATGCCCGGAATTTCGCGAAGCTCCCGGAGCAAACGCACATATTCGGTATGTGAAACCTCAAGATTTTTACAAGGCGTGGGAAAAAGACATTGCCTGTTCTTGCATACGCCTTCCTTAAGCTGTTTTTCGCAGGACGGAAACCTGAAATTCGCCGTCGGTCCGCCGACATCATTAATATAGCCTTTAAAATCCGACATACGGGTAAGCTTTACAGCCTCCGTAACAATGGATTTAATGCTTCTGCTCCGGACCGTTCTGCCCTGATGAAACGCCAGCGCGCAAAAATTACACGAGCCAAAACAGCCTCTTGAGCTTGTTATGCTGAATTTCACTTCCTCAATGGCGGGTACTCCGCCCATTTTTTCGTACATCGGGTGTACTTCCCGTGTAAACGGCAGCGAAAAAACGCCGTCAAGCTCGCTTCGTGAAAGCGGCGCGGCGGGTTTGTTCTGCACAAGAAAACGGCTGCCGTGTTTTTGAATAACGGTCTTTCCGCAAACATAATCGTGCTGCTCATACTGAATTTTAACCGCCTGAGCATACGCTTTTTTACTGCTTTTTACCTCCTCAAAGGAAGGCACCGTTACGGCTCCTTCAATATATGAAACGTCGTCCGCCGCATATGCAGTGCCGTCAATATATGTAAGAGATTTTACATCATATCCATCGTTTAAAGCAAGAGCGGTTTCTTTGAGTATTCTTTCGCCCATACCGTAAATCAAAAGGTCGGCTCCCGAATCAAAAAGAATTGACGGCATAACGCTGTCACTCCAATAATCATAATGGGCAAACCTTCTGAGGCTTGCCTCAATGCCGCCTATTATAACGGGCTTATCCGGAAAAGCCCTTTTCGCAAGCATTGAATAAACAATTGTCGGTCTGTCGGGACGCCTTCCCGCCTTGCCGCCGGGTGAATATAAATCCTCGCTCCTTTTGCGCTTTGCGGCAGTGTAATGCGCCACCATGGAATCAATGTTTCCTCCCGATATAAGCACTCCGAGACGAGGCTCGCCGCAGCGCTTAATATCCTCAAGATTTTTAACATTCGGCTGAGCAATTACCGCGACTTTAAAACCGTTTTTTTCAAGCACTCTCGAAAGCACGGCAGCCGCGAAAGAAGGATGGTCAACGTAAGCGTCCGCGGAAATAAAAATAAAATCCGCCTGCGTCCAGCCAAGCCTTGTCATATCTTTTTTGCACACGGGCAAAAAACCGCTCACACCGCTTTCCTCCCAAAAATCTTATTCCTCATCATCATTCAGCTCGTCCTCATGAAGCTGCTCACGGAGCTGATAATACTGCTCCCTTGTCATACGCAGAGTTCTTGGCTTGTTACTGCCGTCGTAAGGAGAAATAACCTGCATTTTATCCATAAGGTCAATAAGTCTGCCCGCTCTGGCGTACCCTATTTTTAACCTTCTTTGAAGCATTGATGTGGAAATCTGGTCAAGCTCAAAAGCAATATCCACAGCCTCGTCAAGAAGCTCGTCAACCTCATCACTTTTTGAGGCGGCTTTATCCTTTGCTTCCGACTTGCTTTTTACAGAATTTTGCTCGATTGACTCCTGAATCTCGGCACTGTATTCCGCGTCACAGTTTTCTCTGATAAAATTCGTCACTCTCTCAACATCGCCGTCCGAAACAAACGCGCCCTGTACACGCACAAGCTTGTTGCTGCCCGCAAGCATCATAAGCATATCGCCTTTACCCATAAGCTTTTCGGCGCCGCCCACGTCAATAATTGTTCTTGAATCTATATGGTTTGAAACCTGGAAAGAAAATCTTGACGGCACGTTCGCCTTAATTAAGCCCGTTATAACGTCAACGGAAGGCCTTTGTGTGGCAAGCACAAGATGCATGCCCGCCGCCCTTGCTTTCTGGGCAAGACGGCAGATATAATCCTGCACCTCGCCCGGAGCAACCATCATAAGGTCGGCAAGCTCATCAATAATAATAACAATCTGCGGCAAGGTTTTTCCGCCGCTCGCCTTCATTTTCGCGTTGTAGCCGGCAAGATTTCGAGTTGAGTTTTCCGCGAAAAGCTTATATCTTTCTTCCATTTCGTTTACTGCCCAGTTAAGCGCGCCCGCCGCCTTTCTCGGGTCTGTGACAATCGGCACAAGAAGGTGCGGTATGCCGTTATACATTTCAAGCTCAACCGCTTTAGGGTCAACCATTATAAGGCGGACTTCCTCCGGCGTTGCTTTATAAAGAATACTCGTTATCATAGCGTTTATGCACACACTCTTACCGGAGCCCGTAGTACCCGCAATTAAAAGATGAGGCATCTTCGCTATATCCACCACCACGGTTTTGCCGTTTATATCACGCCCCAGGGCGACGGCAATTTTTGATGGGTGGTTGATAAACTCTTTGCTTTCAATCATATCCCTTATATATACTGCTGAAATACTGTCGTTTGAAGCCTCAATGCCTATGCTTCCGGGCAGCACCTCAATACGCACGTTCTCGGCGGGAAGGCGCATGGCAATATCCTGGTCGAGAGCGGTGATTTTATTTACCTTAACGCCCGCGGCGGGGACGATTTCGTATCTTGTCACACTGGAACCGCGCGTTACGTTGGTTATTTTTGCTTCAATTCCAAAGCTTTCAAGAATTGTAAGAAGCTTTGCCGCATTTTCTTTGAGCCTGTCCATTTTATCCTCTTTTGTATTTGATTTCGGCTCGTCAAGCAGCTGTGAGGACGGAAAAACATATTCTCTCACGGGCTTATCCATATTTTCCTCTATTTCGGACGCAATCTCATTTGCTGCGGCACCGTCATCACTCGTTTCTTCATCTTTCTTCGGTTCACTGTTCAAAACAAGCGGAAGCTCGTCCTTTTCCGTACTGCCGAGCGGGTCGTTTATTGAAATTTCCTCCTCGGTTTCGGCGGGAAGTATGGTTATATCGGGCGTTGAATCCCAGTCGTCCGAAGCGTCCGCAATTTTTTCATCTTTTGCTTTTCCGCCTTTTTTATCGGGCAAAATCTCGTTTTCGTCCTCCGTTTCGGCAACTGAGGTAAAACATTCCTTTATACTTCTGCCTATAAAACGGAAAAATTTGCCGAGAACGCTTAAAACCGATATTTTAAAAAGAAGAATTATATCAATCATAAAAAGAGCCGCAAGAAGTACCGCGGTTATAGCCTTGCCTATAAGCCCGACAAAAATTTCCGAGAGCGTACCGCCTATAACGCCGCCGCCTTCGCCTGCCACACCTATTTTCCAAAGCCATACTCTGCCGCCCGAAATGTAATCCACACTGTCAACAATATAGACATAATGTACAAATACACATATAAGCAAAAACAAAATTGCTATGTAGGTCGATTTCATATCGTCCTTCGCGGCAAAATGGCAAATTGCCGCACCGACAAGCGCAAGCGGAAGAACATACGCCGCACAGCCGAAAAGCCCTTTAATGACAATGTTTAAATATTTTCCGACAATGCCTGCCGTATTAAACCAAAGACTCACCATTATAAAAATGCCTAGTACCCCTACAAGAATTGTAATTATTTCCGAAGCATAGCTGTTTTCCTCGGCAGCAGACGCCGACTTTTTTTTGGCATCCGCTTTTACCGGTTTGTTTTTCGTTTTTTCAGCCATAACAAATCCTTTCTCTGCCGCAAGAAACGGCAGCTTTATCTGTTAATAAAAGTAAAATACAAAAGCACAATTACGCCAAGCGCAATTCTGTAATAGCCAAAAACCTTGAAATTATGTTTTTTAACATAACCGACAAGAAATTTAAGCGCTAAAACCGACACGCCGTAAGCTACAAGCATTGATAAAGCGAGCAATAACCATTCGCGCGAAGTCATAATGTACTCGTTATTCAAAAAATTCGACGCAATTTTTAATACGCTTACGCCAAACATAATCGGCACTGCCATAAAAAAAGAAAATTCCGCCGCAAGCTCTCTTGAGCAGCCGAGGATTATCGCTCCGAGTATTGTCGCTCCGCTCCTTGACGTACCGGGTACAATCGACAAAACCTGAAACAGTCCGATTAAAAGCGCGGTTTTGTAAGTAAGCTCACTCATTTCCTTTATTTTCGTACCGCCGGTTTTGTTACTCTCAACAAATATAAACGCCGCGCCGTAAATAATAAGCATGGCGCTTACAACGGCATAGTTTGAAATGCTGTCCATATAATCATTTAAAAGCAGTCCGAAAACGCCTGCGGGCACGCAGCCGACTATAACCTTAAACCACATCTGCCCAGTATCCGCCTTCTCTGTCTTTGTTTTTGAAGGCGAAAAAGGATTAAGTTTTTTAAAATACAGCGTTACAACGGCAAGAATAGCGCCGAGCTGAATTATGTAAAGAAAAATCTGGGAATTAAAAAAACTGCTGTCATCTATACCAATCAGTTCATTAAAAAGTATCATATGCCCTGTACTGCTTATAGGCAGCCATTCCGTTATACCTTCAACAATACCGAGAAAAATACTGATAATAAAATCAATCATAACCCGTTTCCTTTCAAAAATGCAAATATATTCCTATATTACATTATATCAGATAAAAGGCAAAATATCAATACCGGAAGAAAAATTTTAACAAAAATGTAAAATGACATAAAAATCAAAAATCGGGAATATATTTGCTGTCGGCTGAAGTTAAATCCTGAAAATAGCCGTACTCAACGCCGCAGACATCGGCGTAATCACAAACTTTTTTATAAAGCGCGAGGCTGACTTTTCGGTTTATATCGGCGTAACGTTTATCGGTAAGAACTTTTCCGCAGGGTATGTACTGCCCCATAAGACTGAGCATTACACGCTTTTCTTTAAAATGCCGTACAAAAAAATCAATAACACGCTTTGAATTTTCAAGCTGCCCCGGCAGCACAAGGTGCCTCACAATAAGTCCTTTTTTCATAAGCCCGTTTTCGTCAAGCTCAAAATCTCCCGTCTGACGGTACATTTCAAGAATCGCCTTTTCGGCAATTTCGGGGTAATCCGGCGCGGAAGAATATTTTTCGGCAGGACCGGCAAGCGCGTATTTGTAATCCGCAAGATAAATTTGCACCTTGCCTTCAAGCTTCTTTAAAGAGCTTATTTTTTCATAACCGCCGCAGTTATAAACCACGGGCACATTTATACCGTCAAGCAAATCCTTGAGAATATGAGCGTAATGCGTTGGCGTAACAAGGTTTATATTATGCGCGCCCTGCGCTTCAAGGCTATGCGCAACTTTTTTAAAGCCTTCCTCGGTAACATATTCTCCTTTGCCTTCCGAGGAAATTTCGCTGTTCTGGCAATAAACGCAGCCGAGACCGCAGCCGCCGAAAAAAATCGCTCCTGAGCCGTTTTTCCCGCTTATGCACGGTTCTTCCCATTTATGCAGCATAACCTTCGCGATTTTTATTTTTTCGCCCGCTTTGCAAAAACCGAAGCCTTTTTCGGGTAATCTTTGCGCTCCGCAGCTGCGGGGACATTCGTTACAAATCATCTTTTACACATCTTTCATATCATTAAGTGTTTTAAGTTCGTAAAATTTACCTTTCTTGTGCATAAGCTCATCATATGTTCCGATTTCGGCAATTTCCCCGCCGTCCATAACAACAATACGGTCAGCGTCACGGATTGTCGATAGCCTGTGAGCTACAATAAAGGTCGTTCTGCCCTTTATAAGCGAGGTCATTGCCTTTTGCACATGATATTCCGAAGCGTTGTCAAGTGCGCTTGTCGCCTCGTCAAAAATAATTATTTTGGGATTGCGGATAAGCGCTCTGGCAATCGAAATACGCTGCTTTTGCCCTCCCGACAGCTTTCCGCCGTGCTCCCCTATAAAAGTGTCAAGACCTTTTTCCATTTTATCCGTAAATTCGTCTATATTTGCCTTTTTCACAATCTCGGTAAGCTTTTCGTCTGAAACGCCTCTTGTGCCGTAAAGGATATTTTCTTTTATTGTACCAGTAAAAAGAATACTGTTCTGCGGAACAAAGGCAATAAATCGCCTGTAATCGGTAAGATTTATATCTTTAATATTTTTTCCGTCAATTTTTACAGCACCCTCATCGGCTTTAAGAAAACCTATTATCATATTCATAACAGTTGATTTTCCGCTTCCCGAAGCCCCGACAACAGCAACACACTCACCCGGATTTACCTCTAAATTAAAATTCTTAATAACCTTTTTATCGCTTCCCGGATAGCTGTAATATACATTTTCAAAGCTTACCTCGCCGCGCACCTCTTTGAGCCGTATTTTTCCGCGGTTGTCTTCAATATCGTGCGAAAACATAATTTCACTCACGGATTTCAAGCTTTCAACACCCTTCGCTATTTCTTGATACAGATTTATTATACTGCTGACATTACCCATAACCGAATTAAAATATGCCTGGTAAAGCACAATATCTCCTATTTTTATATAGCCGTAATATGCCATAATCGCCGCAAAAATTACAAACAGATTTGAAATTGAACTATGTACAACAAAGCTTACCGAGCCAAAATAGCTGCCTGTTTTATCGAGCTTTAATCCCGACTTTTTAAGTCTTTGCAGGCTTTCGTCAAGCTTATGGATTTCCTCCTCCTCAAGCCCGTGCGCTTTTGTGACCGGTATCATTTCAATCATATCGGAAACCTTTGCCGAAACGTTTTCAACCTCGTGCCTGAATTCCCTGTTTGTTTCGACAATTTTTCCGCGGAATATTTTTATTACAGCAACGCTTGCCGGAATGGTAATTACAAAAACTCCCGCCATAAGAGGACTTTTGGTTAAAGTTATTGTCATATAAACGGTAAGTGAAATCAAACAAGGAATAAATGAAAGAATAATCTGATTGTTTAAAAACTCAACGGCTTCCATATCTCTTAAAAACTTTGACTGAAGTCTGCCGCTTTCAATATCTTTATGATAGGTAAGAGAAAGATGCTGCAGCTTCCTGATAAGGGAGCTTCTCATACCCGCGCCGATATTTCTGAGAGCGTGGCTTGTAAAATGAATATAAATAACATGAAGCGGAATATTTGAAAAAAGCACGGCAAAACCGATAACCGCCCAGAACCATATTCCCGAAAGCTCGCCGCCCTTGCCGCTTATTTTGTCAGTGGCAATGTTTATCACATTTGAAATAACAATGGGCGTAAACCAAACGGGAGCGTTTTTCAGAAGATAAAACAAAACGGAAATTATAAAGTCCTTTTTATTCTGCAAAAGTATGCGTAAAAGAACCTTGCTCCCGGATTTGTCCCTGCCTTCGGCTTTCTCGAACATTCCTTCGTAATCGGGTAATTTGTTTTCGTCAGTAATCATAAAGAACACCTTCTTAACAAATTGTTTTGATTTTACCCTTTTAAGTCCTGTTCATTATACTACTTAAAATCTATAAAGTCAACCCCTTTTAAAAATTATTTTATTACATTTATGTTACGAATTTTTTGTCAAAAAAAGGCGTATATATTAACGAGGTGATTTTCGTTGAAACGTATGTTTTTTCCGTTTTTAATTACAATTGTTTTTTTGATTATATTCAGAGCTTTTATTTCAAACCCCGAAACAGCCGTTAAAAAATACTTTAAGGAATACGGCTATGAACTCTGCGACAAGCCGGTTGAAATAACAGATTACACCTTTCCTTCTTTTATGAGTCCCGTTCTTGAGGAATATGAGAAAATTCAGCAGAAAACAGGTTTAAGCGTAAAGCCGTACCTCGGCAAAACCGTAAAAAGATACACCTACGAATTAAAAAACGTGCCGCCCTTTAACGGGCAAAAAATAAGAGCAAACGCCCTTGTTTACAAAAACAAGGTCATTTGCTCCGATATTATGACGGTAGGACTAAACGGCTTTATGATAGCGCCCAACGAAAACTTGCCGTAAAATAAGCTCCTCTAAAAACTTGACAAATTTTTACATATATGCTACAATATATGAGGTATAATTTTCCTACTTGTAGGATTTTAAGCGGAGCGGAGGCGAATGTTATGAAAGTAGGCAAGCATATTCTGGGCGAACCGGGAGGAAAACATATTTTCGGTACGGCAAAAATCGGTGAAAAAGGTCAAATTGTTATACCAAAAGAAGCAAGAGAGCTTTTCGGCATAAAACCCGGCGACAGTCTGCTTATTTTAGGTGACGAGGACGCGGGCTTAATAATTTCAAAGCCCGACGCCATAAACGAGGCAGCTCTGAAAATATTTAAAAAATTTGATACAAACAAGGAGAAAAATATATGATTGCAAAAGATATGTATTTAAAGCTCGGAATAAGCGGCAAGGTTTATAATTATTGCGACAATGTGCTTTTAGGGCTTAAAGACCGTTTTGCGGAAATTGATAAGATTACGGAATATAATCAGTGCAAGGTGATTGCCGCAATGCAGAAAAACCGTGTAAACACCACGCATTTTAATATAAGCACGGGCTACGGTTATAATGATTTCGGGCGAGATACTCTCGAAAAGGTCTATGCTGACTGTTTCGGTGCCGAGGCGGCATTGGTACGCCCTCAGATAACCTGCGGAACTCACGCGCTCACACTCGCGCTTTCCGCAAATCTTTTGCCCGGCGATGAGCTTTTATGTCCCGCCGGCGGCCCGTATGACACCCTTGAAGAGGTTATCGGCA
Organism: uncultured Ruminococcus sp.; assembly: GCA_902784805.1. Lineage (GTDB taxonomy): Bacteria > Bacillota > Clostridia > RUG12999 > RUG12999 > RUG12999. Next base: position 6,549 of record CACZWD010000012.1, on the reverse strand, counting down.
TAAGGCAGTCCGCATGCTCTCTTAAAGAATACGGCGTATCGTATAAGCAGGTTGAGCTTAAAGAGGACGGTAGCTTTAACTATGAAAATATTAAAAAAGCGATAAACGAAAAAACAAAAATTGTTGCTATTCAACGCTCAAAAGGGTATCAGACAAGACCTTCCTTTTCGGTTGATGAAATAGGGGAGCTTATTGCTTTTGTGAAAGGCATTAAAAAAGACGTTATTTGTATGGTCGATAACTGCTACGGCGAATTTGTTGAGCTTAAAGAGCCTCCCGAAGTCGGTGCGGATATGACGGTCGGCTCGCTTATTAAAAATCCCGGCGGCGGTCTCGCTCCGACAGGCGGCTATATCTGCGGCAGAAAAGATCTCGTTGACCGCTGCGCTTATCGGCTTACGGCGCCCGGACTCGGAGCGGAGGTCGGAGCGAACCTTGGACTTTTGACCTCGTTTTATCAGGGCTTGTTTCTTGCGCCGACTGTTGTAAGCGGAGCGCTTAAAGGCGCTGTTTTTGCCGCGAATGTTTACGAAAAACTCGGCTTTAAGGTTGTGCCCTCCGCTTCGGAGGCTCGCCACGATATAATCCAGGCGGTGGAGCTTGGCAGTGCTGAAAGAATGGTCGCTTTCTGCGGCGGCATACAGGCTGCCGCTCCGGTTGACAGCTATGTTACACCCGAGCCGTGGGCAATGCCCGGCTATGACAGCGAGGTTATAATGGCGGCGGGTGCTTTTGTTCAGGGTTCCTCAATTGAGCTGAGTGCCGACGGTCCCATACGTCCGCCGTACGCGGTATATTTTCAGGGCGGTCTTACATGGTATCACGCAAAGCTCGGCATTATGATGTCACTTGAAAAATTATACGAAAAAAAATTAATTGATTTGGGAGAGATAAAAGAATGAAATGGTTTTTACTTGCGGTTGTTGCGCTGCTTTTTTGGAGCGGTTCGGATTTTTTCAGCAAACTTGGTTCAAAGCCCGATGACAAATTAAGTCACTGGAAAATGGTTATGGCGGTTGGTCTTGTAATGGGGCTTCACGCCGCCTATGAGGTTTTCTTCGGCGGAGTTGAAATTTCGCTCGATATTATAATTGCCTATTTGCCCGCTTCACTTTTATACATACTTTCAATGACAATAGGGTATGTCGGGCTCCGCTATATCGAGCTTTCCGTGTCGTCGCCCATATGCAACTCGTCGGGCGCGGTTGTGGCTCTTGCGTGCTTTTTTATCCTTCATGAAAAAATGGAGCCGCTTCAGACTGCCGCTGTTATTATCATATGTACAGGCGTGCTTCTTCTCGGCATTGTTTCATATACCGAAGATGACGAAAAAAGGGCATTGCGTCAGTCACAGTCAGAAATTAAATACACAAAAAGCCTTATTGCCGTGCTTATTCCCGTTTTATATTGTCTTATAGACGCGGCAGGGACCTTTGCAGATAATCTTCTGCTTGAAACTCTCGATGAAGAAAGCGCAAACGTTGCTTATGAGCTTACTTTTCTTTTTATGGGTATTATCGCCGCTGTTTATGTTCTTATCATAAAGCGTGACACTCTTGCTCGTAGCCGCGATTTACCAAAGCTTCTTGGCGGCGTATGTGAAACGGCAGGTCAGTTTGCTTATATTTTCGCTCTCTCGGCATATGCCATAGGCGCGGCCCCCGTAATATCGGCTTACTGCGTGGTTTCCGTTTTGTGGAGCAGAATTTTCCTTAAAGAAAAGCTATCGTGGAAACATTATGCATCAATTGCCGTAACGGTTATCGGCATTGTGCTTCTCGGTCTGTTTGAAGGATTATCGGGCGAAGCGTAGAAATATAAAGCGCGACCAACTTCCTGAACGGACGGACAATCCAAAAATAACCAAAAGCAAAGGGGTGGCGATTTCGCCACCCCTCAATTTTTAAAACTCGCACGTTCCGGGCGTTCTTGGATAGGGGATAACATCCCTTATATTATCAACGCCGGTAACATATATAAGAAGTCTTTCAAAGCCCATACCGAAGCCCGCATGGTCACAGCCGCCGAACTTGCGGAGGTTAAGATACCAATACATATCCTCGGTTGAAATATTAAGCTCGTTCATACGGTTAAACAAAAGGTCATAGCGCACCTCGCGCTGACTTCCGCCCATAAGCTCGCCGGCTTCGGGAACAAGAAGGTCAACCGCTCCGACGGTTTTGCCGTCATCGTTCTGATACATATAAAAGGCTTTAATATCCTTCGGCCAGTCATATACAAAAACAGGAGAGTTAAAATATTCCTCCGTTAAATACTTTTCGTGTTCTCTCGCGAGATCCTCGCCGTATTTCGGCTCAAAAACAAAATTTTTGCCCGAATTTTTAAGAATTGTTATCGCTTCCTCGTGAGTAACTCTCGCAACCGCGCTTTCCGTAAGCTTTTTCATTCTTTCTCTCAGCGGCAGCTTTGTGTATCCTTCAAGAAAAGCAAGTTCATCGTCCGCTTTTTCAAGAATATATTTCACAACCTCTTTTAAGAAATCCTCCTCAATATCCATAAGCCCTTTAAGGTCGCAGAAAGCAATTTCCGGCTCTATCATCCAAAATTCCGCAGCGTGGGTTTTGGTGTTTGAATTTTCCGCGCGGAAGGTCGGACCGAAGGTGTAAATTCTGTTAAAGGCAAGCGCGAAGGTTTCGCCCTCAAGCTGTCCCGTGACGGCAAGCGACGAATGTCTGCCAAAAAAATCGTCCTTCGGGTTTTTCTTTTTGTCGTCAAACGGGTTAAATGCCGTAACCGTGAAGGTATTGCCCGCGCCCTCGGCATCGTTTGAGGTTATTAGAGGCGTATGCACATAAACATAACCGCGGCTCTGAAAATACTCATGAATTGCCATTGCCGCAAGACTCCTTATGCGAAAAACCGCCTGAAAAAGCCTTGTCCTCGGACGAAGATAGCCGATTTCTCTTAAAAACTCTATTGAATGGCGCTTGGGCTGAAGCGGATAATCCTCCGGACAGTCGCCGAGAAGTTCAAGCGAGGTTATTGCAAACTCTATGCCGTCCTTGCTGTATTCCGTTTTGCGAAGCTCGCCCTCCGCCTTAACGGAGCTTCCTATATGAAAAGCCTGAATTTCATCAAATCCCGGCGTGTTTTCATCATAAACAAGCTGCATTGATTTAAAGCATGTGCCGTCAAAAAAATCAATAAAGCCCATATTTTTTTGCTTTCTGTGGTTTCTTATCCAACCCGAAAGCGTAACCTTTTTACCTAAAAACGAGTCAATATCGGCATAAATATCTTTAAGAAACATTTTTAATTCCTTCTTTCATAACAAATAAAAAGTCCTTTGCCAAAAAAGCAAAGGACTTTAAAAGCGGTATTCCTTTGCAAAGGATTACTTTACATAAACTTTAAGAGCCTCTGCAAATTTTTTAGCGTCATCGCTGTCGCTGTGGATTTCAATGGTTATGGGCTTGCTTAAATCAAGACTGAAAATGCCCATGATTGATTTAGCGTCAACAACATATCTTCCCGATGCAAGATCAACATCAAAGTCATACTTGTTCACAAGATTTACAAACTCCTTAACATCGTTAATCGATGACAAACTAATTTTAAAAGCTTCCATTTTAAAATCCTCCTTTATAATTTTAAATGTATTTTCTGATGTATATTTTAGCACATTTTTTCAAATTAGTCAACCTTTTACGGAAATTTTTAAAAATATTTGAAATTTAAACGATATCAGCCCGTTTTTTAGGCAACAATGTACAAAAAATAAAAAATTTTAAAAAGTACTTGACATTTTTAAAAAAAAGTGGTAGAATTATGTCAGTTTCATAATAAAGGCTGTGACGAAGACGGTCGGAGTGTGAAGCCCCACAGAGAGCCTGCGCATACGCTGAGAGCAGGCGGCAAAGCAATTCCAAATGACCCATCCCTTCCGAGCCGAAGGTCCGAAAGCAAACGGAAAATTTGTCGGTAGGCGCCTTCCGTGAGTTTGCAACGTTAAGGCAAAGGGCTTGTCAGAGCCTGAAGAGTGGCGCTTTTTAAGCGCAATTTGAGTGGTACCGCGGGAAAATAAATCTCGTCTCAAAGAAAAATCTTTGAGGCGTTTTTTTATGCCTCAAAAAGAAAGGGGTACATTAGATTAAAATGGAAGAAAAAAATGTGCAAAACGAAGCGGCGGAACAGCTTAAAGAAGTTGCCGGACGTATTAAGGAAACAAGAATGCTTCTCGGCTTTTCACAGGAAAAAATGGCAAAAATTACGGGCGTAACGCTTAAAGATTATGCCGAATACGAAAGCGGAACGAGAGATTTTAACTTTACATTTATCTACAAATGCGCTCACGCTTTTAAGGTTGACCCGACAGACCTTTTAAAAGGCTCCAGCCCCACGCTTACGGGCTATGAGGTGACGAGAAGGGGCGGCGGTCTTCCGATAACACGTCTTACGGGTTATGAATACCGTAATCTTGCTTCTATGTTTAAAAACAAGGTTACGGAGCCTTTTTGGGTGAAAATCCCCTACTCGAAAGAGGAGGAGGAAAATCCAAAGGTTTCCATCCATGAGGGACAGGAGTTTGATATCGTTTTAAAGGGCAGAATGAAAGCGGTAATAGACGGTAATGTTGAAATTCTGGAACCGGGCGATTCCATATACTATAACAGCACAAAGCCTCACGGCCTTGCCGCGCTTGACGGCAATGACCTTGAAATCTACGCTATGGTTATGGGCGCCGCGGGCAAAACGAAAACACCCGCTCCGACCGACGAAGGCAGCGAAACCGAAAGAAGCGACCAGCCTCAAACGGCGGTTTACAAGAAATTTATCAATACCGTTAAGGATAAAGAAAAGCGTCTTGTTGATATTTCCTTCAAAAACGAGAACAAGTTTAATTTCGCTTTTGACTGCGTTGACGCGCTCGCTAAAAAATGTCCCGACAAAAGGGCTATGCTTTATGTTTCAAACGACAAAAAAGAAAAAACCTTTACCTTTAAGGATATGAGCGATTACTCCTCAAAAACTGCGAATTATTTTGAAAGTCTCGGTATTAAAAAGGGCGACAGGGTAATGCTTGTTCTTAAGCGCCATTATCAGTTTTGGTTTTCAATACTCGCGCTTCATAAAATCGGAGCGATTGTAATACCCGCGACAAATCAGCTTGTGGAGCATGATTTTGACTACCGCTTTAAAGCTGCGGGCGTAAGCGCTATTGTCTGCACCGCGGACGGTGACGTGGCGCATCAGGTTGACCTCGCTGCGGAAAAATCCGAAACTCTTAAAACCAAAATCCTTGTCGGCGGCGAGCGTGAAGGCTGGCACGATTTTAACAGTGAGGTTGAAGGTTTTTCCGCCGAATACGAAAGAAAAGACGACACCCCCTGCGGAAACGACCCCATGCTTATGTTCTTTACCTCGGGAACAACGGGATACCCGAAAATCGCCTGTCACAGCCATAAATACCCTCTCGGTCATTTTATAACCGCAAAATACTGGCACAACATTAACCCCGACGGGCTTCATTTTACCATCTCCGATACAGGTTGGGGCAAAGCGCTCTGGGGCAAGCTTTACGGACAATGGCTCTGCGAAGCGGCGGTTTTCGTTTATGATTTTGACCGTTTTAAAGCAGAGGATATTTTGCCGATGTTTAAAAAGTACAATATTACCACATTTTGCGCGCCGCCCACAATGTATAGGTTTTTCATAAAAGAGGATTTGTCAAAATACGATTTGTCCTCTCTCGAATATACAACAACGGCAGGCGAAGCGCTTAATCCCGAAGTTTATGAGCAGTGGAAAAAGGCAACGGGACATCGTCTTATGGAAGGCTTCGGACAAACCGAAACCACCCTTACTGTCGGAACGCTCCGCGGCATGGTAGCAAAGCCCGGCTCAATGGGCAGACCGAGCCCCATGTATGATGTTGATATTGTGCTTGACGACGGCAGCCGCGCCGGAATAGGCGAGACCGGTGAAATTGTCGTTAAAACGGATAAGGGTTCGCCCTGCGGTTTGTTCCTCGGCTATTATAAAGATGAGGAAAATACAAAGAAAGTCTGGCATGATAATATGTATCATACAGGCGACCTTGCGTGGCGTGACGAGGACGGCTATTTCTGGTATGTCGGAAGAATTGACGATGTCATCAAGTCATCGGGCTACCGCATCGGTCCGTTTGAAATCGAGAGCGTTATTATGGAGCTTCCGTATGTGCTTGAATGTGCTATAACGCCTGTACCCGACAAAATCAGAGGGCAGGTTGTTAAAGCGACAATTGTTCTTACAAAAGGTACCGTCGGCACGGAAGAACTGAAAAAAGAAATTCAGAACTACGTAAAACACAACACCGCTCCATACAAATATCCGAGAGTTGTTGAATTTGTTGATGAACTTCCGAAAACAATCAGCGGAAAAATCAGACGTGTAGAGATAAGAAATAAAGACAATTAAAAAATAAGGGAGCGATTTTTCAATCGCTCCCAGAGCGCTGACAAACTCGGTCTAACGCAAGCAATTTTATTATTATAGAATGAAAATGCATTTTTTCTGATTTTTTATTTAATTGTATGTTAGTGGCGC